>NZ_FUZV01000001.1:2075000-2315840 GCF_900167565.1 Pseudoxanthomonas indica
GAACCTGCGGTCAACGGACCAAAGGCGCGAACCCGATCACGATCGCGGTCACGAAGGTGACAACAGGCTGAAGAAGAACAGCGCACGTGGCAGGCGTATTCACGTTCGCCGAGATGGCGTGCACGGCCTTGCCGACGTCGAGCGCTAGCATGCGTGGATGAAGCGCACGAGGCGATGATGCAGTCCGACATGCACGTGGAGGCGGACAGTCCACTGTTCCGCGATTCATCGCCCCGCGCGGTGGCGGTGTTGTGGACCGGTGGTTGGGATTCCACCTTCCAGGTGCTGCGCTTGTTGCTCAAGCATCGCCTGCCGGTGGTGCCTTATTACCTGGAAGACGCAACGCGCGCGTCCACGGCCGTCGAGCTGGCGACCATCCAGGCGATTTCCGACGCCCTGCGGCGCGAGCACGAACACGTTCGCGGCTTGCTGCGCCCGCTGCGCCGCTTCCTCGTCGCCGATATTCCGCGCGATCCCGCCATGCAGCAGGCCTTGCGCGAGGTGCGCCGCCGTTCGTACATCGGCGATCAATACGCCTGGCTGCCGGCATTCTGCAAACGCCAGCGCCTGGACGACATCGAACTGAGCGTGCATGTGGACGACAAGGTGCAGGCCTTGCTCTCATCGATGGTCAGCGACTTCCAGCAAGCCGGTTGCTACCGCAGCTACCGCGTCGATGCTCGCCATGCAGACCGACCCGAGTACGCGCTGTTCCGCTACTTCAGCTTTCCCCTGTTCGCCATCGACAAGCGCGCGATGCAGGACGAAGCCGCGCGCGAAGGCTGGTCGGACTACATGCACATGACCTGGTTCTGCCATCGCCCGTGGCGCGGCCAACCCTGCGGCGCCTGCGCGCCCTGCGTCTACGCCATCGAAGAGGGCATGGCCTGGCGCGTGCCACGGCAGCGGCGCGCGCTGACGTGGCTGTATCGAAAGTTCGCCCTGCCGCTCAAGCCGCCACTGCGCGCGGCGTTGGCGACGATGCGGCGAAGTTGACGCTGGACGGCGGCGCCATCGCGCCGCCGTCCGAACCCGGAAGCTTCAAGCCGACTGCACGATCCGGATGCCGCGCGGATTGTTCCAGGTCGCCAGCAATTCGGCTTCGCGCTGCTTGGCCGCGTGCAGGTGCTGTTCCTTGACGTGACCATAGCCGCGGATGTGCTCGGGGATGCTGGCGATTTCCACTGCCAGGCCGAGCTTGTCGACATCCAGGCCGTTCAACAACTGCGCCAGGGTGCGCTCGTAATCGGCCATCAGCTGGCGCTCGCCCTTGCGCTCGGCGGTGTAGCCAAACACGTCGAGCGGGCCACCGCGCAGGAAGCGCAGCTTGGCCAGCAGGCCGAAGGCCTTGAACATCCAGGGGCCGTATTCCTTCTTCTGCAGGCGGCCCTGCGCATCCTTCTTGGCGAACAACGGCGGCGCCAGGTGAAAGTGCACCTGGTAGTCACCGTCGAACTGCTGCTGCAGGCGGCGCTGGAATTCGCCGCTGGTGTACAGGCGCGCCACTTCGTACTCGTCCTTGTAGGCCATGAGCTTGAAGAAGTAGCGCGACACCGCTTCGGTCAGCGCGGTGGAACCCGGCGCCTTGAGCTGCTCGGCCGCGCGCACGCGCGCCACCAGGTCCGAATAGCGACGTGCATACGCCGCGTCCTGGTAGTCGGTAAGGAAGCGCTCGCGGCGGGCGATCAATTCGTCCAGCGATCGCGACAGGCGCAGATCATCCAGCGGCAGGAACGCCACGTCGCCGTCGCCGCCGTTGCCTTCGGGCAGGCCACGCAGTTCGCTTTCGCTGCCCGGGTTGCGCGGCGCCGCGTTGGCGCCCCACTCGGTGCTTTCCCACTCGCCCGGCGGCAGGATCTGCAGGTTGCGCGGGGTGCGTTCGGCTTCAGTCTGGGTATTGCGGATCAGGCCCGCGGCTTCCTGCACGGCTTGCGGATTGACCACGGCCAGGCGACCCCAGGCGAAGGCGGTCTTGTTCATCTCGATCGCCGCGCCATTCAACTCCACCGCACGCATCAGCGCATCGAAGGAAATCGGCACCAGGCCCTGCTGCCAGGCGTAGCCCATGATGAAAAGGTTGGCGGCAATCGCATCGCCCATCAGCGCGGTGGCCAGCTGGGTGGCGTCAATCAGCATCGGCTCGCGGCCGCCCAGCGCCACGCGCACGCCGGCGATGATGTCGGTGGCCGGGAACTGCATGTCCGGATGGGTGGTGAAGGTGCCGGGCATGGCTTCGTAGGTGTTGAGCACCACGTGCGAACGCTCGCCGCGCACCTTGGACAGCGCCCAGTAGTCGTTGACCACGACCATGTCGCAGCCCAGCACCAGATCCGCCTCACCGGCGGCAATGCGCATGGCGTGGATGTCTTCCGGCGTGCGGGCGATGCGGATATGGGTGGTGACCGCGCCGCCCTTCTGCGCCAGGCCGGTCTGATCCAGCACGCTCGCGCCCTTGCCTTCCAGGTGGCCAGCCATGCCCAGCAACGCACCGATGGTGACCACGCCGGTGCCGCCGACGCCGGTAATCAGGATGTTCCAGGGCTGGCTCAGATCCGTGCGTACCTGCGGGGCCGGCAGCGTGTTGAGTAGTTCGGCTGCGTTCGCTTTCTTGCCCTTGCGCGGTGAACCGCCGTGCACGGTGACGAAGCTCGGGCAGAAGCCGTTGACGCAGGAAAAGTCCTTGTTGCAGTTGGACTGATCAATCTCGCGCTTGCGGCCGAACTCGGTTTCCTTGGGCAGCACCGACACGCAGAAGCTCTTCACGCCGCAATCGCCGCAGCCTTCGCAGACCAGCGTGTTGACCATCACCCGCTTGGCCGGATCGACCATCTTGCCGCGCTTGCGACGGCGACGCTTCTCGGTGGCGCAGACCTGGTCGTAGATCAGGATCGACACGCCCTTGACCGTGCGCAACTGCTTCTGCACGTCATCGAGCTGCTTGCGGTCGAAGAACTCCACGCCGCCGGGGAACAGTTCGCGCTTGCTCCATTTCGACACATCGTCGCTGACCACCACGATGGTGTCGGCGCCTTCGGCACGCATCATGTGCGCGATCTGCGGCACGCTCAGGGTGCCGTCGACCGGCTGGCCGCCGGTCATCGCCACCGCGTCGTTGTAGAGGATCTTGTAGGTGATGTTGACGCCGGTGGCGATCGACTGCCGCACCGCCAGCGAACCGGAATGGAAGAACGTGCCGTCGCCCAGGTTCTGGAACACGTGCTGGGTTTCGGTGAAGGGCGCCTGGCCCGACCACGTCACGCCTTCGCCGCCCATGTGGGTGAAGGTGTCGGTGTCGCGATCCATCCACGTCACCATGTAGTGGCAGCCGATGCCGCCGAGCGCGCGCGAACCGTCCGGCACCACCGTGGAGGTGTTGTGCGGGCAGCCGCTGCAGTAATGCGGCACGCGCGGGAAATTGGCGCGCGGCAGCGCCAGTTCGGCTTCCTTCTCGTCCATCCAGCGCAGGCGCTGTTCGATCGACTCGTTGCTGTAGAAGCGCTGGATGCGACGGCCGATCACGCCGGCGATGGTGGCCGGGGTCAGTTCGCCGGTGGAGGGCAGGATCCACTCGCCGGCTTCGTCGTACTTGCCGATGATCGAAGGACGGCGTCCCAGCGACTCGGGCCAGTTGTAGAAGTATTCCTTCATCTGCCGCTCGATGAAGGCGCGCTTCTCTTCCACCACCACGATGTCGTCCAGGCCGCTGGCGAACTCGGAGATGCCAATCGGCTCCAGCGGCCAGGTCATGCCGACCTTGTACACGCGGATGCCGATGTCGGCGCAGGCGCGTTCGTCCAGGCCCAGGTATTCCAGCGCCTGCAACACGTCCAGGTAGCTTTTGCCGGTGGTGACAATGCCCAGCCGCGCACGCGGCGAGTCCAGCACGATCTTGTCCACGCCATTGGCGCGGGCGAAGGCCTGCGCGGCTTTCACCGCATAGCGGTGCAGGCGCATTTCCTGATCCAGCGGCGGATCCGGCCAGCGGATGTTGAGCCCGCCCACCGGCAGTTCGAAATCGCCGGGCAACAGGATCTGCCGCGCAAACGGATTGACCTCCACCGAGGCCGATGACTCAACGGTTTCCGCGATTGTCTTGAAGCCCACCCAGCGGCCGGTGTAGCGGCTCATCGCCCAGCCCACCAGGCCCAGGTCGAGGATGTCCTGTACGCCGGCCGGATTGAGCACCGGCATCATCGCGCTGACGAATTCGTCTTCCGAGCCATGCGGCAGGGTCGAACTGCGGCAGGCGTGGTCATCGGCCGCCAGCGCCAGCACGCCGCCATGGCGCGACGTGCCGGCGGCGTTGCCGTGCTTGAACACGTCGCCGCAGCGATCCACGCCCGGACCCTTGCCGTACCACATCGAATACACGCCATCGACCTTGGCGCCCGGGAACAGGTTGGTCTGCTGGGTACCCCAGACCATGGTGGCGCCGAGATCCTCGTTGAGGCCCGGGGTGAACTTCACCGCCGCGGCTTCCAGATGCTTGCGCGCGCGCCACAGTTCCAGATCGAAGCCGCCCAGCGGCGAGCCGCGGTAGCCGCTGATGAAGCCGGCGGTATTCAAGCCGGCGGCCTGATCACGCAGCCGCTGCATCAACGGCAGACGCACCAGCGCCTGCACACCGCTCAGATAGATGCGCCCATCGGTGCGGGTGTACTTGTGTTCCAGGGTGTAGTCGTTGTCGAGCACGCCGATCTGGGGCGTGTTGGCGGACGACGGCGAAGTCAGTTCGGCGGTGCTGGTCATGGGCTGGCCTGGCAAGCGGCTGGCAATCCGGCGGATGCCGGAAAACTGAGGGTTCCCGGCGAACGCCGGAAGCGGGGGATGATCCGGCAGGGACCGGATGAAGGCGCAAATTGTAGCAGTGGCGCGCAAATGGTCTGCGGTGCCTTTGCTCCCTTCCCCGCCTGCGGGGGAGGGGCCTACAGATCAAACCCCAGCAACAGCGGATCATGATCCGAGCTGCGCCACGGCTGGCTGGCATCGCCGGTGGCGTAACCGGCACGGTCCGGCTCATCGGCATTGAGGTGCCACTCGGCCGCGCCGCGCAGGCGTTTGGCCATGCCGGCGCTGAGCAGGGCGTGGTCCAGGCGACCACTCTGTCCGTTGTAGACGTAGCTGTAAGGCTGCTGGACCCTGGCGACGGCAAAGGCATCACGCCAGCCCGCATCACGCAGCCAGCGCACGGGATCTTCCATGGCATAGGCATTGAAGTCGCCCAGCAGGATCGTGCGCTCGCCGCCCTGGCCGGTCGGGTCCTGCTTCAACCATGCATCCAGGCGCCGTGCCGAATCCAGCCGCAGCGCATTCCAGCAACCTTGGGTATCACCTTGATCGGCGTCGGCGCCGCTGGCTTCGGTGCAGCCCTTGGACTTGAAGTGGTTGGCCACCAGCACGAACGGCTTGCCGCTGCCGCGCCGGAACGCCTGCGCCAGCGGGACACGGCTGCGATCACCGAACGGGCCGCCTTCCAGCACCGCAGGCGCACCCAGCGGGGCGACGCGTGAGGCGCGATAGAGGATGCCCACCCGAATCGTGTCGCCGCCCGGACCCTGGCCGGCATCGATGAATTTCCAGTCCAGCGCAGGCTGGCCATCGCGCGGCGCATTCAATGCGGCGACGAACTGGGCCAGGCTCGACTCTGCGCCATAGCCGTCGTTCTCCAGCTCCATCAATGCGGCGACGTCGGCGTCCAGGCCGCGCACCGTGGCCACCAGCTTGGCCAACTGCGCCTGCAGTAGAGCAGGCGTCTTGGCGCCGCGCGGCGTCGGGAAGCCGCCGCCGTGACCATCACCGTTGAACAGGTTCTCCAGATTGAACGCGGCGATCTTGAGCGTGCCGGGCACCTGCGGCGCGCCGGCGCGCTTGAGCATCGGCAGTTCCAGCGGCCGGGTCAGTTGCAGGCGGATGCTGCCATGGCGTTCGTCGACGATGCCTTCGACGCCGCGCAGTTGCGCGCCCACGCGCGGCAGCGCCTGATCGCCCAGCCAGCTGATGGTCTTGGGATCCCGCTCATTGCTGCCATCGTCGAGCACCAGCCGGCGGCGGGCGTTGTCGCTGACGACCTGCTTGAAGGCGGCACTGCCGGGGGTGGCCACCTCGCTGGGCTGCCAGAGGCGGCCGTCAAAGGCGACCGTCAGTTCGCCGAAGCGTTCGGCCTGATCGGTGCCGGTGACGGTCAGCGGCACGACGATGCGCACGCGTTTGCCTTTGAGCGCTTGCCAGTGGGGGGGCGGGGCGGACAGTTCGACGACCTCGGATCCTGCGGGCGTGGCAGCGGGTTCAGCGGCGTAAGCGTCAGGCAGGCAGAAGGCCAGTAGCGCAGCGGACAAAAGGGTCAGGCGTTGAGCGGGCATGCAGAGTCCGATGCGGCATTGACAGGCGCATATGGTAACGAGCTAGAGATGACGGATTTCGTGCGCATGGTCGGGGCCTCGGCTTCGCTACTCCGTCGGCCCCCCAAAAAAAAGCCGCCTGACAAGGCGGCTTTTTTCGCGACGCGGGTCCGCGCTTACTTGGCGTGGTCCAGCATCCAGTCGACCGTGGCGTGGATCTGCTCTTCGGTCAGCGCCGGGTTGCCACCCTTCGGGGGCATGATGCCGCCATCCGGGCCGGTGAAGCCTTCGATGGCGTGCTTGTACAGGGTGTCCTTGCCCTTGGCGGCGCGGGCGCCCATGCCAGCGGCGGTCAGGGTGGGAGCGCCACCGGTGCCGTTCTTGTGGCAGGCGCCACACAGGCTGTCGAAGATCACCTGGCCATCGGTGCTGCCGCCATAGGCGACCTGCGAAGCGGCGGCGGCAGCAGCGGCGGCCTGCGCGGCAGCCTGGGCCGCGGCACCGGTTTCACCGGCATAGACCGCGCCCGCCGGCGCGATGCGCGCTTCGGTCTGCTTGACCGCATTGGGGTTGGCTTCCGGCGGAATCGAGCCGTGCAGGAAGTGCGCGCCGACGATCAGGCCCAGGGTGACCAGCACCAGGAAGCCGATCACCATCGAGAAATGCTTGAGGAATTCGAGGTCGTAGTTACGCACTTTCCACCTTTGGCAGCACGGTCGGGGGGACCGCGCATGGCTACGAAAAACAGGTCTGGAAACCGCGCCGAGGCGGGTTTCGCTGACAGGCACCCGACGCGGAGGCCGCGCGCGGGGTGCCTATTATAAGCAGGGAGGGCGATGGCAGGCATAGACCGCGCCCGCCGCGCCCGTCCGGCCGGCTCAGGCGGTGAGGTAGACCGTGGTGGCCGGCGCCTGCTCCAGCACGGTGCGGATGGGCAGGTCGGCCCCCGCCAGCGCCGCTTCGAGCACCGCACGCTTTTGCGCACCTTCGATATGCAGGTACAGGTGGCGGGCGGCGCGCAGCACCGGCAGGGTGAAGGTGATGCGCGGCTCGCCGGCGCCAGGCGCGCGCATCGGCAGCAGACGTGCGCGACCTTCCGGCTCCAGCGCCGCCGCCAGGTAATCGCCGCCGGGAAAGAACGAGGCCGTGTGTCCATCGGCGCCCATGCCCAGCACCATCACGTCGATATCGGCGGGCAGGCTGTCCAGGCGCCGTTCCAGTTCCGGCAGCGCTTCTTCCGGCTCGGCGGTATCGCGATACAGCGGCATGAAGGTGGCGGCAGCGGCGGAATCCTGCAGCAAGGTCTCGCGGACCAGGCGCGCATTGGAGCGATCGTGATCCGGGCCGACCCAGCGCTCATCCACCAGGGTCACGCTGACCTTGTCCCAGGCCAGCGGCTGGCGCGAGAGGTGTTCGAAGAAGCGCTTGGGCGTGGTGCCACCGGAGACGGCCAGCACCGCAGCGCCGCGTTCTTCGATGGCCGTGCGCAGATCCTCGGCCACGCGTGCGGCCAGGGCCACGGCCAGGGTTTCGCCATCGGCGAAGGCGACAGTTTCAGCGCGCAGCGGCGGAGTGGGGGAGTCCGTCATGCGCTTACACCGTGTCCTCGTGCCAGGTACGACCGTCGCGCTCGACCAGCGCCACCGCCGCACTCGGGCCCCAGGAACCGGCCGTGTAGGCCTTGGGCGATTCGCGCTTGCTTTCCCACGCGGCCAGGATCGGATCAATCCACTTCCATGCCGCTTCCACTTCATCGCGGCGCATGAACAAGGTGGGATTGCCACGCACCACGTCCATCAACAGGCGCTCATAGGCTTCCGGCTGATGCACGCCAAAAGCTTCGGCAAAGCTCATGTCCAGCGGCACCTGCTGCAGGCGCAAGCCGCCCGGGCCCGGGTCCTTGATCATCATCCACAGCTTGACGCCTTCGTCCGGCTGCAGGCGCAGCACCAGCTTGTTGCCCATCACCGGGCCGGCGCTGTTCTCGAAGATGGAATGCGGAATCTGGCGGAAGCTGATGACGATTTCCGACACCCGCTCCGGCAGGCGCTTGCCGGTGCGCAGATAGAACGGCACGCCGGCCCAGCGCCAGTTATCCACTTCGGCCTTGAGCGCGACGAAGGTTTCGGTGCGCGAGTCTTCGCGGCCCAGTTCGTCCAGATAGCCGGGTACGGCCGCGCCGTTGACGGCGCCGGCGCGGTACTGGCCGCGCACCGTCAGCTGGCCGATTTCTTCGGCTTCGATGGGGCGCAGCGAACGCAGCACCTTGAGCTTTTCATCGCGCACCGCATCGGCCTGCAGCGCCGCAGGCGGTTCCATCGCCACCATGCACAGCAGCTGCAACAGGTGGTTCTGGACCATGTCGCGCAGCGCGCCGGAGGTGTCGTAATAGGTGGCGCGCTTTTCCAGGCCGACGGTTTCGGCCACGGTGATCTGCACGTGGTCGATGTGATTGGCGTTCCACAGCGGCTCGAACAGGATGTTGGCAAAGCGCAGCGCCAACAGGTTCTGCACCGTTTCCTTGCCCAGGTAATGATCGATGCGGAAGATCTGGCTTTCGGCAAAGGCGCTGCCGACGGCGTCGTTGATCACCGCGGCGCTGGCCAGGTCATGGCCAATCGGCTTTTCGATCACCACCCGCGACTGGCCGCGGTTGAGCCCATGCGCACGCAGGCGGTCGCACAGGTTGACGAACAGACTGGGGCTGGTCGACAGGTAGAACACGCGGATGCGGTCCTCGCCGTGCGCCTTGAGTTCGCTGGCGAATTCTTCCCAGCCCTCGTCCTTGGTCGCGTCCAGCGCGTGGTAGCCGAGCTTTTCCAGGAACGCCGGCAGCTTGGCCTTGGCCACTTCATCGCTGGCGCACGCGCGGGACAGGGCGTCACCGACCTTGGCGCGGTAATCGGCGTCGGACTGCTTGTCGCGGGCCACGCCGATGATGCGGCTGTCGTCGGGGATCTGGCCGTCGGCGTAGCGGCGCAACAGGCCCGGCAGCAGCTTGCGCAGGGCCAGGTCACCGGTGCCACCGAATATCACCAGGTCGAAGGGGTCGACAGGCAGGGTCTTGGCAGTCACGTCGAATCTCGATTCCGAATGTGAGAGGAAACAATACCACCGGGCTACCACATTAGGCCAACTGGACAGGCCAATTACGTTGTTGGGCAGGGATATTGCATGTAATGGTCTTCCACTGGTATTTTATCGCCCATGCAAAAAGCCCTGTTCGATGAATACCAGCGCCTGCAGACCGGTGAGTCCACCCGTGCAGTGGCTTACCTGCGCCTGCGCCGCGCCCTGCAGAACCTGATGGATGCGGGGGTGCTGCGCCCCGGCCAGGCCCTGCCGAGTGAGCGTGATCTTGCCAACTTGCTGGATTTGTCCCGCGTGACGATCCGCAAGGCACTGGCCGGGCTCATCGAAGCGGGCCTGCTGGTGCAGCGCCAGGGCGCCGGCACGTTCGTGGCCGAGCGCATCCTGCGCCAGTTCTCGCGCCTGACCAGCTTTACCGATGATCTGCGCGAGCGCGGCCTCAATCCGCAGGTCAAGTTCCTGGAACGTACGGTCGGCGAAGTCACGCCGGAAGAATCGATGGCGCTCAACCTGTCGCCCGGCAGCGGGGTGGTGCGCATGTACCGCCTGCGCCATGTGGACGGCTCGCCGATCGCAATCGAACGCACGCTGGTGCCTTACTCGCTGCTGCCGGATCCGGACAGCGTGACCACCTCGCTGTACGAAGCCCTGGAGGCCTACGGCAACCGGCCCAAGCGCGCCTTGCAGCGCCTGCGTGCAGTGGCTTTGGATGAGGAAGCCGCCCGACACCTGGAACTGCCGGTCGGCAGCCCGGGCCTGCTGGTCGAGCGGCGCGCGTTCCTGGATGACGGCCGGGTGGTGGAATCCACGCGCTCGTACTACCGCGGCGACGCCTACGATTTCGTGGCCGAGCTGCAAAGCGAGTAGCAGGGCCTTCAGGCCCGAAGCTCTCCCGCTTCGTCCCCGCTTCCCCCCATCCCGTCGCCGCACAACCGGTTTTCGTCGCCGGCCTGTTGATCTTTGCCGCGGCCCAACTGTACTGTCTGTCCTAGTACAGTTCAGTCGAGGTGCGCATGGCCCGGACCCAGGCCCTGATGATCCAGATCGCCACCGGCGATGCCCGATCCATCAGCAAACAGATCGTCGATGGCGTGCGCATGAAGATCGCCACGGCCGAGTTGCAACCCGGCGCACAGCTGCCCAGCGTGCGCGGGCTGGCGCAGCAACTGATGATCAACCCGAACACCGTGGCCAAGGCGTATGCCGAGCTCACCAGCGACGGCTGGCTGGAATCGCGACAAGGCCTGGGCCTGTTCGTGTCCACGCCAAGGCAACGCCTGAGCGAGGCCGAGCGCGAACGCCGCATGGATGACGCCGTGCAGGGCTTCGTCCACGAAATCATTGCCCTGGACTATCCGCCCCAGCGCGCCCTCGCGCGGCTGGAAGACGAACTGCGCGCGCTCGCGCACAAGAAGACCGCCTGACGCCGGTCATCGGACACCCCATGAACGTGCACGCGGATAGCGACTGCGTCATCGAAACCATCGGCCTGAGCAAACGCTATGGCCGCAAGCTCGCACTGGACCAGCTCGACCTGCGCATCCCGCGCGGGCGCATCCACGCCATCGTCGGCGCCAACGGCGCCGGCAAGTCCACCTTGTTCCGGATCCTGCTGGGATTCCTGCCGCCCACGTCGGGGCAGGCGCGCATCCTCGGTCGCGACAGCCAGCAACTGCGCCCGCAGGATCGCAGTCGCATCGGCTTCGTCAACGAAGAACACACGCTGCCCGGCTGGATGAAGGTGGCGGCCGTGGTGGCCATGCAGAAGCATCAGTACGGCGCCTGGAACCAGGCGGCCTTCGATGAAGTCATTGGCCACTACTACGTGCTGCCCGAGCAGAAAGTCGGCCAGCTGTCGCGCGGCGAGCGCGCCGGCTTGAACCTGGCCTTGGCGCTGGCGCAGGGTCCGGAACTGCTGGTGCTGGACGAGCCCACCCTGGGCCTGGACGTGGTGGCCAAGCGCGCGTTCCTGGAATCGCTGATGTATTCCAACGCCGCCGAACAATGCACGGTGATCTATTGCTCGCACCAGATGGAAGAGATCGAGCGCATCGCCGACAACCTGATCATCCTGGAGCGCGGCCAGCTGAAGAACATGTCCGCGCCGGAAGACTTCTGTGCGCGGGTAACGCACTGGGTCGCTGACATTCCGTTCAAGGGGCCCGACGCCGCCAGCGTGCCCGGCCTGCTGCAACTGCAACGGTTGGATGGCCTGCATCAC
Source organism: Pseudoxanthomonas indica (assembly GCF_900167565.1). Classification (NCBI taxonomy): domain Bacteria; kingdom Pseudomonadati; phylum Pseudomonadota; class Gammaproteobacteria; order Lysobacterales; family Lysobacteraceae; genus Pseudoxanthomonas; species Pseudoxanthomonas indica. Next base: position 2,086,650 of record NZ_FUZV01000001.1, read on the forward strand.
TACCTGGTGCTGGATCAGGACGAGCAGTTCGCCGACTTCCTCCGTGCCAGCGGTGCCCGCAGCATCCAGAGCATGCCGGTCAGCCTGGACCGCGCGGTCAACGGATTCCTGAGCAAGAACCACGCCGCGCCGGCTACGGCCGCCACCGCCTGAGCGCGAAGGAGACATCAGCATGTGGGACATCTTCAAGGCCGAACTGGGCCGCTTCCGGATCTGGGCATTCGCCTACGCCGTGGTGCAGATCGTAGTGCTCGGATTCCTGACCCGGGTGGTGGATCTGGCGCAGCAACCGCTGACCGTCTATCAGGTCTTTGGCGGTGTGTTCGCGCTGACCGGCCTGCTGTTGGGAGCGTATCAAATGGGTGGCTACCGCCGTGGCAATGTCTGGCTCAACCTGCTGCACCGCCCCTTGCCGCACGCACGCCTAGCGCTTGCCTTGATCGCGGCGGCAGCCGTGGTCCTGGCGATCGCCGTGTTGCTGCCCTTGCTGGTGATCGCCAGCTGGCAGGACAGCATGACTGCGCGGGTGGTGGATGGGCGCCACTGGGTTCTGTGCGGTTCGGCCTGGCTGATCGCGGTTTGTGCGTACCTGGCGGGTGCCTACGCCATGTTGGCCAGCCGCCGCTACGGTTTTGCCGGCTTGGCACTGCTGTTGATCCTGCCCTTCGGCCACGCGACCGGTCTCGGTGCGGTGGTGATACAGCTGCTGCTGCTGGCTTTGCTGCTGGCGATGGTGCTGGTCGCCTTCAAGCCGGATCTGTCGGCCGCACCGACCGGCCTGTCCGCCACGCTGCTGACTGCCGCGCCATTGCAGTTCGCGATGTGGTTTGCGCTGGTGATGGTGGGCTTTGGCGTGGAGTTTGTCTGGATAGCGCAAGGCTCTCATCCCAACAATCGCGCGGTGCCGCTGGCCGGTGGTGAGAAGGAAGCGGAGAACGCTGAAGGCAAGGATCTGATCGTCATGGGCCTGCAAGGCAGCCGCGACCCGCAGGCGGCGTTGTGGCGGGAACAGGCGCAGATTTCGGAAGTGTTTGGCGCCGCGCCGGTGTTGCGCGACATGCCTACGCGCAACGAGCTCACCAATCTGGCGCCGATGGAATTCGATGACAACGAACGACGCCTGCGCTGGGTCTTCAGTCACGACCGCATGCGCTTTGTCGGCTACAGCCTGGTCGACCAGCGTGCGGTAGGCGAGCTGGGTGAGGAGGGGAATGCGGCCTTTGCCGACCCGGTCATGCCCGGCCCCGCCGAGACGCTGGTGTCGCGGCGCAGCGTGTACCAGTACGACGGCGAGCAGCGCGTGATCATCCCGCGCCTGCAAGTGCCGGCCAACGAACAGATCACCGATGTGGAGCTGGCCGGTGACAGCGTGGCCCTGCTCAGCAATCGCGCGCTGTATTTCTACGACGCACGCGAGTTTGCCGACAGTGACGGCCTGCTGACACCGCGCCAGCGCGTGGCGTTGCCGGGCCGGACCGGCGATCTGCAGCGCATCGACATGATCGAATTGCTGGACGGGCATCTGGTCTCCTTCTTGTTCACCCGTGCTTCCTACAACGCCGAAGGCGCCCTGCCGTTGCAGAGCGTGATCCACGTGAGTGACGACGGTGACAGCCAAGTGGTGGGTCAGCGCCAGTTGAAGCTGGACTATTCCGCAGCATGGCGTTTCCAGAACTGGTATCCCGCGCCGGCGATCTACGAGACCCAGCGCGCGCTCTTGAATCTGTTTGCCGGCTATCGTCCCGACGCCGACAAGCAGCGGCCGCCGATACCCACGAGCATCGCGGTGCTGGCTCTGGGGCTGATGCTGACCTCGTTCGGACTGGCCATCTGGCATACGCGACGCACCGACCTGTCGCCGCCGGCGCGCTGGGCCTGGATTGCCGCCTGCGGCCTGCTCAGCCTGCCGGCGCTGGTCAGCTTGTGGTTGATCCATCCGCGACGCGAAGACTGGCAACCCACCACACAGACCGCCGCCCTGGCCACTGCCTGACCCATTGACGCATGGCGCGATCGCGCGCCCTGCCAGGAGAAACAGATGACTCCATTCGCGCCTCGTTGCCGCGCGCTGGCCCGCTGCGTCCGCAGTTCGTGCGGCCGCAGCCTGCTCGCCGCCCTCCTGTTGATTTCGTTGCAAGACGCTGCTGCTGCGCAATCACCGGCAGAGTCGGATGCCGCATTGCACGCCGCCGTGCGGAGCGAACAGGCCCGGCCGCGCCCGCCGCGTTTCAGCCGGGCGCAGTTCCTGGCCACGCCGGTCATGGCCGGCGCCTGGCTGTCGCCGGATGGACGCGGGGTGGCGTATCTGCAGGAGCAGGGCGGGCGACGTTCGCTGTGGCGACTGGATGCGCGCGGTGGCAAGCCGCAACGGATGCTGGCGCAGACGCAAGCGAGTGATGTGGTGTGGTCGCACGATGGTCAATGGATCTTCCTGCAGGATGCGGCGGGCATCCACGCGGTCGCCATGGACCAGCGTCCGGGCTCAGGCCTGATCCTCGGCGAAAGCGGCAAGCAAGTGAGACGCCTGGCAGGTGCGGATCGCAGTCGCGCCGAGGCGGCGCTGATCCTGGAGAGCCCGCCCAGCGTGTCGCGCCAGACGCCCTACTGGCGGATCCTGCGGATTGACGTCACCCGCGCGCAGCAACTGCTGTGGCAGGACACCCGGCCCATCGTCGATTTTGCCGTGGACGCACACGGTCGCCTGGCCTGGCTGCTGCGCGCCGAAGGCGATCAGCATGTGCTCTATCGGCTCAGCGGCACCCGCCTGTTGCAGCAGTTGCGCTGCGTGCGCGTGGAGCGCTGCCTGCTGTTGGCCAGCAGCGCGGACGGCCAGGCGGTGTATCTCAATACGGACAGCGCGTCCGGCTTCGGGCGGCTGGCCCGCCTGCAGGCCAGCGGCCAGCTCGACACGCTGCACCAGGATCCGCGCGGCGAAGCCGACCTGCAGCAGGTCAGCCTGGATCCGCTGACGGGCGAACCGCTCTTTGCCAACTACCGTTCGACCATCGCCGCCAGCCATCCGCTGGATGCCGGCACGCGTGCGCAATGGCCACGCATCCGCCGCCAGCTGGCGCAACCGGATCTGCGCATCGAAGTGGGTCGCGGCGCCGACGCGCGCTGGCTGATCCATGCGCGCCAAGCCGACGCCAAGGGCGAGCGTCTGTATCTGTACAACCCGGGCAATGGCCAGCTGCACGAGATCCTGGGCGAGCTGGGTTTCGAACACGAGCGGCGAGCCGTCACTCCATTGCCGAGTGATCAATTGGCGCGCAAGCTGCCGGTGAGTTGGCGCGGCTCCGACGGCATGCTCTTGCACGGCTTCGTGCTGCTGCCGCCTGGGGTGGATGCGCGCCGCGCGCCGCTGGTGGCCAACATCCATGGCGGTCCGTTCAACCTGTTCCGGCCCGAGTTTGGTGCACAGTCGCAGCTGCTGGCCAACCGCGGCTACGTGGTGTTCGAGCCGAACTTCCGCGGCTCCACCGGCCTGGGGCGTGACTACCTGCTGGCGGCCGGAGGCGACTTCGGCAACGGCCGCGTGCAGCAGGACATCGTCGAGGGCGTGCGCCACCTGTTGGCGCAGGGCGTGGGTGATGCGGGCAAGGTGGGCATCGTCGGGGCCTCGTTCGGCGGCTACTCGGCATTGCAGGGCGTGACCTTCCAGCCGGCGCTGTTCAAGGTCGGCGTCGCCGCGGTGCCGCCCGCCGACTTCGGCTGGGTGTTGCGCTGGTACGCGCGCGGTCCGGATCAAATGTCACGCGGCGTGCCGATGGCGAGCACCATGCGTCTGCTGGCGCTGGATCCGGCCGATGGCGCCCTGGCCGCGCGCCTGCGCGTGCAATCGCCCATTGCCAACGCCGCTGCACTGCGGCGACCGGTGCTGTTGCTGGCCGGCGGCGACGACGAACGCGTGCCGATCCGCAGCGTCGTCCATTACGCCGCACAGCTGAAAGCGCAGGGCAAGCAGGTCAGCTTGTTTGTCGATGCCGAAGGCCGCCACCAGCTGGTCAATCCGCTGACGCGCGAAGCCTACCTGTATCTGCTGGAAGCGATGTTCCAGCGTCACCTGGGTGGCCCTGCACCCGCGCCGCCCAGCCGCGCCCTGCGCGAGGTACTGGCGCGCAACCTGCTGCTGGACGGGGATCATTTGCGCGTGCAATGAGGCCGTATACTCGGCCGTCGATTCGGGGAAGTTTCGCGCATGAAAAACACTCACGGCCGCGCATCGCGCATGGGCCTGATGCTGGTGTGTCTGGGCGTGGTGGCGGGAGGGCAGGCGCAGGACCAGGCGGCCGGCCAGGAGAGTGCAACCAAGCAGTTGCCCGCACAGGTCAGGGAAGATGTCGAAGCCATCGCCACGCAGCTGCTCAAGGTGCAGGACAGCGACAGTGAACTGGCGTGCGACAAGGCGGTGGAGAACGCGCGCTACGGCATGGAAACGATGTTGGAAGTGGGGCAGCGCAATCGCGATGGCGGCTACCTGAGCGCGGCGGAATTCGATCGCTCGGCCGCTCCGATCCGGGAACGCCTGGCGACCACCACGCTGGCCGATTGCCAGGCAGCGCAGGGCGGACGCCTGGATTTCTATCGCTGCATGTCCAGCGACTACAACCACGTCATGGCATGCGCGTCACTGGAATCCGGCAAGGCAACCGGCGCCGACTAGAGCAAGGATTGCGAGCGTATGGACCGATCCAAACCCATCCGGACGCCGCAGACCCGCTCCAACCCGTTACCCTGCGTGCTGAATCGCACGCGTTGTGCAACGCACGATGCAATCGAAACTCCGATGCGTATTCTGACAGCGCTGTCATCGCTGGCGGGGGAAATCTCCAGCCGATGATGTCGCATCCCGCCGATCACTCGCCGCGCCAGAGTCATGGCGCCGTGCGGTGATCGTTTTCGTTGCATCGCAAACCGGAGCCGTCAGTGGAACTCTCCGCACTCGACATCACCATCGTGTTGGCCTATCTGGCCGGCATCTTCATCCTTGCGCAGTGGGTCTCGCGCGAGAAGGCCGGCCACCAGAAAGACGCCAAGGATTACTTCCTGGCCAGCAAGTCGCTGCCGTGGTGGGCCATTGGCGCCTCGTTGATCGCGGCAAACATTTCGGCCGAGCAGATCATCGGCATGTCCGGCTCCGGTTACGCCATTGGCCTGGCGATCGCTTCCTATGAATGGATGGCGGCGCTGACCCTGCTGATCGTCGGTAAGTTCTTCCTGCCGGTATTCCTGCGCAACGGCATCTACACGATGCCGCAGTTCCTCGAACAGCGTTATGGCACGCGCATCCGCACCTTGATGGCCGTGTTCTGGCTGGGCCTGTACGTGTTCGTCAACCTGACCTCGATCATGTGGCTGGGTTCGATTGCGGTGAACCAGGTCACCGGCATGGATCAGATGCTCGCCCTCACCCTGCTGGGCGTGTTCGCGCTGATGTACCAGCTGTATGGCGGCCTCAAGGCCGTGGCGTTGACCGACATCGTGCAGGTATCCCTGCTGGTGCTGGGCGGCCTGCTGGTGGCGGGCCTGACCCTCAATCAGATCAGCGATGGCGCCGGCATCGTCGCCGGCTTCCAGAAATTGTGGTCGGAACATCCCGAGCACTTCGAGATGATCCTTAGCAAGGACAATCCCTTCTACAAGGATCTGCCGGGCATCAGCGTGCTCATCGGCGGCATGTGGATCATGAATGTCAGCTACTGGGGCTTCAACCAGTACATCATCCAGCGCGCGCTGGCGGCCAAGAACATCGCCGAAGCGCAGAAGGGCGTATTGTTCGCCGCCTTCCTGAAGCTGCTGATGCCGGTGATCGTGGTGCTGCCGGGCATCGCGGCGATCGTGCTGGCGCCGGGTCTGGATCGTCCCGACCAGGCCTATCCGACCATGATGCGCCTGCTGCCGACCGGCATCCTGGGCCTGGTATTCGCGGCGCTGGTGGCAGCGATCGTGGCTTCGCTGGCATCGAAGATCAATTCGGTCGCCACCATCTTCACCCTCGACTTCTACGCCAAGCGCAAGGGCGCGGCGCCGAGTGAAGCCAAGCTGGTCAAGGTGGGTCGCATCGCCGCGGCCGTGTCCGTGCTGCTGGGCATCCTGACCGCCAAGCCGCTGTTGGGCAGCTTCGATCAGGGCTTCCAGTACATCCAGGAGTACACCGGCTTCTTCACACCGGGCATCGTGGTGATCTTCGTGCTGGGCCTGTTCTGGAAGCGTGCCAATGAAGCCGGCGCCCTGAGCGCGGCGATTGGTTCGTTCGTGTTGTCCGTCGTGCTCAAGCTGGCGTGGCCGACGCTGCCCTTCATCGATCGCGTGGGTCTGGTGTTCCTGCTCGCGCTGGCGCTGGCCGTGATCGTGTCGCTGATGACCCGGCGGGCCGAGGGCAAGGACTTCATCCGCACCGACGATGTGGTCTACAAGACCGACAGCGTGTTCAACGTTGGTGCGCTGGGCGTGGTCGCCATCCTGATCGCGCTGTACGCCAGCTTCTGGTAAGTCGGGCGAGCATGGGTAAATGGAAAAGGCGCCGGCAATGCCGGCGCCTTTTTCTTTGCGCGGGCTGCAGAGGACCGCTGGCGGGCGCGGCCGCTCAGCTCCGCAACGGCGCTGCCGCAATGGAGTCGCGCAACTCCAGGTTGTAGCGGATGGCGACCATGGCGCCGGCTTCCGGATCGCGCAGATGCTCAAGCAGCTCGCGCGTGGCCAGGCGCCCCATGTCGCGGGTGGGTTGCCGCACCGTCGACAGCGCCGGATAGATATGTCGCGACAGGGGCGTGTCATCGAACCCGCACACCGACAGATCGCGCGGCACCGACAAGCCACGCAGGCGCGCGACCCGGATCACCCCTGCCGCGGTGTCGTCATTGGCCGCGAAAATCGCCGTGGGTGGATCGGCCAGGTCCAGCAAGGCCTCTGCCCCTTGCACGCCGGAGTCGAAGGTGAACTCGCCCTCCACCACCAGCGCGGGATCGAAGGCAATGCCGGCCTTGGCCAGCGCATTGCGATAGCCCGAATAGCGCCAGTCGCGCGCGCCGTGCGAAGCGTGTCCCAGGATATGGCCAATCCGCGTATGCCCCAGCTCGATCAGCTCGGAGATGAGGTCGCAGACCGCGGCATGTTCGTCCACCGTCACCCCGATCCGATCCCGATGCACACGCGGTGAAATGCTCGCGTAAGGCAGGCCCAGCTCGTCCAGACGGTTCAACAGCGCCGGATCGTCGGTCAACGGTGGAATCAGCACCACGCCATCCAGACCAAAATGCTCGGACAGCGTGGTGATGTCGTCCAGATAGCCATCCTGCCCGAACAGCACCGGCGCCAGCACCAAGTTGTAATGCTCGCCGCGACAGGCTTCCAGCACGCCGCTCTGGATTTCCATCAGGTAGTTGCGCGACGGATTGTCGTAGGCCAGTGCGATGACATACGAACGCTGTCCGGCCAAGCTGCGCGCCGACGGATTGGGCCGGTACTGCAGCCGGGCGACGGTCTCTTCCACCCGCCGTCGCGTTTCCGGCCGCACATTGGGTTCGCGGTTCAGTACCCGCGAAACCGTCTTGATTGATACGCCGGCCGCTGCCGCCACATCCTCGATCCGCGTACGCATCAATGGGGCTTCCCGCTTCCTTGTGGAGACTCGCTCATCAGTGCACCCGCATCGCCATCATGGCGCTGCCTCCGCCCACACAAAGGTGGCCAGGCTGCGTGCCGGCAAGGTGTAGCTGAAGGCGTGCTTGCCTTCGCGGACCTGGATGCTGCGCGGCTGCCGCGCCGAATTGGTCACCACCAGCACGCGCGAGCCATCGTCCTCGTTGCGGAACGCGACGTTGTCCACGTCCTGCTTCGTCTCGGTGGAGGCAATCCGGCGCGCGCCGGGACGGACGAAGCGGCTGGCGTGGCCCAGCGCGTAGTACTCGTCGTTGCGACTGACTTCACCCGTGCGCGAATCAATCGTCACCACGCCGCGACAGGTATCGCAGCCACCTTTCTGCGGGCCGCGGTTCTCGTCCAGCGCCAGGTTCCAGAACAGCACGCCGCGTGCCCAGTGGCGCACCGACTGGATCACTTCCTGGCGCGCCTGCAAGGTCAGGCCACCGCTGGCGACCGGTTCCCAGGTGCCGCCGGAACATTCGGTCATGTAGGCGTCCTTGTCCGGATAGGCCTCGTGCACCGGCGTCTGTGCGGACACGTCGCCGCCATAGCAATGCCAGGCCACCGCCGATACGTAACGGTTGGCCTTGGCATCGCCCAGCACGCCGAGCGGCTCCTGCGGCTTGTCCCAGTTGTGGTCCCAGTCGAAGATTTGCGTGCGCGTGTCACGCTGGGCCAGCATCGGGCCCAGGTGATCGCCGATGAAGCGCGCGCGCGCCGGCGCGTTGAGCCGCATGCCCGGGTAATCCTTGGGCTCGTAGTCCGGCTCGTTCTGCACGGTCAGCGCGAAGATCGGAATGCCCTCGGCCGCGTAGGCATCCACGTATTTGATCAGGTAGCGCGCAAAGGCGTCGTAGTACTCCGGCTTGAGCGTGCCTTGGATCAGGCTGTTGCTGGACTTCATCCAGCCCGGGGCGCTCCACGGCGAGGCCATGATCTGCAGTTGCGGATTGATCGCCAGCGCGGCCTTGGCGACGGGGATCACATCGCCGCGGTTGGGCTCGATGCTGAAGTGCTTGAGTTGCGGATCGGGCTTGCCATCGGCCGGATCATCCAGGCTGTAGTGATGGCGGGAGAAATCGGAAGCGCCAATGGTCAGGCGGCTGAAGCTCAGGCCGAGGCCATTGCCTTCGCGGCCAAACAGTTCCTTCAGCAGGGCATCGCGTTGTACCGGACTCATGCGTTCCTGCAGCAACCACGCCGACGCATCGGTCAACGACGCGCCGAACCCGACCATGGACTGGAAGCGCTGCGAGGCGTCGACATCAATCCGCACCTCGCCCTTGGCATCGTGCGTCAGCGGCAGCGCGGCCTGTTCGGCCAAAGCGATGGAATGATCGGACGTCGTCAGCCACACGCGTGCCTGGCCCTGTTCATGGGCGACGGCATGGCCGGAAACTGCAAGCAGGATCGCCAGCAGCAAACGACGACGGCGCGTTACGCGCGTCGCATGGGATCGATTCATCGGGCCCTCCCCGTGATACGAAACAACTGGATTTTTTTGCGCACTCCGGATGCTGCGTCGCAGCGCGCGTGAGTCGCTTGAATTCGTTAATTAGTTGTAAAGGTTGAAATTGCGGTTTCCGCAGTCAGGCTCATAAGCGAGTCGTTTGACATTCCGCATTTGGCGACAGTATGACAGCGCTGTCAACAGCCGGTCAGAGAGGGGCCGTATGAATCGCAAACACAAGTCTTCCGCTGTCACCCAACTCCGTTCCCAACCGCACCGACGCGCACTGGCGTCGGCGTGCGCGTTGGCCCTCTTCTCCATTGCCGGCGTGCATGCGCAGGAAGCGCAGACCCAGCCGGCGCAGACCGGCGCCACCCCGGCACCGACCAACCAGGTGGAAACGCTGGATGCGGTCCGGGTCACCGGTATCCGCGCCGCTATTGCCACCTCTATCGAAACGAAGAACGAGTCCACCTCGATCGTCGAGGCCATCTCGGCCGAGGATCTGGGCAAGCTGCCCGACATCAGCATCGCCGACTCCATCGCGCGCCTGCCGGGCCTGGCGACGCAACGCGTCGACGGCCGCTCGCAGGTGATCAACATCCGCGGCATGTCCGAGCAGTTCGCCGGCACGCTGCTCAATGGCCGCGAGCAGGTCAGCACGGGTGACAGTCGTGGCGTGGAATTCGATCAGTATCCTTCCGAGCTGATCAACGCGGTCGTGGTGTACAAGACGCCCGACGCCACGCTCATTGGCCAGGGCATTTCGGGCACCGTCGACCTGCAGACGGTCCGCCCGCTGAGCCTGGGTGAACGTCGCATCGTGTTCAGCGGCCAGGCCGAACAGAACTCGCTGGGCGATCTCACCTCGGGTGGCTGGGACAAGGGCTACCGCGCCGCGGCCTCCTACGTGGATCAGTTCGCCGACGACACCATCGGCGTGGCGCTGGGCGTGGCGCGTCTCAACTCCCCGTTCCAGGAACGCCATTACAAGGAATGGTGGTGGGTTGATGGCAATACGCTCAACGGCTGGGGCGCACCGGCACAGGAAGGACGCCTAGACGACGCCATCGCCCTGCAAGGCTGGGAAGGCTGGGTCAAGTCGCGCGAGCTGACCCGTGACGGCGTGATGGGCGTGTTGGAGTGGAAGCCGAACGAGAACCTGCACAGCATCGTCGACATGTACTACTCGAAGTTCGAGCAGAACGAGTTGATGCGCGGCATGATGTCCAACAACGACCCCTGGTTCACCAACGACGACGGCAATTCGGTGGGCTTCCAGAACTTGGCCACCAGCCCCTACTACGGGCGCGACGTGGTCACCAGCGGCACGCTGGTTGGCGTGCAGCCCATCGTGCGCAACGACAACAACACCCGCGAAGACAAGTTGACCTCGGTGGGCTGGAACACCAGTTACAAGCTGGACCCGATGACCTTCACCCTGGATTTGAGCTACTCGCGCGCCGAGCGCGATCAGTCGGTGCTGGAAACCTACGCGGGCATGCTGGACCCGACCAACATCACCTTCAACAATCCGCTCTACAACCGCTTCGGCTGGTACTCGACGCCGGACATGTCCAACCCGGCCACCGTGCTGCTGTCTGATCCGCAGAACTACGGCCACGATGGCCGCATGGAAAATTCCACCCAGGAAGACAAGCTGAAGGCTGCACGCTTCCAGTTCAGTCGTGACATCGAGTCCTCGGACTTCCTGCGCAGCTACGATCTGGGCGTGAACTACAACAAGCGCACCAAGGAAAAGCGCGCGACGGTGTACTTCGCGGATCTGCGCAATGGGCGCACGCCGATGCAGGTGGATCAAGCAGATCTACGCTCGCCGACCTCGCTCAATTTCCTCGGCCTGGGCAATGTCCTGACGTATGACCCACGCGCAGCGCTTGGCCGCTACTACGACGTCAACGTCAGCGAGAGCAACGATGATCTGCTCAAGGACTACATCGTCGAAGAAGAGGTGATGACCTGGTACGCCAAGGCCAACCTGGACATCGACATCAGCGACTCCTTGCGCCTGCGCGGCAATGTAGGCGTGCAGTACATCCACACCGATCAGGAATCCACCGGCTTCAACGCCCGCGACGGTGTCATCCGTGGTGGCCAGACCATCGGCACCTCCTACGGTGACATCCTGCCCAGCCTTAACCTGGCGCTGGAAATGAGTGATGGCTGGAAAGTTCGCCTGGGCGCGGCCAAGACGCTGATGCGTCCGCCGATCAACTACCTCAGTGCAGCCAGCTCGGCTGGCGTCAGCACCACCTCGCCTTACCTGTGGAGCGGCAGCGGTGGCAATCCGCTGCTGGAGCCGTACCGCGCCAACGCGGTTGACCTGTCGGTCGAGAAGTACATGGGCGATGCCAGCTATGTCGCCCTGGCCTTGTTCTACAAGGACCTGGAGAGCTACGTGTACCAGCAGAATTTCCCCAACTGGGATTTCAGTGGCTACACCAACGACACCAACAACAACCCGGTGTCCAACTTCGGCAACTTCTCCACCTGGGCCAATGGCGAAGGCGGCTACATGCGGGGCGCGGAGTTGAGCGCCACGTTGACTGGCGATCTGTTCACTCCGGCACTGGATGGCTTTGGCGTGCAGCTCAACGGCTCTTACACCGAGTCGTCGATTGATCCCGATGGCCCGGGCGGCTCCAACACCGACACCATCCCCGGTCTGTCCAAGGTCGTGGCCAATGCCACCGTGTTCTACGAGAAGCATGGCTTCTCGGCGCGCGTGAGCGAACGCTACCGCGATCAATACCGCGGCGAGTACAGCTCCCTGTTTGGTGCACGCCAGTACCGCTTCACGATGCCCGAGAGCGTGGTTGACCTGCAGTTGAGCTACGACTTCGCCGAAGGAAGCAGCCTGCACGGCCTGACCCTGCTGTTCCAGGTCAACAACGTCAACAACGAGCCGTTCCGCACCCAGGTCAGCGAAGCCTCCGGCGCCGACCCGACCTTCCTGTTCCCCGAGGAATACACCGAGTACGGCCGCCAGTTCCTGCTGGGTTTCCGTTACGAGATGTAAGCGGCCCGCTGCAGGTGATACAAAAAAACCCCGGCCAAGGCCGGGGTTTTCTTTTGAATCTGCTGGCGCGCCCGGAGGGATTCGAACCCCCGACCAATGGCTTCGGAAGCCACTACTCTATCCGGCTGAGCTACGGGCGCAGTCGGCATAGCTTACCCGAAGCGGCTGTTTTCCCCCAGATCGGCGCGCGGACGGGGAGGCAACGCTAAAATCGGCGGGCCATGGGATACGAACGCTACGAGAGCCCCGCGCTGCCGCGCTGGCGGGAGCGACTGAACCAATACTGGAAGCTGATTCGCGGCGACCGCCCGATTGGCGTGTTGCTGCTGCTGTGGCCGACCTGGTGGGCGCTGTGGCTGGCGACTGGCGGCGTGCCGGGGGGGTGGGTGCTGTTCGTGTTCACCGCGGGCGTCTGGCTGACGCGCTCGGCCGGCTGCGTGATCAACGACTACGCCGATCGCTGGCTGGACCCGCAGGTGGAACGCACGCGCGGCCGGCCCCTGGCGACCGGCGCGGTCAGTGGCCGCGAGGCGTTGCTGGTGTTCGCGGTGCTGATGATCGTCGCGTTTGCGCTGGTGCTGACGCTCAATCGCCTGACCATCATGTTGAGCTTTGTCGGCCTGTTCCTGGCTGCCAGCTATCCCTACCTCAAGCGCTATACCCACCTGCCGCAGGTCTACCTGGGCCTGGCCTTCGGCTGGGGCATTCCAATGGCGTTCGCGGCCGTGCAGGGCCATGTGCCGCCGGTGGGCTGGGTGCTGTATGGCGCCAACATCCTCTGGGCCACGGCCTACGACACCTGGTACGCCATGGTCGATCGCGAAGATGATCTGCGCGCCGGTTCCAAATCGACCGCGATCCTGTTCGGTGACCTGGACCTGCTCATCCAGGGCGTGCTGTACACGTTGGTGCTGCTGGCCCTGGCGCTGGTCGGCAAGCAGGCCGGACTTGGTTTGTACTACTGGATTGGCCTGGGAATCGCTGCCGTGTTCGTGGCGTGGGAATTCGTGATGGTCCGCCACCGTGATCGCCAAGCGTGCTTCCGCGCCTTTCTGCACAACAACTGGGTGGGTGCAGCGATCTTCGTCGGCATCGCCGCCCACTACGCACTGGGTTCCTGACGCCGCTCAAGGCACACGCGCACACACCCAGGCATCGACGCGTTGCACGCCGGCGCGGCGCAACGCCGCAGCTGCCGCATAAAGCGTGGCGCCGGTGGTCATGACATCGTCGATCAGGGCGACATGGGCGGGTAGGGGGCCGACCGCTGCAAATGCCTGCTGCAGGTTGCGCTGGCGTTGTCCGGCGTCCAGCTCGGACTGCGCCGCGGTGGCGCGTGTACGTCGCAGTCCGTCGGCGCGCAGCGACAGTTTCAGCCGACGCGCCAATGGCCGCGCCAGTTCCAGCGCCTGGTCGTAGCCGCGCTGGCGCAGGCGTCCGGCATGCAGGGGCACCGGCACCAGTGCTGCGGGGCGAGGCAGTTGTGCCGAGGCCACCGACTCGGTCAGGAGGTCTGCCAGCAAGCGACCGGCCGCCAGGTCGCGATGGAACTTCAGGCGTGGCACCAGCCGGTCCAAGGGAAAACTGTAGACGAAGGCGGCGTGGCAGCGATCCAGCGACGGGACTTGCTGCTGGCAACTGCCACAGACGCCCGGATTCGGCAGGGGCAGCGCGCAACGCGCGCATGCGGTCAAATTGACTGGCAGGTTTTGACGACAGTTGACGCATATATCGAGGCCGTTTGCGCCCAGTTCGGCGCAAATCAGGCAGCGCGCGACCAACAGACCGCGCCCGAGCTGGCGCAACCAGCCGTCAACTTTCGAAGCTTCCATGTGGTTGACAGAGCCGCCGGCGGTTTTCAGACTTCCAGACTTTATTCAGCGATCTCGCCCATGTCCGCTCACATTGCCTCCGCCGAACCGCGCCATGACTGGCAGCGCGATGAACTGCTGGCGCTGTTCGACCTGCCGCTGCCGGAGCTGCTGTTCCGTGCCGCCGACATCCATCGTCGCCATTTCGTTGCCGGCGAAGTGCAGGTCTCGACCCTGCTGTCGGTCAAGACCGGCGGCTGTCCCGAGGATTGCGCGTATTGCCCGCAGGCGCAGCGCTACGACACCGGCGTGACCGCGCAGAAGCTGATGGACACCGAAGAAGTGCTGGCCCGGGCCAGGCAGGCCAAGGCCGCGGGCGCCTCGCGCTTCTGCATGGGCGCAGCCTGGCGTTCGCCCAAGGAACGCGACATCCCCAAGGTGGCCGAGATGATCCGCGAGGTCAAAGCGCTGGGCCTGGAAACCTGCGCCACCCTGGGCATGCTCAGTGGCCAGCAGGCGCTGGCGCTCAAGGATGCCGGCCTGGATTACTACAACCACAACCTGGATACGGCGCCGGAGTTCTACGGCGACATCATCCACACCCGCGACTACCAGGATCGTCTGGACACGCTGGAACACGTGCGCGAGGCCGGCATGAAAACCTGCTGCGGCGGCATCGTCGGCATGGGCGAATCGCGCGGGCAACGCGCGGGACTGCTGCAGGCGCTGGCCAACCTGCCGGCGCACCCGGACTCGGTGCCGATCAACCGGCTGGTGCAGGTGGCGGGTACGCCGCTGCACGGCACCACCGAACTGGACTCGTTCGAATTCGTCCGCACGATTGCCGTCGCCCGCATCACCATGCCGCGTTCGATGGTGCGGCTGTCGGCCGGACGCGAGTCGATGAGCGACGAGCTGCAGGCGCTGTGCTTCGCTGCCGGTGCCAACTCCATCTTCTACGGGGAAAAGCTGCTCACCACCGGCAATCCCGACACCGAGCGCGATCTGGCCCTGTTCGCCCGGTTGGGCCTGCGCCCCATGCCGGTGCAGGAAGCAAAGGCCGCAGCCGGTCACAGAAACGATGTGCTCGGCAGCGCTACGGTGCATGCCGACATCACCGAACCGGCCACCTGCTGCGGTCGGGCGGCGTAGTCGGTTGAGCCCAGGGGGAAGCACGAAAGTACGCCCGGCGTTGCGCATCGCGCAGCGCTTTTGGCGTCGGCGTGCATCCGGCTGCGGCGCAATGCCGCTGTCCCGCCCTGACACTCGCCGAGGCCACGTGCCGTGAACCGTCCCGATCTGCTCGAACGCATCCTGAGCCAGCGCAAGCTGCGCACCGCCCAAGGCCGTGCGCGCGTGCGGCGCACCGTGACCCGCCGCGACGGCGTCAAGGTCGAGGTCAATGGCCGCTGGCTCACCGAGTTCGCCGGCAATGATTACCTCGGCCTGTCACAACAGTTCGAAGTGGTGAGTGCCTTGCAGGACGGCGCCGGGCGCGATGGCGCGGGTGCGGGCGCATCGCATCTGATCAGTGGCCACGGCGCGGCGCACGACGGCCTGGAAAAGGACATCGCGCAATGGCTCGGCTATCCGCGCGCGCTGCTGTTTGGCAGCGGCTTCATGGCCAATCTGGCGGTGCAGCAGGCACTGCTGGAAGACGGCGACGTCTGCGTGCAGGACCGGCTCAACCACGCCAGCCTGATTGACGCCTCGCGTCTGGCCGGCTGCAAGTTGCGGCGATACCCGCATCTGGATCCGGAAGGCGCGTTGCGCCAGCTCAAGCAGTCGCCCGAGGGCGCGGCGATGCTGGCCACGGACGGAGTTTTCAGCATGGATGGCGATGTGGCGCCCTTGCGCGCGCTGAGCCTGGTGGCGCGCATGCAGCAGGCCTTGCTGTACGTGGATGACGCGCATGGCGTAGGCGTGCGTGGCCCGGATGGCCGCGGCAGCGTGGCCGAAGCGCGCATGGGCGTGGAAGAAGTACCGCTGCAACTGGTGACGCTGGGCAAGGCGCTGGGCGGCTATGGCGCCGTGGTGGTCGGCAGCGATGCCTTGATCCAGCATCTGTCGGAAACCGCGCGTCCCTATCTCTACACCACCGCCCTGCCGCCGGCGCAGGCGGCTGCCACGCGGGTGGCGGTCAAACATGCGCAGCGCGATCATTGGCGGCGCGAGAAACTGCAGACCCTGATCGATCGTTTCCGCAGCACGGCGCAGGGGCGCGGCCTGGAGTTGATGGCCTCGGACACGCCCATCCAGCCGGTCTTGTGTGGCGAGGAAGCCAATGCGCTGGCGTTGGCATCGGCGCTGGAAAGCGCGGGCTTCTGGGTGCCGGCGATCCGGCCACCCACCGTGCCGGAAGGCAAGGCGCGCCTGCGCATTACCCTGACCGCTTTGCATTCGCCGCAGCAGGTCGATGCGCTGGTGGAAGTGCTGGCGCGATCCTGGGAGGCGATTCGTCGCATCCGCGGCGCCGCCTGAGATGTCATGACGTTGCATATCGAAGTTACCGGGCGGGGCCCGGCGCTGGTACTGATTCATGGCTGGGCCCTGCACGGCGGCGTGTTCGCGCCGCTGGTGGAACGGCTGGCGGATCGCTGCACGCTGTATTGCGTGGATCTGCCGGGGCATGGACAGAGCCGGGATCCACATCCTTCCCTGCAATTGGATGCGTGCGCGCGCGAACTGCTTGCGCAGGTGCCTGCGGCCATCTGGTTGGGCTGGTCGCTGGGTGGCCTGTTCGCGCTGCGCGCGGCGCTGCTGTCGGATCAGGTGCAGGGCGTTGCGCTGATTGCCGCCACTCCGCGCTTCGTGCGCGCGCACGACTGGCCGCACGCGGTGGAAAGCAGTGTCTTCCACCAGTTCGGGCAGGATCTGCAGCGAGACTTTCGCGGCACGCTCGAGCGTTTCCTGGCGCTGGATACGATTGGCTCCAGCCACGCGCGCGAAGAACTGCGCAGCCTCAAGCAGACCTTGTACGCGCGCGGCGAGCCCGATGCCGAGGCCTTGCAGCAAGGCCTGCATCTGCTCGAAACCTGCGACTTGCGCGCCGATCTGGCCGATCTTCGCGTGCCCAGCCTGTGGATTTCTGGCCAGCGCGATCGCCTGGTGTCGCCCGCGGGCATGCGCGATGCCGCCGCGCTGGCGCCGTGGAGTCATCACCTGGACATCCGCGGTGGCGGCCATGCGCCGTTCCTGGGCCACGCCGATGAGGTGGCGCGCGAGCTGCTGGAATTCGTGCGCACCCTGCATCCCGAGGTCGCGCCGCTGTCGCCTTGAGCGGCGGCATCGTCGCGGCCACACGCTGTGCGGCGTCGGTCAATCAGTCAAAATAGCCCCACGATGAAGTCCGAATTCGACCCGCGCCATATCCGCCGCGCCTTCTCGCGCTCCGCCGCCAGCTACGATGCCGCCGCCGTGCTCCAGCACGAGGTGGAAAAACGTCTGCTGGAATCGCTGGACTACCTGGGCGAACGCGCTCCTGGCGTCGTGCTGGATGTGGGCAGCGGCCCTGGCCATGCCGCTGCCGCCATGCGCAAGCGCTGGCCCAAGGCGCAGGTGGTGGCGCTGGATCTGTCGCTGCCCATGCTGGCCCAGGCCGGCAAACGCGCGGGCTGGTGGAAGCCGTTCGCGCGCGTCTGCGCCGATGCCCGCGCGCTGCCGCTGGCCGAAGCCAGCGTCGACGTGATCTTCTCCAATCTCTGCCTGCAGTGGATGGATGATCTGCCGGCGGTGTTTGCCGGCTTCCGCCGCGCGCTCAAACCCGGCGGCCTGCTGTTGTGCTCCACCTTCGGCCCGGAAACCCTGCAGGAATTGCGCGAGGCCTTTGCCGATGCCGATGACGCGCCGCATGTCAGCCGCTTTACGCCCATCGCGCAGTTTGGCGATGCCTTGCTGATGTCCGGTTTCCGCGATCCGGTGCTGGATCGCGATCGCTTCACCCTGACCTATCCGGACCTGCCCGCGCTGATGCGCGAGCTGCGTGCGATGGGCGCCACCAACGCCTTGCAGTCGCGCCGGCATTCGCTCACTGGCCGGCGTCGCTTCGAACGCGCTGCCGACGCCTACGAACCCATGCGTGGCGCCGATGGCAAGCTGCCGAGCACCTGGGAAGTGATCTACGCCCACGCCTGGGCGCCCGAACCCGGTGCGCCGATACGCCAGGGCGGCGAGGAGATCGCCAGCGTGCCGCTGTCGCGCATCCCGATCCGCCGCAAGGGCGATTGAACCGTCAGCCGCCGACCTGGCGGATCCAGTCCTGCAGGTTGTAGTAGTTGCTCACCCGCGCGATGCGGTCGTCGCGGATATCGAAGAAGGCCCCGCCAGGCAGGACATAGGTCTGGCCCTGGGCGGGCGGCAGGCCTTCATCGCTGCGCAGGTATTGGCCATGCACCACGTACTCGGCCGCGGCGCGATCGCCATCCAGCGAGGCCAGCACCACGATGTCGCGCAACTGTTCGCGGTAGCTGCCGTCCATCCGCGCCAGGAAGGCGGCAAAGGCCTCGCGGCCCATTTCACGCGCGCCCTGGTTGAGATCGTGCGCGACGTCGTCACTGAGCAGCGCCAGCATGCCGTCCCAGTCACCGCGATTGAACGCGGCGTAGTAGGTGAGCACCAGCTCGGTGGCGCGATCCTGCTTGCGGTTACCGTCGATCTTCATGCGAGTCCCCCGTCGGTGCCTGCCGCGATGCGCTGGATAATACTCCGCGCCTGCTTTCACCGCGCCTGTGGCAGGCGGTCGCGATGGAAGAAGTAGACCTCGGCCAGCAGGAAACGCCAGCGCGTGGCAAACGTTCGGAAACGCGTGGTCGGCGTTGGCGAGCCCACCGCCGGGATGCCCAATTCCGCGCTGATGCGCAGCGCACGTGCCATGTGCAGCGGATCGCTGACCACGATGGCGCGGTGCAGATCATGGGTCTGCATCAATGCCGCGGCCTGGCGCAGGTTCTCGTGGGTGTTGCGCGATACCGATTCAATCAGGATGGCCTTTTCCGGCACGCCTTGTTTCAGCGCATAGCGCCGGCCCACCTGGGCTTCGGAGAAACGTGCGCCCAGGCCACCGTAGCCACCGGTAAAGATCAGCGTGCTGGCCAGGCCCCGCTTGTACAGGTCAATGCCGTGGCGGATGCGTTCCTCGAATACCGGCGAGGGCTTGGCGTCGTAGGCCGCCGCACCCAGCACGATGATCACGTCGGCCGGTGCCGCTTGGTCGCGGTTGCCCACCCAGACGATGTAGGCGGCGACGCCGACCAACCACAGCAGCAGCACCAGCAGGATTCGCCATAGCCAACCCCAGGCGCCGGTGCGTCGGCGGCGACGGACACGGCTGCTCATGTGTGGCTCCACGGCAGGGCATCCAGATCCACATTGCCGCCGGACAGGACCAGCCCCACACGCTGGCCGGCAAAGCGCTCGCGATGCTTGAGCAGCACCGCCAGTGCGACCGCCGAGGAAGGCTCGACCACCAGCTTCAGGCATTGCCACACCAGGCGCATGGCCGCGATGGTTTCGCGGTCATCGGCGACCAGCACCTGCACTTTGTGTCGCTGCAGGACGGCAAAATTGGGCACGCCCACCGGCGTACGCAGACCATCGCATATCGTATCGGGCACGAAATCCGGCAGGCGCTCGCCAGCAGCCAGCGAGCGTGCGGCATCGTCGGCGCCTTGTGGCTCGGCGCCGAACACAGCGCAGTCGGGGGCCAGCGTGGCCATGGCAATCGCGCTGCCGGCCAACAGACCGCCGCCGCCTACCGGGGTAATCACGGTATCCAGCGGACCCTGGGCGTTGTGCAGTTCGAGCACGGCGGTGCCTTGACCGGCCATCACGTAGGGATCGGTGAACGGATGAACCAGACTGGCGCCGGTGTCGGTCTGCAAGCGCGCACAGGCCGCTTCGCGCGCCGCCGTGTTCGCTTCGCAGCGGTGCAGCACGGCGCCGTAGCGGGCGATGGCCGCCAGCTTGGTGGCGACAGCGCCGTCAGGCGCCACCACGTGGCAGGCGATGCCGCGCGTGTGTGCGGCCAGGGCCAGGGCGGCGCCATGGTTGCCGGAAGAATGGGTGACGACGCCTCGCCGGGCGGCCTCGTCGGACAAGGCCCACACCGCATTGCAGGCGCCGCGGAACTTGAAAGCGCCGCCGCGCTGCAAGGGTTCGGCCTTGAACAGCAGCGTGCAACCGGCCATTGCATCGAGCTCGCGCGAGTGCAACACCGGGGTGGTGTGGGCGTGGGGCGCAATCCGTGCGGCAGCGGCGAGGATGTCGTCGAACGTAGGGGTGGAGTCCGGCATGCGAAAAGGTTAACGCATAGTGAGGCGTTCGCTGCTGTCTTCTGAGTCACAATGCCGGGTAAAGAGCGCGCCAGGCCTCAGGCTGAATTAAGCACGGATTCAACGCTTTAGCCCGAAGCTGCCTGCGTGGAAATCCACAGGGGAATCCGATGAAACTCAGACTGTTGCTCACTGCTGCTCTCGCTGCGACCGCCCTGGGCGGCTGCGCGACTTACGAACAGCCAGGCGCCAGCGGACCGGGCGGCTACTATCAGGGCCGACCGCAGGTTCGCTATATCGGGGGCTACAACTACGGCGTTCCCTATGGCGGTTACGGTGGCTACTACGGCGGCGGTTACTACAGCCCGTACCGCTACGGCTATGGCAATCCCTACTACGGCTACTACGGCCCCAACTATCCGTACTACCGCCCGCACCATCCACCGCCGCGTCCGGGCCACGGCCACAACGGCGACCATGACCGGCCCAATCCGCCGGGCAGCGGTCCGGGCGGCAACCGTCCGGCGCCCTGGCGCGATCCCACCCGCGGCGCGTGGCGGGAATCCGGCCAGCATCCGATGGTGCCTGGGCAGGCGCCGCCGCCGAGCCAGCAGAACAGCCAGCAGTACAACCAGGGTCGGCCGCGCTACCAGCGTCCGCCGAGCACCCGGACCAACTCCGCAAACCCGGCGGTGCCGCGCAGCTACACCAGCCCGCAGTCGATGCCGCGCTCGTCGTCCCCGTCGCGCGCCACCGGCGGCAACGCCCCGGCTCCGCGGGCCTATCCGCCACGCGGAGGTGGCCGGGCCAAGGTTCTGGAGGACTGATCGGGGCCCCGCCAACCGGCTGTCGGCAAACTCGAACCAGAGTTGACCGGTTGCGTCGCTTTCTGACGTGACTCGCAATGAAGGTTCAATGTCGACGTCCGGTGGGGCTTTCTGGATCCCCCCTGTTCCGGTCCCTGCCGGACGTCGGCGCCTAGTTCCAGCAACACCCAAGCCCGGCCTTGCCGGGCTTTTTCATGCCGGGCGCGGTATCCTTCGCGCACAAAAAAAGAGCCGGTAGTCCCCCGACTACCGGCCCGGCATCCCCGAAGTGCGCATGGCTGGCCCCTGTTCCAATCCCAGCCCACGCCCCTGTCGCTTGCCACATCGGGTGCCTCGGAGATATCGCAGGAAGCGTGCCAACTTTGGCGACCGGTCCGGAACCGGCGCCCCGCTGACATGGCCGCAGGCCAAGAGACCTTGTCCCAAAGAACATGAGCCAGGACTTTTACCGCTACGACGTCATCATCATTGGCGGCGGCCACGCCGGCACCGAAGCCGCGCTGGCCTCGGCCCGCGCCGGCGCGCGCACACTGCTGTTGACCCACAACGTCGAAACCGTCGGCGCGATGAGCTGCAACCCGGCCATCGGCGGCATCGGCAAGGGCCACCTGGTCAAGGAGATCGATGCCCTGGGCGGGGTCATGGCGCGTGCCGCCGATCGCGCCGGCATCCAGTGGCGCACCTTGAATGCATCCAAGGGGCCGGCCGTGCGCGCCACCCGCTGCCAGGCCGACCGCACTCTCTATCGCCTGGCCATCCGCCACGCCGTCGAAGCCCAGCCCAACCTCACCGTGTTCCAGTCGGCAGTCGATGACCTGATTCTGGAAGGCGAAGTCGTGCGCGGCGCCGTCACCCAGACCGGCCTGCGCTTCCATGCCCAGGCCGTGGTGCTGACCGCGGGCACCTTCCTGGCCGGCAAGATCCATGTCGGCGAAACCCAATACGCCGCTGGCCGCGCCGGCGATCCGCCGGCGACCGCGCTGGCGCACAAGCTGCGCGAAGGCCGCTTCGTGGTGGATCGCCTGAAGACCGGCACGCCGCCGCGCATCGATGGCCGCACGCTCGATTACTCGGTGATGGAAGAGCAGCCCGGCGACACGCCGATGCCGGTGATGTCGTTCCTGGGCGAGGTGGCCGATCACCCGGCGCAGGTGTCGTGCTGGATCACCCACACCAGCGAGCGCACCCACGAGATCATCCGCAATGCGCTGCATCGATCGCCGCTGTACACCGGCCAGATCGAAGGCATCGGCCCGCGCTATTGCCCGTCGATCGAGGACAAGGTGGTGCGCTTCGCCGAAAAGGCCAGCCACCAGATTTTCGTCGAGCCCGAAGGCCTGGAGGTGGTGGAGATCTATCCCAACGGCATCTCCACCTCGCTGCCGTTCGACGTGCAGCTGGATCTGGTGCGCAGCATCCGCGGTTTCGAGCAGGCGCATATCACCCGCGCCGGTTACGCGATCGAATACGACTTCTTCGATCCGCGCGGCCTCAAGGCTTCGCTGGAAACCAAGGCGGTGTCCGGCCTGTTCTTCGCCGGCCAGATCAACGGCACCACCGGTTACGAGGAAGCCGCCGCGCAGGGCCTGATCGCCGGCCTCAACGCCGCCCGCCATGTACAGGGCCAGCCGGCCTGGTCGCCGCGTCGCGATGAGGCCTATATCGGTGTGCTGATCGATGATCTGATCACCCACGGCACCAACGAGCCGTACCGCATGTTCACCAGCCGCGCCGAGTACCGGCTGCAGCTGCGCGAGGACAACGCCGACCTGCGCCTGACCGAAACCGGTCGCGAACTGGGCCTGGTGGACGAGGATCGCTGGCAGCGCTTCAGCGCCAAGCGCGAAGCGGTGAGCCGCGAAACCGATCGCCTGCGCGCGCTCTGGGCCACGCCCAACAACGCGCTCGGCCGCGATCTGGAGGCCACCCTGGGCGTGGCGGTAAGCCGCGAGACCAACGTTCTGGATCTGATCAAGCGACCGGAACTGGATTACGCCCAGTTGATGCAGGTGCCGTCCTTCGGCCCCGCTGTCGACGACGCCAAGGTGGCAGAGCAGGTCGAGATTGGCGTCAAGTACGCCGGCTATCTGGATCGCCAGCGCGAGGAAATCGAACGCCAGCAGCGCAACGAAGCCACGCCCATACCGGAAGGTTTCGACTTTGCCGGCGTGCATGGCCTGTCCGCCGAAGCGCAGCAGAAACTCAGCCGCGTGCAGCCGCAGACGGTGGGCCAGGCGCAGCGGATTCCGGGCATGACGCCCGCCGCCATCTCGCTGCTGCTGGTGCACCTGACGCGCGCCAGACGCGCACAGGTGGCGTGAACGCTATGCTGTAAGCGCGCAGCACGCGCGTCGTTCCAGGGAAGGCATGAACATCGAGAATCCGGATATCCACCCCATCGCACCCGAGATGCGGGCAGCCGTGCAATCGGCCCTGGATGGCATAGAGCAAAGGCATGACGTGCGCATCGTGTTTGCGTGCGAATCCGGCAGCCGTGGCTGGGGCTTCTCATCGCCCGATAGCGACTACGATGCCCGCTTCGTCTATGTGCATTCGTTGCCCTGGTATCTCTCGGTCAATGAACGCACTGGCCCCGGGCAGCCGCAACGCGATGTCATCGAACTGCCAATCGATTCGGAGCTGGATGTCAGCGGCTGGGATCTGCGCAAGGCGCTGAGGCTTCTGGCCAAGTCCAACCCGACTCTGTCGGAGTGGCTGCGCTCGCCCATCGTCTACCGCAGCGACGAGAAGATTGCACCGCGACTGCATGAGCTTGCCGAGGCCTGCTACTCGCGCGTCGCGGCCTGGCACCACTACCACAGCATGGCCAAGTTGAACTTCCGCGGCTATCTGCGCGGCGAGCGAATCCGCACCAAGAAATACCTGTACGTGCTGCGGCCCATCCTCGCCTGCCGCTGGATCGAACAGGAGAGCCTGCCGCCACCCATGGCGTTCGAGGATCTGCTTGATCGCTTGCTGCCCATCGGATCGTTGCGCGACGCAATCGATGCCCTGCTGGCGGTCAAGCGCGTCAGTCGCGAAGTGGAGGATGGACCGCGCATTCCGGAGATCAGCGCGTACATCGAACGCGAACTGGCGATGATGGAAGCGAACCACCCGCGAATACCGGCGCGTGAGCCGCTGGATGATCGTCTTGATGCATTCCTGCGCGAGATTCTGCTTGCCTGACGCAACAGCTGGGAGCAGCTGATGCCGCTCCTCTGCCGTTTGCCGGCTTACTCCGCCGGCAGATTCAATTCCTTGAGCAGCTGCGGCGCCGGCTGTACCTTGGCCAGCAACCAGCGCAGGTAGCGCATGTCCACGTGCACGGCGCGCTTGTAGCGCGGGTCGAACATCCAGCTCGCGCTCACCGATTCCCAGTTGCTGTCGAAGTTCAGGCCAATCAACTCGCCGCGCGCATTCAACACCGGTGAGCCGGAGTTGCCGCCGGTGGTGTCCAGGTTGGTCAGGAAGTTGACCGTCTGCGTCTTCAACACGGGATCGGCGGTGCTGCCGAAGTCGCCCTTGGCGATCGCGGCCAGCAAGGGCTTGGGTGCGTCGAACGGAACCACGCCGGTGTTCTTCTCGACGATGCCGGCTACCGTGGTCACCGGCGAGTAGGTCACGCTGTCGCGTGGATGCAGCGCTTCCACCGTGCCATAGCTGACGCGCAGCGTGCTGTTGGCATCCGGAAAGATCGAGCGGCCCTGGCTGCGGTAGTAACCCATCAACGCCTGCATGTAGGCCGGGCGCAGGCGCAGCAGATCACCTTCGCGCTGCTTGCCTTGCTCTTCCTTGCGCAGGAACGCCGGCTGCAGCTGCGCGGCCAGGGCCAGCAGGGGATCGTCCGACTGCTGAATCGTCGCGGGATCGGCTTTCAGCAAGGCCAATCGGGTAGCTTCGTCGCCCAACCGGGTGCCGGAGTAAACCCGCTCCAGCGTCGCCGCCAGGCTGGCGGCGTCGCGACCAAACGCAGCGTCGAACTCGGGCAGGCGCTGCGCATCGGGGAGCTTCTGGTAGCGGCCCAGCAGTTCGGTCAGCAGGGCGCGCTCCATGCCGGCGTCGTAGCGACGCTGCACCTGCTTGAACTGGCCTTCGATCAAGGCGAGATCGCGATCCTGGTAACCGGATTCGCGCTGGGCATCCGGCTTGCCGCGCTCCTGCGCCCAACGCTGCGCGGTCAGCGCGGTCTTGAACAACTGGGTCTGCAGCGGCAGCAGGTTGAGCAGCAGATCGCGCTCGCGCATGGCGCTGGCGCCATCCAGCAGAGCCTGCGCCTGGTCGATGTTGGCGCGGGTGGCCTTGGCATCGCCACCGGACTTGGCCAGCCAGGCATACATCGCCTGCTGCGCATCGGCGCGCACCTGGATGGCGTTGGAGCGGCGCAGGCCTTCCAGCTCGCCGCTGAAACGCTTGCTGCTGTTCTTCAGGCTGGACAGTTGGCTGGCGTACTTCACGCCGGCGGCAGGATCGGTCTTGCCGCGCTGCTGCACGATGTCGATCAAGTCATTGAGCACTTCCACCGAAGCGGGCAGGCCCCACTCGATGCGCTCCTTGAACTCGCTGGCGAAGCGGTGGCGATAGGTCACGCCCGGATAACCGGCGAGCATGGCGAAGTCGCCTTCCTTCGGGCCATCGGTGGCGATCTGCAGATGTGCGGGTGCGCGGTAGGGCACGTTGTCCGGGCTGTACGCGGCCGGCTTGCCATCCTTGCCCACGTAGGCGCGCAGCAGGGTGAAGTCGCCGGTGTGGCGCGGCCACATGAAGTTGTCGATTTCGTCGCCGTAGTTGCCGATGGCGCGCGGCGGTGCGTAGACCAGGCGGATGTCGCGCAGTTCCAGTTGCTTGATGCGGTAGAAGTCGGCGCCGTAGTACATCGTTGCCACGCTGCAGCGCATGCCGGCTTCCTGCTCGCACTCGCTGACGATGCGCTTGTTGGTGGCTTCCACCGCATCGTAGTAGGCGCGGCCGGTCTTGCCCTGCGCCGCCTGCAGCACCTGATCGGTGACGCGATCGAAGCCGACCGTGACCAGCACGCGATAGTCCGGATTGGCCGGCAGTTCGCTGGCGCGATCCGCTGCCGTGTAACCCTCGTCGATGAGGTTCTTCTCCGGCTTGGAGTTGTACTGGATCACCCCGTAAGCCACGTGGTGGTTGGTCAACACCAGGCCATCGGGCGAAACAAACGCGCCGGTGGCGCCGCCCACCTTGACCACCGCATTGAGCGGCGGCCGGGTCAGATCCGCCAGGCTTGCGGGATCGCCTTCAAAGCCGGCCTCGCGCAGCGGCTTGGCCAACTCCGGCAACTGCGAGGGCATCCACATGCCTTCGTAGGCATGGGCGGGCAGGGCCAGGGCGATGCCCAGGGCAAGCAGTGAAAGCGGAGTGCGCGAAGTCATCGGCGGCGTTTTCCGTAGGCGAGTCAGCCTGCGACCTTAGCGGCCCGCAACCAGCGCGGCAATTGCGCCTTGGATACTTGTGCGCCGTTGCGTGATGGTGTGGGCGATCAGGTGTCGAGCTGAACGGGCAGGCCGAGGAAGCGGCCATAGTCCCTGGCGGCGCGGGCGATGGCCTTGCGCTCGCTGGCGTTGAGAGCGCGCAGTGGCGCGAGGGTGATGTCGACGCGATCCTTGCGCAGCTCGCGCTTCCAGGTCGCCGCCACGCGGCCGCCGATGATCACCGTGGGATTGAACAGGCCATTGGCGCAGACCACGCGGCGATGATGCTGTGGCGGGATCATCGGTGCGCGATCCGCATAACCGACCAGGTATTCATCGAAGGCGGGCAACAGGTAGATAGCGGGTTTGGCTTCGGCCAGACCGCGTTCGACGAAGGCATACTCGACCCCGTCGTGCTGCAGCGTTTCCAGATCAGATCTCGCCAGATCCCACGCGCGCTGGGCATCGCTCAAGGTCAGGCCCGACCACCAGGCCAGATCCCGCACGCTGGCCGGACCGTGGCCGGCGACATAGCGGCGCGCGAGCATGGCCAGGGCTTCGTCGCGATCCAGCGTCGGCTGCGGCGCCAGCCACTCATCCAGCAGCACGAAGGTAGGTTGTTTGCCTTCGCGCGGGCCCTGGCAGATCAATCCCTCATGCGCGAGTCGGCCGAGGATCTGCAAGCCGCGCGGGCCGGCGATGTCGATGCCGCGCGCGGCCAGAGCGGCGTACAGGGTCGGCCGCGACAATGCACGTCCGCCCTCCAGTACGCGAACGACAGCGTCTCGACACCGCCCCAGGGCCTGTTCGTGCAGTCCGAAATCGCGCTCGATGCGGGCGCGGTCCAGGCCAATGATGCGCGCAGCCATCAACGACAGCATCCAGCGCAGGTCTTCGGCGGCGACCAGATGCAGAGTGCCGCGCATCGGCCAGCTGCGGACGATCAGGCGATCGCGTACGGCGCGCTCCACGGTGGCTTCGTCCGCGTCGCGCGTGCGCAATCCCAGCGCCCACAGCGAGGCGTAGTGATCTTGCGCCTGCACAGCGAGCAGGTGACGCACGCTTTCCAGCACGCTACCGCCCAGCGACTGGCTGACGCCTTGCGTTGCCAGGCGCCGGGCCAGCAGCGAAGACGCGGCGGACGTCCTGGCCATCAGCGCTTCACGTCGAACACCACCTGCACGGTCTCGACGAACTCAACGCTGGGTCGCAGGTACACGCCTTCCGAACGGCGACGGGATCCCGAGACCGTAACGGCATCCAAGGTCGCGCCATAGCGATCGGGACTTTGCGAATTGACGCTGCCAATGCTGTAGATCGGACCCAGCGTGGCGCCAAAGTGCTTGACGCTGGCACTGGCCTTGCTGCGTGCATTTTCCGCCGCCATGGCACGCGCCTGCTCGCGCAGCTGTTCGGCTTGCGAGGATTCAAAATCCACACCGCCAAACCCGCTGGCGCCTGCGGCCAGGCCGGCATCGATCAACTGGTTCACCCGGCCGATGTCCTTGAGCACCACGGTCACGCGACGCGAAGCCTCGTAACCGTTGCTGATGCGCCTGCCGCTATTGCTGTAGTCGATGTCTTCCGAGGCGCTGAGTTCGCTGGCGGTGACATCGGCATCCTCGATTCCGAATCCCGGCAGCAAGGCCAGCACTTTGTTGACGGCGTTGTCGACGCTCTGCTTGGCAGGCAGTACCTGGGCGTTTCGACTCTCGAACTCGAAGACCAGGCGGACTTGATCCGGCTTCGCACTTACCTTGCCTTCGCCGGACACCGAAATATGCGGCCCGTCCGGCAGCGCCGTACCGGCCCACGCCGTGCCGGCCAATCCCATCGTCAACACCATCGCCCCTGTCACCATCGCTGCCGACAGCGCGCCGGCACTTCCCTGCAACTTCCTGCCCATACACGTCCCCTTTGTGTGATGGCGCGTGGCTTATTTTTCCTTGCGCCAGTTGATGGAACCGCGAGTCTCGATGGTACTGGACTCGATTTCCGCATCGAAGCCCTTGCGCAGCAGGTACTTCAGCGTGACCACCGAGCCGGCGCCGACCATGGACACGCCATAGCTCACGTACAACTTGGGCGAGAGGTACTTGCCCACGCCAAACACCGAACCACCGAGCGTGCGCGATTCCAGCACGCCGGCATCATCCAGACCTATCTTGGCGCCCAGCTGCGAGGCGAGCAGACCGGCGCCGGCCGACAAAGCCGACGAGGCCGCGTTGATGCGCTGCGATTCGTCGGTGCTGGTCGAGCCCAGCGGACGACCCAGGACCAGGTACGACAGGGCCTCGGATTCGGACGAAGCCGGATCCGACCAGACCTTGGCGCGCGGTGCGCTGGCGCGGCCAGTCACATCGATGCCCGCGGTGACATTGGCGCTGACCACCTCGCGCTGGGCGCGGATGTTGATGCGCGGATCACTGACCTCGTTGTTGCTCCAGGTCAGTTCGCCGCGGGTGATCACCAGTTTCTGGCCATAAGCCTCGTAGCGACCGTCCACATCCAGTCGGCCAGTAGCGACCATGTCGCGACCCGGGCGTGAGCGCACCTGCATCTGGCCGGTGATCGTGCCTTCCAGGCCATAGCCGGTCAGTGCCACTGCGTCACCCAGGGCGATGCCCAGATCCAGGTCCAGGCGTGAGCTGGGCGCGCGCTCCGGATCGGCCGGGTCCAGCACCACCACGTCTTCGGACGCGGACACGCCGTCGTCGAGCTTCTCGACATTGATGGTCGCCGACGGCACGGTCACGTTGCCGCGCACCTGGATGGTGTTGTCGGCAAAGCCCACCTGGATGTTCGGTGATGCGATGGCTTTCAGGTCGGGCGTATTGGCGACCATCACGTTGTTGCCCGACACATTGAACCGCAGCGGCGTGGTGTCGTTGTTCCAGCCCAGGCTGCCGTCGACTTTCAACACGCCTTCGCCGGACTTGACCGTTCCGTTGATGCTGGCGCTGCCGTCGGCCAGCGCGACCAGGCGCACCGTGCCTTCGGACAGGGTGATGCCCAGCGACGGCAGTTCGCCGGTGAATTCGGTCAGGTCGGCCTCGCCACTTAATGCCGGCCGGCCACGCGTGCCGGCCAGGCCGATATGGCCCGCCAGCTGTCCACGCGGGCGCACCAGATCCGGCGAGAACAGTTCCAGCCAGAACAGACGCGAATTGTGGAAGTACAGATCGCCCTTCAACGGCGAGAACTCGTCCCAACCGGTATCGACGGTGGCATCGACATAGCCGTTGCCCTTGAAGCCGGTGCCCAGGCGCGCATGGATGCGCTGCGGATTGAAGTCGGCATCGAAGGTGAAGTTGTCGTAGACAATCAACTCGCCGCGCGCGTTGTTGCCGAGCTTCAAGCCGCCTTCCAGCGAGGCGATGTGGATCTTGCCCTCGAAGGCCTTGCCGCGCGGCCGCAGGTTGGCGTCGATGGCGACCACGCCGCGCAAAGTGATCGGGCGACCGCTGTTCTCGGGCAGCCACGGATGGATCAAGGTCAGCGGCAGCGCATCGGCATGCACCACCAGCCCTTGTCTTGGCCAATCCGCGCGCGCACACAGCGTATCGCCACTGGAAGCCGCCAGGCAGGCATCGCTGAGGGTCCAGTTGCTGCCGCGCTGGCTGAAACGCGCGGACTCGCGCAGGCTCCACGGTCCGCCCTTGGAGGGCGCAATGCGCAGGGTATCGAGCGTGCCTTGCCAGTTCTCGCCACGGCGTTGCGCGGTGCCGGACAGCGCGACCGCGCCCATGTCGTTGCGTGCATTGCCATCCACGCGCAGGTTCTCGACCGCGCCGCGTGCATCCAGGCGCAGTTCGTCCAGCACCATGCCCACGTTGACCGCGCTGGCGCGTACCGCCAGTTCGCCATTGCCGTTGCGCCAGGGCAGGCGACCGCGCAGGCTCAGCTGCCCGGCGCTGTAGTCGTCCCAGCGCAGCGCATTGCCAGTGAGGTTGGCATCGATGTTGGGCGCGGTGCGCGCACCGGTGAGTTTGAGCGTGCCGGTCAAAGTACCGCTGCCATTCGGCGCGAGGTCGTTCAAATGCAGCGGACTGAGCGCAGCGTCGATGGCCAGCGTGTCGCCGACACGGCCCTTGGCCTGCACGCGGCTGCCGCCCAGGGTCATTGCCAGCTCGCCGTCACCGTCATTGCCATGCAGGGCGAACTTGCCACGTGCATCCACCGGACGCCCACGCAGGCGACCGGTCAGGCGCGGCAGGTCCAGCGTGGCATCGAAACCTTCGGTCTCGCGCGCCTGGCCCTTGCTGCTGAACTCGCCGGACAGATTGCCGTCCCAGTCGGCCAGGAAATAGCCCGGATCAAAGCCGGCCAGCTTGGCCTTGACGTCCCAGTCCAGCAGCGGCGTCCAGGCCACCTCGCCGCTGGCGTCGAGCGTGCCGGTCGGCATCTTCGCCTGCAGCGACTGGATGCTGGCGCGTTGATCATCGCCACTGGCGCGGAACTCCACGCTGGCGCGATCATCGGCGCGCGCCAGCCGCGCCTTGCCATTGGCCGCCCACGCCTTGAGTTGTCCGGCCACGCCCAGATCCGCATCGCCGCTGATGGCGGTGTCGGCGTTCTCACCCCAACGCAGACCGCGCGCGTTGACCGCGAACTTGAACTGCGGATTCTCGCGATCGGTGAAGTCGGCGGTGCCGCGCAGGGTGGTGACGCCTTCGAAGGCGCGTACCACCAGCGGTTGCACGGTCAATACATCATTCTTCAGCGCCACGTGCGAAGGATCTATCACCACCGAGAGATCGCCCTGCGCGACGCGACCCTGCAGACGCGCTTCACCGCGTGCGCCATCGGCGCGCAGGTCGAAGATCAGCGGGAGGCTGTCCACGGTCAGCGCAAGCGCCTGCAGGTCGAGCAATTCGGTGCGGCCGCTGAAGCGCCAGGTGGGCTCCTTGCTGCCGCGGATGGACACCGCCACCCGCAACGGCGCCGGTGCGTTGCCACCGATGCCCAGGTCCATCTTGTCGACGTTGCCGCGCGCGACCAGGCCCAGACGCGCCGGTGACTTGCCCAGCGGCGCCGGGAACACGGCCGTGACCACCACGTCGGTCAGATAGTCATTGCGCGGGGCGTAGCCGCCATGCACACGGAAGTCGCCGCGGTCGCTGTCGACGGCCAGCTTGCTGGCATGGAAATAGCCATTGCCAATATCGATGCCGCCGCGCGCGCGCCGCACGTTGATCATCGACTCGCCGGACTGCTTCACTACAAAGCCATCAATCACCAGGGAATCAGCCTGGATCGCGATGGGCATCTCGATGGCCGGCAACGACTCGGGCCAGCTTGGCAGCTCGAACGGTTCCTCGCTCTCGGGGATGTCGAGCATCGCGCCCTGGATCTCCAGCGCATCCAGGCGCAGACGACGGCCCAGCAGCGGGCGCAGATCCGGATCCAGATAGACGCGATCGGCGGTGAAGTGGATTTTGTCCCAGCGGAAATCCACGCCGCGCAGGGTCAACGGACCGGCGATCGGGCCGTCCACCTGCTTGTAGGTGAAGGACGAATTGGCCGGCAGCCGCGCCACGATCTGCGCCAGCAGCACGTCACGGCCAGCCACGGTCTGCAGCAGCCAGTACGCGGCAATCAGCACCAGCACCAGCAGCACCGCGCTGCCGATGGCGCCGCGCACCGCCAACTTGCGCATGCGTGCGCGTCGACGCGTGCGCAGTTCGGCGATACGCGCTTCGCGCTCTTCCGGCGTGATGGCTTCTTCGCGGCGGCTCATAGGCTGGTGCCGATGTTGAGGTAAATCTGGAACTGCGAGTCGGGATCGTTCAGGCCATGCGCGATGTCCAGCCGCACCGGACCCACCGGCGAGCGCCAGCGCAGACCGATGCCGATGCCGGTGCGCAGGTTGAACGATCCATCGTCGTCGCCGTCGAACGAGGTCACCCCTTCTTCGGTACTGGACGAGGCCTTGTAGCTGTTGAACGCGCTGCCGGTGTCGACAAACACCGCGCCGCCGAACTGACCGCTGTTGGGATACCACTCGTACTCGGCGCTGCCGGTCACCACGTTCTTGGCGCCCAACGCGTAGTCGCCGCTGCGCGGCCCCACTTCGCGCCAGGCATAGCCGCGGATGCTGCCGTCGCCGCCGGCGAAGAAGCGCAGTGAAGGCGGCATGTCCACCAGCGCGTTGGTATACGTGTGGCCGACCTCGCCGCGGAAGATCAACGCGCTGTTGCGACCGAACTCGCGCGACCAGCGCGCGCGGATGTGCAACTGGGCGAAGTTGGCATCGCTGCCGGCGCCTTCCACGCCACCGCGCAACACTACCGAGCCGGCCAGCTTGTCGGGACGATTGGAGCCCACCGGTGCATTGAGGTAGTCGGCCTTCAATTGCGGGTAGGTGAAGGTGGCATAGCGGTAGAGGTTGACCAGGTTGCCTTGATCATCGACCTCGGACTCGTCGTAGTAAGCCCAGCGCTCGCGCAGGGTGTGAATCGACGCCACCGCGGTCCAGTCCTCGGTGATCTGGCCGCTGCGGCTGGCGAAGAATTCGACGTGGCGCAGATCGATGTAGTCGGTCTGTTCGTCGCTGGCCTGCAGGCCGATGGCGAACCAGCCATCCAGCCATTTGAAGGCGGGGATGCGGTATTGCGAGGTCAGGATCTTGCGCTTGGTCGCATAGTCCAGCTGGGTGGATAGCTTGTGCCCACGCGAGTTGATGTAGCGCCGATCCAGGCCCAGCCGGATACCCGGTCCGCTCTCGCTGCCGTAGCTGACACCGGCGGTGTAGAGCGTGCGCTTGGCCAGGCTCAGATTGACGTCGATGGGCACCTGGCCGTCCACCGCCTTGTCTGGATTGGCCTGGATGTCGATGTTGGCGAAGTAGTCCAGGCCGAGCAGCGATTCGCGCAGGCGATCCAGCTTGCCCTGGTGGAAATAGCTGCCTTCTTCCCAGTACACCAGTTTGTCGAGCAGGCCATCGACGAAGTAGGTCTGGTGGAAGGTGGTCGGCCCCATGTCGTAGCGGATGCCACTGACCCAGGCCAGATCGACATCGGCCGCATGCTCGGCGCGTGTCACCTCGACCTTGCGCTGGGTGAAGTCGGCATCGAAGTAACCACGATCCGCCAGGCGCCGCACGATCTTCAGCTTGCTGGCCTCGTAGGTGGTGTGGTCGAAGATCTCGCCCACGCGCGGCGCGAAGTCGGCCAGGTCTTCCTTGAGATAGCGATCCTCGTGGCCCTCGCCATCGATGCTGATGCTGGAACGGCGCACCCGCACCGGCTCGCCGAGCGCGATCTGGATCACCACGGTGACGCGTTCGTCCTCGGTGGCGCCGCTGCGGCGCGCATCCACCTTGATGGTGGGCGTGTAGTAACCGAACGGTTCGAGCGCCTCGCGGGTCTGCGCTTCGGCTTCGCCGAGCAGGTACTCCAGGCGGGATTCGCCCAGGCGATCGCCGAGCACGTCGTTCAGGGAGAGGGCGACGTTGATGTTCTCCACCATCAACTCGTCTTCGATACCCTCGATCTGCACCTTGTCGATCGTCGCCGCGGCCCGGGCCAGGCCGGGGCAGGCGAGGAGCAGGATCAGGAGCAGGAGGGCGTGGGGGGGCGTCCTTGGCATGTCGGGCAGGATACCCGGCACAGGGATTTTCTGGTTAAGGTCAGATAAGGATGAGCCGTCTCACTGCCGCCCACCGCCGTGGGCGGTGAGCAGCGTGATCGCCGTCATGCGATCAGGCGGACAGATGCTCGATGGCCGCCACGGCGCGGAAGCGATCCGCCAGCCGCTTGAGCAGGGCCAGGCGGTTGGCGCGGATGGCCGGGTCTTCGGCATTGACCATCACGTTGTCGAAGAACGCATCCACCTGCGGGCGCAGCAGGGCCAGGCGATTGAGCACGCGCACGTAGTCGTGCTTGTGCAGCGCCTCGTCGGTGTCGCCCAACGCCGCTTCCACCGCCTCGGCCAATGCGCTCTCGGCCGGTTCGCTGAGCAGTGCGCGATCTTCGCCGGCGGGAATGGCGATGTCGGCCTTCTTCAGGATGTTGTTGATGCGCTTGTTGGCTGCAGCCAGAGCCTCGGCCTCCGGCAGCGTCGCAAAGGTGCCAATCGCATCCAGGCGGGTGTCGAAGTCGTACAGGGACGCGGGCTTGAGTTCGGCCACTGCATTGAAATGCGTGGCCGGTACGCCCTTGTCGGTGTAGTAGCCGCGCAGACGATCGAGGATGAAATCGAACAGCTCGCTCGCATCCGCCTGCACGTTGCGCTCGGCAAAGCCGGCGTTGGCACGGGCCAGCAACGCGCGCAGATCCAGATTGAAGCCACTCTCGATGATCGTCCGCGCCAGTCCCAGCGCATTGCGCCGCAGCGCAAACGGGTCCTTGTTGCCGGTCGGCTTCAAGCCTGCGGCAAAGCCGCCGGCCAGCGTGTCCAGGCGCTCGGCAATCGCCAGCACCTTGCCCAGCGGCGACAGCGCGATGTCATCGCCGGCGAAACGCGGCTGGTAGGCCTCGTCGATGGCCAGGGCGATGCCGCTGTCTTCGCCGGCGGCCTTGGCGTAATGGCGACCGGCGATGCCTTGCAGTTCCGGGAACTCGTTGACCATGCGTGATTGCAGGTCATTCTTCGACAGTTCGGCGGCGCGACGCGCCTGCGCGGCATCGGCGCCGACCAGCGGGGCGATGTGTTCGGCCAGCGCCGCCACGCGCGCGACCTTGTCGGCGACGCTGCCCAGCTTGGCCTGGTAGGTGACGGTCTTCAGGCCATCGCCCATCGCGACCAGGCCCTGCTTGAGATCTTCATCGAAGAAGAACTTGGCATCAGAGAAGCGCGGGCGAATCACGCGCTCGTAGCCCTTGCGCACTTCGGCCACGTTCTGCGACTCGATATTGGCGATGCCGATGAAGTGCTCGGTCAACTTGCCGCCGTCGTTGAGCACCGGGAAGAACTTCTGGTTGATCTCCATCGTCTCGATCAACGCTTCCTGCGGCACCGCCAGGAACGCCACCTCGAAACTGCACAGCACTGCGCTCGGCCATTCGGTCAGGCACACGACCTGTTCCAGATTGTCATCGGTGATGCGCGCCGAACCACCGGCCTTGGCCGCGGCCTGCTGCACTTCGGCGACGACGCGCGCGCGGCGCTCTTCGGCGTCCACCAGCACCTTGCTGGCGCGCAGCGCGTCGACGTACTCACCGGGATTACCGATCCACACCGGCTTGTCGTGCTCGAAGCGATGGCCGCGGCTCATGCGATCACTGCGCACGCCGAGCACGCCGGCGTCCACCACATCCTTGCCCAGCAACACCACCAGCCAATGCACCGGACGGGCAAAGGCGTAGTCGTGATCGCCCCAGCGCATCGGCTTGGGAATCGGCATGCCGGCCAGCGCTTCGCTGATCACCTCGGGCAGCAGTTCCGCGGTGCGCGCGCCCGGCTTGGTCGCACGATGGACGAAACGCTCGCCCTTGCCGTCGGTGGTGCGTTCCAGCTGCTGCCAGTCGATGCCGGCCTTGCTGGCAAACCCCTGCAACGCCTTGGTCGGTTCGCCGTTGGCGTCCAGCGCGATGTTCAGATACGGGCCCAGCACTTCGGACTTCTGCTCCGGCTGCTCCACGTCCACCGCGGGTAGCAGCACCGCCAGGCGACGCGGGGTGTACAGCGGCTTGGCGTCGCCGCGCTGGAAACCGACGCCGCGCTTTTCCAGCGCAGTGATCACGCCGTCGAAGAACGCCTGCGCCAGGCCGGGCAGCGCCTTGACCGGCAGTTCTTCGGTGCCCAGTTCGATCAGCAGGGATTTTTGTTCGCTCATGATCAGACGCCTGCCTTCTTCAGACCCGGGAAACCCAGCTTCTCGCGTTGTGCGTGGTAGGCCTCGGCCACCGCCTGCGCCAGCTTGCGCACGCGCAGGATGTAGCGCTGGCGTTCGGTCACCGAAATCGCCCGGCGTGCATCCAGCAGATTGAAGCTGTGCGAAGCCTTGCAGACCTGCTCGTAGGCCGGCAGCGGCAGGTTGGCGTCCACCAGCTTCAGCGCCTCGGCTTCGCAGGCGTCGAAGCGATGGAACAGCTCGGCCACGTCGGCGTATTCGAAGTTGTAGGTGCTCTGTTCCACCTCGTTCTGGTGGTAGACATCGCCGTAGGTCACCGGGCCCTGCGGACCGACCGTCCAGATCAGGTCGTAGACGTTGTCGCAGTTCTGCAGGTACATGCAGAGTCGTTCCAGGCCGTAGGTGATCTCGCCCAGCACCGGCCGGCACTCCAGGCCACCGGCCTGCTGGAAGTAGGTGAACTGGGTGACCTCCATGCCGTTGAGCCAGACTTCCCAGCCCAGGCCCCAGGCGCCCAGGGTCGGCGATTCCCAGTTGTCTTCGACGAAGCGCAGGTCATGCACGCGCGGATCGATGCCCAGCGCCTTCAACGATTCCAGATACAGCTCCTGGATGTTGTCGGGGTTGGGCTTCATCACCACCTGGTACTGGTAGTAGCGCTGCAGGCGATTGGGGTTCTCGCCGTAGCGGCCGTCGGTGGGGCGACGGCTGGGCTGCACGTAGGCGGCATTCCACGGCTCCGGGCCGAGCGCACGCAGGAAGGTGGCCGGATGGAAAGTGCCAGCGCCCACTTCCAGGTCCAGCGGCTGGATCAGCACGCAGCCCTGGGCGGCCCAATACTGGTTCAGGGTCTGGATCAGGCCCTGGAAGGTGACGGTCGGTGCGGGGGTGGCGGCCATCGGCTTATCGTGCACTGCGGAAAAGCGGGCTAGTATACGGGCGAAGCTCCCGCCCCATCTTCGTTTCCCGCCTGTGGACACCCACGCCAAAGTGCCTTTTCTAATTGTCGAGACCGGCCAGCCGGTCGCCTCGATGCGGCGCTATGGCGGCTTTCCGCACTGGATACGCGTGGCCGCGGGACTGGAAGCCGATGAAACGGTGGTCAGCAATGTCGAGCGGGGCGACGCTCTGCCGCGGCGCGAAGGCTTTGCCGGAATCATCGTCACCGGCTCGGCGGCGATGGTCACCGACCGCGCCGACTGGAGCGAACGCAGCGCCGACTGGCTGCGCAGCGCCGCCCACGAAGGCGTGCCGGTGTTGGGCATCTGCTACGGCCACCAGTTGCTGGCGCATGCGCTGGGCGGCGAAGTGGCCTACAACCCGGCCGGGCGCGAATCCGGCACGGTGACCATCGATTTGCACGATCACGCCGGACAGGATCCGCTGTTCGCGGGCCTGCCCACTCAATTTGCCGCGCACGCCACCCATGTGCAGACCGTGCTGCGTCCGCCCGAAGGGGCGACGGTGCTGGCGCGTTCGGAGCAGGATGACTGCCACGCCTTCCGCTGGCGCGAGCGCGTCTGGGGCGTGCAGTTCCATCCCGAGTTCGCCACCCACCACATGCGCGGTTACGTGCATGCGCGGGCCGATCACCTGCGCAACGAGGGCCGCTGCCCCGGCACCATCGCGCGCGGCGTGACGGCGGCGCCGCAAGCCCGCAAACTGTTGCGACGCTTTGTCAGACACGCACGCGGGCTGCAAGCGGCCCGCTGACACTTTCTCCCACGGATTTTCGATGAGCACGATCAACAAGGTGCCGGCCAGTGCCGGCGCGGAATGGCTGCTGGCTGGATTCGCTCTGCTGCGCAAGGCGCCGATCGCCCTGGGCCTGCTGCCGATCGTCTGGGGTCTGGCCTCGACCCTGCTGGTGGTGCTGGTAGCCATGACCGGGGTGACGGCGCTGTTCTACGCGGCGCAGTTCGTGCTGGTCCTGGCCGGTCCGCTGTTCTTTGCCGCCATGGTGTGGGCGGTGCGCGAAGTCGATGCCGGCCGTCCCGTGCATCCGCGCGATCTGCTGCAGCCTATCCGCGATGGCCATGCGCGCGCGCTGATCGCCACGCTGCTGCCGCAGATCGTGGCCTCGCTGGCGCTGGGCCTGCTGCTGTTGCTGATGATCGGCATGGACGAAATCAACCACCTGCTGGAGGTGTTTGAAAAGCTGCAGGCGATCGCCGCCGCCGGTGGCCAGGCCGATCCGGCGCTGATCGCCAGCCTGCCGGCGGGACGACTGCTGCTGTGGCTGCTGTTGGTGGTCGTGACCTTCGTGGCGATCAAATGGATGACCTTCATCGCCGCGCCGCAAATTCTGTTCAGTGGCGCTGATGCCTTTACCGCGATGGCCGACAGCCTGCGCGCCTGCCTGCGCAACTGGTCGGCGATGCTGGTGTTCTACCTGCTGACCGGCCTGACGATTTTCGCGGTGACCTTTGCTTCGCTGATTGTCGCGGCGGTATTGCAGCTGGTCGCAGGACCGACCGTGGCGGTGACGATCTGGCAGCTGGGCCTGCTGGCCGTGCTCACCCCGGTGCTGGCCGGCGCGATGCTGGCGGCGTGGCGGCAGATGATGCGTCCAGCGGGTGAGCCCAACGCGTCGGGTGGCCCCGCCGGTCCGGCCACCACCGCGCAGATCGAGGCTTGAATCCTCAGACCTGATTCCTCAGGCCTTGTGCTGGCTGGCCAGGTAGTCGGCGCTCTGCATTTCGATCAGCCGCGAGGCGGTGCGCTCGAATGCGCCCTGCAATCGGTGCCCGCTGTAGAGCGCCACCGGCGCGGCATCGGCGGTGCAGACCAGGTTGACGTGGCGATCGTAGAGCTCGTCGATCAGGTTGACGAAGCGCCGCGCGGCGTCCTCGTTCATTGCATCGAAGCGCGGGATGCCGCCCAGCAGCACCGTATGGAATTCGCGCGCCACCTCGATGTAGTCGGTGGTGCCACGCGGTCCTTCGCAGATCCCGGCGAAGTCGAACCAGACAATGCCCTTGCCGCGCCCGCGCACCGGCACCTTGCGGTGATCGATGACGATGTTGCCGTCGCGGCAGCTGCTGCCGGGGCTGAGTTCGTTCCAGCGTTCGTTCAACCACGCATCCGACTGCGCATCCAGCGGTGCGCGATAGACCGGCGAACGGGTCAGCGCGCGCAGGCGGTAGTCTTCCGCGCCCACCGCATGCACTTCCACGCAGTACTTCTGCAACAGCGCGATCGCCGGCAGGAAGCTGTCGCGTTGCAGGCCGTCCTTGTACAGGTTCTTCGGTGCGGTGTTGGAGCTGGTCACCAGGGTCACGCCTTCGGCGATCAAGCGCTCCAGCAGGCGGCCCAGCAACATGGCATCGCCGATGTCGGTGACGAAGAACTCGTCCAGCACCAGCACGCGCAGGCGCTCGCGCCAGTCCTGCGCCACCCGGGCCAGCGGATCGGCGTGACCGGCGTGCTCGCGCAACTGCTCATGCACGCCGCGCATGAAGCGGTGGAAGTGGGTGCGGTACTTGCCGTCGCGGCCACCGGCCTGATCCGGGTGGAACGCCTCCAGCGGCAGGCCGTCGTAGAACAGATCGATCAGGAACGTCTTGCCGCGGCCGACGCCGCCCCACAGGTACAGGCCCTTGATCGGCTCGGGCTTCTTCCAGAACGAGGACAGCCGATCCAGCCAGCCGTCCTCGCGTTCTTCCAGCAGCGCCAGATGGATGCGGTCCAGTTCGCGCAGGGCTTCGTGCTGGGCCGGATCGTCGCGCCAATGGCCCTCGGCCACGCCGCGCGCATAGGCCTGCGAGGGCGTCAACGGAGTCGGGGTGTCGCCATCGGCGGCCATCATGCGGCCGGCACGAAGGCTTTCATCGCGTGCTTGATGGCGCCACGCAGGTCCATCAGCTTGCGATGGAAGAAATGGCTGGTGTCGGACATGCGGATCAGTTCCGGCGGATCCTCGAGTGCATCGATCCAGCGATAGACCGCCTGCGGATCGACAATCTCGTCCTGCTCGCCCTGGATCACCAGCCAGGGGCAGGTGGGCAGGCTAATGGCGTCGAAATCCCAGCGACCCACTGGCGGCGCGATCGAGATCATCGCCTCGGGCTGAATGGCCTGGCAGCTGCGCAGTGCGACGTAGGCGCCGAAGCTGAAACCGGCCAGCCAGATCGGACCCGGTCGGTGCGATCGCACCCAGTCCACCACGGCCTGCAGATCCGCGGACTCGCCCACGCCCTGATCGAAGTGGCCGGCCGAGCCGCCGGTGCCGCGAAAGTTGAAGCGTACGGTGACCGCACCCAACTCGCGCAGGCTGCGCGCCGTCATCACCACCACTTTGTTGTGCATGGTGCCGCCCTCGGTGGGCAGCGGGTGGCAGATGATCGCGGTGAAGGCGCCGGCCTGGGTCGGTTCGTCCGGCCATTCGACCGAGAGTTCGAGTTCGCCGACCGGGCCGGGCAGGCTCAGGTTGGCGTTTTCGTGGGGGAAGTCCGGTATCGACATGCGCACATGATAAAGCCTGCCCTGCATGCGCCGATGTCGACGCCGCGGGAGACGGCGTCGCGCCAGCGCAATGCTGTGTATGCAATTGGTAGGCTTGTCGAGCTCATTGCTGCGGCGCACAATTCCCTACGGGCCGCATCCGGTCCGTTGTTTCCGCCCCGGGCCCCGGCCCTTTCGGGGCGTTCCCCCAGGAACTTCAATGCGACTTCCCCTCCTTGCGCTTGCCGTGAGCGCATTTGCCATTGGCACCACCGAGTTCGTGGTGATGGGCCTGCTGCCGCAGATGGCCAGCGACCTGGGCGTCTCGATTCCATCGGCCGGCATGCTTGTCTCCGGCTATGCACTGGGCGTGGTGCTGGGCGGGCCGCTGCTGGCCATGGCCACCGCGCGCCTGCCGCGCAAGACGGTGTTGCTGGTGTTGATGGGTGTGTTCGTGCTGGGCAACCTGCTGTGCGCGTTGGCGCCCAACTATGAGTGGCTGATGGTGGCGCGGGTGATCGCCGCGCTCGCGCATGGCTCGTTCTTCGGCGCCGGCGCGGTGGTGGCCGGGCATGTCGCGGCGCCCGGCAAACGCGCTCAAGCGATCGCCTTGATGTTCACCGGCCTGACCGTGGCCAACATTTTGGGCGTGCCGGCGGGCACCTGGCTGGGCCAGGCGCTGGGCTGGCGCGCGACGTTCTGGGCGGTGGTGGTGCTGGGGGTGCTGGCCTTGCTGGCGCTGGCCCGCGGCGTGCCGCGCCTGCACGATCTGAGCCCGCCGCGACTGGGCCGCGAACTGCGCGTGCTACGCGAACCGCAGGTGTTGCTGGCGCTGGGCATGACCGTGTTCGGCTTTGGCGGCGTGTTTGCGGTGTTCACCTTCATCGTGCCGCTGCTGACCGACTACGCCGGCCTGTCGCCGCATTCGGTCGGCTCTGTGCTGGTGCTGTTCGGCCTGGGCGCGACCGTGGGCACCCTGCTCGGTGGCAAGCTGGCCGACTGGAAGCTGATGCCGGCGCTGATGATCGCGCTGGCCGCGCTGTCGTTGTTCTTCCTGCTGTTCGCGGCCGGCATGCACCACACCGGCGTGGCGGTGGCAGGCGTGTTCCTGATCGGCCTCATCGGTTTTGTCGGCGGTCCCGGCCTGCAGGCGCGCTCGGTGCAGTCTGCGCGCGAGGCGCCCTTGCTGGCGTCCACCCTCAATCAAAGCGCGTTCAACCTGGGCAATGCCGGCGGTGCATGGATTGGCGCCAGCCTGCTCGCGCAGGGCGCGGCCTATCCGGTGCTGGGCGTGGCGGCGGCGATCATCACCGCGGTCGGCCTGGGCCTGACGGTGATCAGCATGCAGATGGAGCGTGGCGCGCGCCACAGCGCGTTGGCCTGCGACAGCGCCGCCTGCGACGCGACCAGCAAGGTCTGATGGGCAAGCCGGCCCGCGCGCACTAGTCTGTCGTCATGGCTTTCGACGCCTTCGCCCTGATCCTGACGATGCTCGCCCTCGGCGTGCTGTTCGCACGCCTGCGGGTGCTGCCCGACAACGCGGCCCAGGTGTTGAACCAGGTCGTGCTGTACGTCTGCCTGCCGGCCGCAGTGCTCACCTACGTGCCGCGCCTGCACATGGATGCCAGTCTGCTGGGGCTGGCGGCCACGCCCTGGTTGCTGGCGGTGGCCACCGTGGCCCTGGTCAGCTTGGCCAGCCGCTGGATGAAGTTCCGCCGCGACGAACACGCCGTGCTGCTGATCTGCGTGGGCCTGTGCAACAGCAGCTTCGTCGGCTACCCCATGGTGCGCGCGCTGCTGGGCGAACATGCATTGCCCTACGCAGTGGTCTACGACCAGTTCGGCACCTTCGTCCTGCTGTCCACCTACGGGCTGTACGTGCTGGCCAAATACGGCGGTGATGAACCGCCGACGATCAAGGTCATCGCCGGGCGCATCGTGCGCTTCCCGCC
Source organism: Pseudoxanthomonas indica (assembly GCF_900167565.1). NCBI lineage: Bacteria > Pseudomonadati > Pseudomonadota > Gammaproteobacteria > Lysobacterales > Lysobacteraceae > Pseudoxanthomonas > Pseudoxanthomonas indica. The sequence continues at coordinate 2,129,320 of NZ_FUZV01000001.1, forward strand.
GATCTGGGCGCTGGTGATCGGTTTGACCGTGATGCCGGAGACCCCGCCCGAGTGGATTGGCGCGGCGCTGCTCAAACTTTCCGACGCGCTGCTGCCGCTGGTGATGCTGGCGGTGGGCCTGTCGATCAAGTTGCGCCTGCCGCGCGACGAGATCCGACCGCTCGGCACCGGCCTGCTGCTCAAGCTGGTGGTGATGCCGGCACTGGCCCTGCCGCTGTCCTGGGCCTTCGGCATGGACGGTGCGATGTTGCAGGCCAACGTGCTGGAGTCGGCCATGCCGACCATGATCACCGCCGGCGCCCTGGCCATTGCCCATGGCCTGGCGCCGCGCCTGGCCGCGGCCTTGATTGGCTACGGCATCCTGTTCTGCCTGATCACCTTGCCGGCCTGGAGCTGGCTGCTCAAGCACATCGCCGCGTGATCAGCCCGCCCATGGGGGCGGTGCACCGACGCCGGCGAGTCAGTCCGCCGGCACGGTCCGATCGCTGGCCCAGTCGCGCAATGCCCTGACCTGCTCGGCCATGATCACCGAGAGCGGTCGGGTACCGCGGATCTCCTGCATCACCAGCCCGGTATCCAGCGGCTTCTGCTCGCCATGCGCGGTGTAGAGCGCGGCCACGATCGCCTGTTCGATTTCCGCGCCGGAGAATCCCTCGCTGGCCGCCGCCAGCGCCGGCAGCTGGAAGTCATCGGGCTTCAGGCCGCGGCGGGCCAGGTGCACATGGAAAATATCCACCCGCGTATCGGCGTCCGGCAAGTCGACGAAGAAGATTTCGTCGAAGCGTCCCTTGCGCAGCAGCTCGGCCGGCAATTCCTGCACCTGGTTGGCGGTGGCCACCAGGAATACCGACGAGGTGCGCTCGGCCATCCAGGTCAGCACGTAACCCAGCACCCGACGCGAGGTGCCGCCGTCTTCGCCGCCGCTGGCGATGCCCTTCTCGATCTCGTCGATCCACAGCACGCACGGCGCCAGCTGCTCGGCCGAAGCCAGCGCCGCGCGCAGGTTCTTCTCGGTCTCGCCGTGGTACTTGTCGTACAGGGTGCCGAAGTCCATGCGTAACAGCGGCACGCCGAAGCCACCGGCGATGGCCTTGGCCAGCATCGACTTGCCGCAGCCCTGCACGCCCAGCAGCAGCACGCCCTTGGGCGGCTCCAGGCCCGCCGGCAGATCGCCGGCAAACGCTGCCCGCCGCTGCTCGATCCAGCGCTTGAGCCGGCGCGCACCGGCCACGTCGGCAAAGCGCGCGGTGTCGTATTCGTAGTGCAGGTGGCCGCTGCGGTTGAGCATCTCGAACTTGAGCCGGTTCAGCTGCGGCAGGTCCTCGGCATTGAGCGCGCCGTCGGCGTGGATCAGCTGGCGACCGATGCGCTGCGCATCGGACAGGCTCAGGCCCTGCAGGTTGCGCACGATCTGCTTGACCGCATCGCCATCGGTTTCAACCCGCCGGCCATTGTTTTCGCGGGCGTAGGATTCGGCTTCCTCGCGCAGCATCCGGGTCAGCGCGGTCGCATCGGGCAGGCGGGGACTGAAGCGCACCGCCGCCGATTCCAGCTCGGGCGGCAATTCAATCCGGTGTCCCACCAGCACGATCACATGCGGCAGGCAGTGGCGCCGCTGGATCAGATCGCGCAAGGCGCGCTGGCTGCCGGCGTAGCCCAGGTAGGGATGGAAATCCAGCAGCACATAGACCCCGCGCTGGGTGGCCTGGCGGATGGCCTGCAGGGCGGCGCTGGCGTCGGGCGCCCCCTCCGGGGCATCTTCCCGGTCCATGTCGAAGCGGCGCAGGCCCTCGGTCGCGGACCAGCGGAACAGGGCCCGCCAGACCCGCGACAGCGACTGGCGGAACAAATCGATGACGCGTGCCTCGTCCTGCGTTTCAATCACGATCAACGGGGTATTGGCCCGGATCAATGCGGTCAGGTCCTGCAGTTCGTTCATGGGCAACCGGTCCTTGGAAGCGCCAAGATAGCAAAGCAAGGCAGCGTTCCCGAGCGTCCACGGCAGCCGGGCGTGGGGCCGGAGAGCACAGGCCCGAGGACGGCCGGCCCGTTCGCCCCAAGCTCACGGGTCCGGTGTAACCTGCGGCTTCCCGGTCAAAGAGGTGAGCGCATGAAGACGATTCTGGTCGCCAGCTCCAAGGGTGGCGCGGGCAAGAGCACCATCGCGACGAATCTGGCGGCAGCCTTTGCTCTGGATGGCAAACGCACCGTACTGGTGGATGCCGACCCGCAGGGATCGTCCACGCGCTGGGCCGAACGCCGCGCCGAACTGGAAACCGCGGTGCTGCCCATCGATGGCGCACGCAAGCGCAACTGGCGCGCGCTGGTCCCCGACGATGCGGATCGGGTGGTGATCGACGGCGCCGCCGGCGCCATGGCCGGCGATCTGGAGTCGTACCTGGAAGCCGCCGATGCCGTGGTAGTGCCGGTGTTGCCCTCGGCCATGGACATCGACGCCACCGTCGGCTTTCTCAACACGCTGGCCAAGATTCCGCGCGTGCACAAGCGCAAGTTGCCGGTGGGCCTGGTGGTCAACCGCACCAAACCCTGGACCAACGCCTCGCAACAGGCGGTGGAGATGCTGTCCAGCTGGCCGTACCCGGTGGTGGCGCAGTTGCGCGATACCCAGGCCTATGTGGTGCTGGCCGGGTTGGGCCGCAGTTTGTTCGACTACCGTTCGGCCCAGGTCCGCGATCATCAGTCCGACTGGGAACCGCTACTAAAATGGATCAAGAAAGCCTAATCAGGGAGCCAGGCCAACATGCGTGAACTGATCCTGCTGCGCCACGCGCATGCCGAGCCGGGTAACGCCGGCCTTACCGATTTCGATCGCCCGCTGTCGCCGCAAGGCCTGGCCGAAGCCGAGGCCGCTGGCCGCTGGCTGGCCGAGCATGGCCTGGTGCCGGATCGGGTGCTGTGTTCGCCGGCGCGCCGCTCGCGCGAAACCCTGGAAGCCGTGCTGGCCGCCATCGGTTACGTGGAGCAGCGCCTGGAAGACGACATCTATGAAGCCACGCCGGGCACCTTGATTGATCTGGCCGATCGCCACCGCGAGGTGGAGCGGCTGATGATGGTTGGCCACAACCCCGGCTTTGAACGCATGGCCGCCCTGCTGCACAGCGGCCAGTCCGGTGACTTCCGCGGCATGCCGCCGGCCAGCGTGGCCGTGCTGAGCCTGCCGGCCGAGGCGGCGCTGGAACCGGGCATCGCCAGCCTCACCCAATTCTGGTGGCCATGATTCCAGGCATCAGTCGTTGCTGCCTCGGCGCGCTGGCGCTGGGGCTGTTGTGGGCGGTGCCGGCCTGGGCCGGCGGTGATGCGATCCTGGACCCGGCGCACACCCGCCTGGGCTTCGAATTGCGCACGCGCTGGGGCCAGCGCCTGGAAGGCGTTTTCCCCCGTTACGAGGGTCATGTACGGGTGCTGCCGGATGGCCAGCACCAGGTGCAGCTGCGCATGTTCACCCGCGACGTGGAGATCGTCGGCTATCCGCGCTATACCGAATGGGCGCGTGGCTCGCACTTCTTCGAATCCGATCGCTACCCGGTGGTGACCTTCATCTCGCGCCCGTATTCGCCGCAATTGCTGCGCAGCGGCGGTGAGCTGGATGGGGATCTGTCGATCCGCGGCATCAGCCGGCCGCGCAGCCTGACCGTGCAAGCCACCACCTGCGCGCGCCCGGCGGTGGATTGCGATGTGGTGGCGACCGGCACCGTGCGCCGCAGCGACTACGACATGGACGACTGGAAGCTGGCCATCAATGACCGCGTGGTGTTCCTGCTGCGCGCGCGTGTGCAGGATGGGGCCCGGCAGTGATCGCGCTCTGGACCCGACGGGCCGCGCGTTGCGTGGCGCTCCTGCTTGCGCTGTCTTCCACCGCCTGCGTCAGCCTGAGCGATGCGCAGCGCGAGCGAGCGGCGCAGATCGCCACCCAGGCGCGTTCGCAGGTCATTGATTGCCAGACGCCCGACGCCTGCGCCCAGCCATCGCCGCTGCATGATCTGGGCGAGCGCGCGCTGGCCGATTCCACACCCGCCGAGCCCAGGCACTTCGCGCTGATCCTGGATCGCGGCGAGGACTCGCTGCTGGCGCGGCTGAACCTGCTGCGCAGTGCGCGCTCCAGCATCGACCTGCAGACCTACATCTTCGACAAGGACGACAGTGCCCGCTTCATCATGGATGAGCTGCTGCTGGCGGCGCGCCGGGGCGTGCGGGTGCGGCTGCTGATCGACCAGCTCTCGGCGATTGCCGACCTGCGCATCCTCGGCGCCCTGTCGGGTGCACACCGCAACCTGGAAGTGCGCATCTACAACCCCAGCTTCGGCAAGGCCAAGCTGAACTACTTCGATTACGCCGGCAGCGTCATCTGCTGCTTCCGCCGCTTCAACCAGCGCATGCACACCAAGCTGCTGCTGGTCGATCAGGCGGTGGGGATCACCGGTGGGCGCAATTACCAGGACGACTATTACGACTGGGACGCCGAATACAACTTCCGCGATCGCGACGTGCTGGTGGCCGGCCCGGTGGCGCAGACCATGGCCAGCAATTTCGAAGCCTTTTGGAATGCCCAGCGCAGCGTGCCGGTCGAGCGCCTGAACGATGTCGGCACCACCTTGCTGCAAGGCGGTGTGCCAACGATGCCGCCGGCGCATTTCCTGCGCCCGCAACGGGTGGAAGCGATGTCGCGCGACGCCAGCGACCCGGTGCTGATCCAGCAACGCCTGGTCGATGCGGCGCTGGTGGTGAGCGATGTGAAGTACGTGGCGGACCTGCCGCAGAAACACCGCCGCGAGCACGGTCCCGATGCGGCGCCCTCGGCGCCGCAACTGGAATCGCTGATCAGCACTGCCCAGCACGAGGTGTTGCTGCAGACCCCGTATCTGGTGATGTCCGACGAGGCGCAGGACATGTTCCGCGGCATGCACGAGCGCGCGGACGCACCCAAGGTGATTGTCTCCACCAACAGCCTGGCGGCGACCGACAATCCGATCGTCTACTCGATGTCGTTCAAGTACAAACGCCGCTATCTGCGCGAGTTCGGCTTCGAGATCCACGAGTACAAGCCGTTCCCCGAAGACGCGCCGGTGGATTACGCCACCCTGATGCCAGAAGGTCCTCCGATGGATCCGCCACCGGGTGCGGTGGAGTCGGGCAAACCGATCGGCCCGTCGGGTTCGCTGGGCCCGTCGTCCGGTTCGTCGCGCGCCAGCGCTTCGGGCGGCGGCGATGACAAGGGCAAGGGCAAGGACAGCGACACCGCAGGCGAGACCACCCGCAAGATGCAGCGCACCGAGTCGCGTCCTTCGTTCTTCAGCAGCGGCGCCGGCAGCTCGCCGGTGCCGTTGAAGCGCGCCGGCGTGCGCATGGGCCTGCATGCCAAGTCGATGGTCATCGATGGGCGCATCGGCGTGATCGGCACGCACAACTTCGATCCGCGGTCGGAGAAGTACAACACCGAAAGCGTGGTGATCATCCACGACCAGGCCTTCGCACAGGCGCTGGCCAGCAGCATCCGCCGCGACATGAGCGCCGAGAATTCCTGGACCATCGCGCGCCGGCAGAAGTCGCCGCTGTTCTCGGGCCTGGACTACAGCCTGGGCAAGGTCTCCGAATCGCTGCCGTTGTTCGACCTGTGGCCGTGGCGTTACGCCACCACCTACGAGTTCATGCCGGGGCCCGACTGCCCGGCGCCGCTACAGCGCACCGACCCCGCTTTCATGAAGTGTTACCGCGACGTCGGTGATTTTCCCGAGGTCAACATCGGACCCAAGTGGCTGTATACGCGCATGTTGACGGCGTTCGGCGCGGGACTGGTGCCGATTCTCTGATCGGCACGGACCCGCGTCAGCGCGCCACCGGCACCACCGCCAGGGTGATGCGCGAGACGCAGACCAGCTTGCCTTGCTCGTTCTCGATGCGGATCTCCCACACCTGCGTAGTCCGTCCCACGTGCAAGGCACGGGCGGTGCCGGTGACCACGCCCTCACGCACGGCGCGCAGGTGGTTGGCGTTGATCTCCACGCCCACCACCATCTCCTTGCCGGTGTCCACGGTCAGGTTGCCGGCCATGCTGCCCAGCGTTTCGGCCAGCGCCACCGAAGCGCCGCCATGCAGAATGCCGAACGGCTGGTGGGTGCGCGCATCCACCGGCATGGTCCCGCGCAGCCAGTCATCGCCGACCTCGGTCAGCTCGATGCCCAGGTGCGCGACCAGGCTGTTGCGCGCTTGCGCGTTGATGGCGGCCAGATCGATGGGTTGGCGAAAAGCCATGTCGGTGCTTCGCTGACAGGAAGATACTCAAGTGTACGGCGTCACGACGCTTCTCGGCCCTGCTCCCTTCCGGTATCGTGACAGCATGAGCCCGACCCCCATTCATGCCGCCGGACGCGGCGGTGTGGCGCGTGTGTTTCGCTATGTGTACCGCGTGCCGATGCTGCTGATCCATGTCCTGGTCCTGCTGCCGCTGACCCTGCTGTCGATGGTCCCGCTGTGGGCCAGCATCGACGTGGGCGGCGAGCCGTTCGAGCATCGCGTGGTACGGGCATGGTCGGCCGGGCTGATGTGGATCTTCGGCTTTGCCCTGCATCGCGAAGGCACGCCGCTGCCCGGCGCGACCTTGTTCGTGGCCAACCATGTCAGCTGGGTCGACATCCAGATGCTGCACAGCCAACGGATGATGGGCTTCGTGGCCAAGCGCGAAATCCGCGGCTGGCCGGTGGTGGGTTGGCTGGCCGAGCGTGGCCAGACCATCTTCCACCAGCGTGGCAGCCAGGAGTCGCTGGGCGGCGTGCTGCACGAGATGCTGGCCCGCCTGCGCGCTGGCCATTCGGTAGGCGTATTCCCGGAAGGGCGCACCCGCGACGGGCATGCCGTCGGGCCTTTCCACGCGCGCATCTTCCTGGCCGCGGTCGAAGCCGAAGTCCCCGTGCAACCGGTCGCCTTGCGCTACGGCGAGCATGCCAGCGCGCAGCCGGTGGTGGCGTTCGGGCCGCGGGAAAACTTTGCCGCCAATTTCCTTCGCCTGCTGGGTGAACCCGGGCGCACGGCGGCGATCTGCTTTCTAGAACCGATCCGCGTCACCGACGTGGAAGGTCGGCGCCGCATCGCCGATCTGGCGCGCGAGCGCATCGTCGCGGCGATGCGCTAAAGTCCCCGGCGGGGAGACGGGCGCTACGCCGGTCTTGAATGCCAACTTGGGGGACAACATGCGAGCAGTAAGCTGGGCGAAACATTCCGCCCTGGCGCTATGTGGTCTGGCGACGGTCACGGTGGCGGCGGCGTTGGTGCCGACGCCCTCGCCGTCCGCCGCCGCCGTCACCGCGCCTGCCACGACCACAGCGGTCGCTGATATTCCGTTTGCCGCGGCCGACGCCGCTGCGGTCAGCGTGCCCAGCGCCGCCGATGCCTGGGGCGGCCCGCGCAGCGACGATGCGCCCACCTTGTCCGACCGTGTGGTGTCCTACACCATCAAGGCCAGCCTGGATCCGGACAAGCACCGCCTGAAGGGACAGCAGCAGCTGACCTGGCGCAATCGCAGCGCGCAGCCGGTGCGATCGGTCTACCTGCATCTGTACCTCAACGCGTTCCGCAACGAAGGTAGCACCTTCTTCAGCGAGCAGCGCAACTTGGGTTTCGACTTCCGCTCCGACGTGCAGATGAAGGACGACGAGTGGGGCTGGATCGACATGACCCGGGTCGAACAGGCCGGGGCAAAGGTCGCGCAGACCTTCGTGCAACCGGACAACGGCCCGTCCACCGACATGACCGTGGTGCGCCTGGATCTGCCGCAGGCGGTGGAGCCGGGGGCCAGCACCACGCTGGACATCGACTTCGACGCGCAGTTGCCGCGGGTGATTGCCCGCACCGGCTACTACGGCAGCTTCCATCTGGTGGGCCAATGGTTCCCCAAGATCGGCGTGCTGGAATTGCCTGGCGAGCGCGGCGCCACCGCGCCGCGCTGGAACGTGCACGAATTCCACCTGCACAGCGAGTTCTACGCCGACTTCGGCAGCTACGACGTCAGCATGGACGTGCCCAGCGATTATCGCGTGGGCGCAACCGGTGAACAGCAGGGCCAGACCGTCACCGCCAATGGCCGCAGCCAGTACCGCTTCGTGCAGCACGACGTGCACGATTTCGCCTGGACTGCGGACAAGCGTTTTGCCGAACCGCTGGTGGGTGACTGGACCGGTCCGGGCAGCCCGCCGGTCAAGATCCGCGTGCTGTATCCGCCCGAGTACCAGGCCAGCGCCGCGCCGGCGCTGAAAGCCACGCAGGATTCGCTGACCTACTTCTCCAACACGCTGGGTCCGTATCCCTACCGCACGGTGACGGTGGTGATCCCGCCGTACAACGCCACCGAAGCCGGCGGCATGGAATATCCGACCTTCTTCACCGCCGACTCCTTCGCCAAGGTGCCGGCGCGTGGCATGAACGAGTTTTTGCTCGACTTCGTCACCATCCACGAGTTTGGACACGGCTACTTCTACGGCATCCTGGCTTCGAACGAGTTCGAAGAGCCCATGCTCGACGAAGGCCTGAACGAGTACTGGGACCAGCGCATGTTGCGCGAGCTGGATCGCGGCTACGTGTTCGCGCCGGAATGGATGCGCAAGCTCGGCATCGCGCCCAAGCTGGGCGACTTCGGCCTGGAACGCATTGGCGCGCAGCTCAACGAGCCCACCGATGGGACCGGCGCCAATTCCTGGGGTCGCTATTCCAGCAGTGCGTATGGCGCGGTGTACTCGCGCACCGCCACCGTCATGCGCGATCTGGAAGCGCAACTGGGCAAGGCGGCGACCGAGAAGGCGTTCAAGGAGTACTACGCCACCTGGAAGTTCCGCCATCCCAGCATCGCCGATCTGCGCGAATCGCTGGCGGTATCGACCGGTCGCCGCGACCTGGTCGAGCGCGCGTTCGCCGAACAGGTCTACGCCACCCGCAAACTGGCCGATCGCATTGACGACCTGAGCAGCAACGAAGTGCTGCCGCTGGCCGGTGTGCGGATGCAGAATGGCAAGCAGGTGACCGTCGGCCAGGAAGCGCTCGACAAGACCATCAGCGCACGCCGCGAAGCCTGGGAGAAAGCCAATCCCAAGGCCAAGCCCGGCAGTGGGCCCTTCCCCTGGCGGACCACGGTGACCGTGCGCCGCGAGGGCGCGGCGGTACCGCAGACGCTGCGGGTGACCTTTGCCGATGGCAGCCACCAGACGGTGAAGTGGGATGACACCGCCGCTTGGAAGCGCTTCGTGTTCGAAGGCAACAGCCGTGCCGTGTCGGCGCAGCTGGATCCGGACAAGCTGCACTACCTCGACGCCAGCAAGCTCGATGACAGCCGCACGCTGGAAGGCGACGGCAGTGCCGCGCGTCGCTGGAGCGCTGATTTCGCCGCCCTTTTCCAGGCCGTGCAGGCCTTCGTGGTGAGCCTATGAATACGACTCGGAACTATGGCTTCTGGCGCGCACTCGGTGGCTCGCTGGTGGGCGCCCTGCATTGGCGCGTGCTGCTGCTGTGGCTGGTTGCGCTGGGGCTGATCGCGCTGGTGGCGGCCTTCCCGGTCTGGCGCGCGCTGGATGGCGCGTTGAGCAACACCGTGGGGGCGGCCGCCTATGCGCAGGCGCTGGATGCCTTTGCCCTGGTCGATCTGAGCCGTGTGTTGGGCAAGGACGCCAGCGTCGGCTTTGGTGTCGTGGTCAGCGGCGTGCTCAGCGTGCTGCTGATGCCCTGGTTGACCGGGGTGATGCTGGCCGGCATCCGCCTGGGCAAGGCCGGTCGCCTGGCCACGATCGCAGGCGAGGGCATGCGCGAATACGGTCGCCAGCTGCGGCTGATGATCTGGTCGTTGCTGCCGCTGGGCATCGCGCTGGGTCTGGGCGCCTGGTGGATGAACATCGCCTCCAGCCATGCCGACGAAGCGATCCTGGCCAGCGTGGCCGAGCGTGGCCAGCGCTGGGCGTTGATCGCCGCAGTGCTCGTGTTCGTGCTGGCGCATGCGGGCATCGAACTGACCCGTGCACGCATCGCGGTGCGTGACGACACGCGATCGGTCATCCGCGCCTGGTGGCGCAGCCTCATGCTGTATCTGCGTCGTCCCTTTGCCGTGCTCGGCCTGTATCTGCTGACCTGCGTAATCGGCTTTGCGGTGGTGCTGGGGCTGGCCTGGCTGCGCACGCGCGTGGCCGGTGTCAATGGTGTGGGCCTGTTGCTGGCCGTGCTTGGCGCGCAGGCCGTGGTGGCTGCGATGGCGTGGACGCGCCTGGCGCGCCTGCGCGCACTGGCCGCAGTGGTGCTGGATGATGCGCAACGCCGGGCTGCGGTGGTCGTGGAAACGACGGTTGTCGCAGTGGAAGAAGTGCGCGTGGTGGAAGCACCGGTCGCCGCGCCCGTGGCCTGAGGCGATCGCGCCCGGACCCGTTCCAAGCTGCCGCCCTCTCCTCGCGAGAGGGCGGCATGCCTTGGGCACGCTGCACAGCGTGTCCAGTTCGCTGGGGGTATAGTCGGCCTGTCCGCTCCCCGTAGCCATCGATGAACGCTGCCGACTATCAGCCGCCCCGCTGGCTGCGCAATCCCCATGTGCAATCCGTGCTGGGCTCCAGCCCGATGCGTCGCCGCCGTGGCGTGCATGCACTGGCGCGCGTGGGCGCCGAGAGCCACGAGGTCATCGTGGACGGTGGCGACGGCATTCGCCTGCAGGGTTTTCATAGCGCCCTGCCCGGTCAACCCACGCGCGGACTGGCGGTGCTGCTGCATGGCTGGGAAGGCAGCGCCGATTCCAGTTACATGCGCCTGACCGCGGCGCAGTTGTTGCTGCGTGGCTTCGAAGTGTTCCGGCTCAACTTTCGCGACCACGGCAGCAGTCATCATCTCAACGAAGATCTGTTCCACTCCAATCGCCTGGACGAAGTGGTGCACGCAGTCGGCGACATCGCGCGCCTGTATCCGGCGCGGCCGATGGTGCTGGCCGGCTACTCGCTGGGCGGCAACTTCGCCCTGCGGGTGGCGCGGCGCGCGGCCGAGGCCGGCTTGCCATTGGCCAAGGTGGCGGCGGTGTGCCCGCTGCTGGATCCGCTCAAGACCATGGAATACATCGAGAACGGCCTGCAGATTTACGACTGGTATTTCCGCCGCAAGTGGCGCAGCTCGCTGATCCGCAAACGCGAGCTGTTCCCGGAGCGGCATGGCTACGACGACCGCGTGCTGGCGCAGGACATGCGCGGAATGATGCGCTGGCTGACTGAACGCCATACCGGCTTCGAGTCCTTGGAGGCCTATTTCAATGGCTACTCGATTGCCGGCGATCGCCTGGCCGGACTGCAGGTGCCGGCGCATATCCTCATGGCGCAGGATGATCCAGTGATCCCGTACGAGGATTTTCCCCATTGGCATTTGCCTGACTGCGCGCAGTTGGAGATTGCGGCCTGGGGCGGGCATTGCGGCTTTATCGAGAACGCGTCGGGCGACGGTTTTGCCGAACGCTGGGTGGCGGATCGGCTGGGCACGGTGCTGGCAACCGCAAGCGTCTAACCGCGGCGGTGCACGTCAGCGTGTGATCAACGCCGCGGGGCGGGTCCGACTTCAAAATGAACTCGAGCAAGGAGTGATGTATGCGTATCTGGAGCAACAGTTTCGAAGACGGCCAGCCGATTCCGGCGGAATTCGCGATGGGGCAGGCCGACGGCTTCGCCGCCAACCGCAACCCGCAGTTGTCCTGGGATGGTATCCCCGAGAGCACGCGCTCTTTCGCGTTGCTATGCATCGATCCGGATGCACCGACGGTGCCGGAAACCGTCGGCCGCGACGATATGGAAATTCCGGAAGATCAGCCGCGCACGGATTTCGTGCATTGGGTGATGATCGATATTCCGCCCGAGGTCTGCGTGATCGAAGCCGGTAGCGTCAGCGATGGCGTCACTGCCAGGGGGAAGCAGAACCCACCCGGGCCAGAAGGATCACGCCAAGGGTTGAATGACTACACCGGCTGGTTTGCCGGCGACGCGCAGATGGGCGGCGACTACTACGGCTACGACGGCCCGTATCCGCCGTTCAACGACCAGCGCGTGCATCGGTACTACTTCCGTTTGTTTGCACTGGACACCGAAAAGATCGAAGTGCCGCAACGATTCACTGCCGCCGATGTGCTGAAGGCGTTGGAATCCCATGTGTTGGGTGAGGCAGCGGTAATGGGGAGGTATTCGCTGAATCGCCGATGATGAGCCTGCCCCGCACTCAGAGGTAACCCAAAAGTTTCAAGAGCAAATGATCGCCCGTCCACCTGGAAGTATCGGCCGAGAAAATTAGGAGCAATCCTATTTTTTCGCCATGCGTTGGCTTGGAGGATCGCTGCGGCTCGCAAAAATTGTGAGCCAGACGCATCACATACCTCCAGCAAATATCGGGCAACTTCAATGGCTACAAAGCACAAAACGCGCGGTCAGAGTTCGACCACGCATTCATACGTCACGCAAAAGCCGCGTCATAGGCAGCGTACCTTGGTATCTGCCGTAATTCTCGGGCTCATGTGCTCGCAGGCCCAGGCTGGTGGTGTGCTGTGCCTAAAGAATGGGGCAGACAGGCAAGACTACGGCGCGAAGGGGTTGGACAATCAGATCGGATGTAATCCCAACTTCGGCGGTGCAACTACCGCGGACGGCAATTGGTCCGCATTGCACACCGATGCGGGCGGCGGCATTGTCGTCAATCAGGACAATGGAATCATCACCTTCCGTCCACCTTCAAGCACGCAGGACCTGACGATGAAGGCTGGCACAGGTGGCGTGTTGATGTCTGGTGTAGGAACGGGCGCAATATCTTCAACGAGCACCGATGCTGTCAATGGCAGTCAGTTGTTCTCTTTGACGAACGGAACCACGGGCATGGTGTTGCAATCAACCGCAGGAGCGAAGTTGACGATCGGCAAGGACACCGACGGCTCTGAAATCGATATGGCGAACAAGACCGGCGCCGCCCGCAAGTTGTCCAGCGTCGCCGACGGCACCGTGGCCAAGGACAGCAAGGACGCCGTCAACGGCGGCCAGCTGCAGGCCACCAACGACAACGTCACCTCGTTGAACACCACGGTCAACAAGCTGAGCACTGATCTGAGCAGCGGCAAGGCCGGCATGGTGCAGCAGGCTTCGGCCGGCCAGAAGCTGACGGTGGGCAAAGACACCGACGGCACCGAAATTGACATGGCTGACAAGACGGGCGCCACGCGCAAGCTGACCAGCGTGACCGATGGCACGCTGTCGGCCACCAGCAAGGACGCCGTCAATGGCAGCCAGCTGTTTACCACCAATACCAACGTCAGCAACCTGAGCACGCAGGTCACTGCGCTCAGCACCAGCATTACGAATGGTGCCGCGGGCCTGGCCAAGCAGGATGGCACGACTAATGTCATCACCCTGGCGGCCGACAAGAAGGGCACCGAAGTGAAACTGGGCGGAACCGACGGTGTCCGCAAGGTCAGCGGCATGGGCAAGGGTGCGGTGAGCGCCACCAGCGATGAAGCCATCAACGGTGCCCAGCTGTACGGCGCCTCCAACAGCATGGCCACTGCGCTGGGCGGCGGTTCCAAGGTCAATGCCGACGGCAGCGTCACCGCTCCGTCATATACCGTGGACGGCAAGACGGTGAACAGCGTGGGTGATGCGGTTACCAATCTGGACTCGCGTACCACCGCCAATACCAACGCCATTACCAATCTGACCACCCAGATCAACAACGGCGAAGTCGGATTGGCCAAGCAGGATGCCGCGACCAAGGACATCAACGTGGCTGCGGACAAGGGCGGGACCAAGGTCAATTTGAAGGGCCAGGACGGCGATCGAACCGTCACCGGTGTGGCCAACGGTGCGGTCAGTGCCACGAGCAAGGAAGCGGTGAATGGCAGCCAGCTCAACGGTCTGGCCACCAGCACGGCAGCGGCGCTGGGCGGTGGTTCCAAGGTCAATGCCGACGGCAGCATCACCGGCCCGACCTACAACATCAACGGCAAGACGGTCACCAACGTGGGTGACGCCATGACCGAAGTCACCAACATTGCGGCAGGTGCAACCGCCAGCGCTGCAGGTGGCGGTGTCAGGCAGGATCCCACTACCGGCAACGTCAGCGTCGGCGGGGGTACGGGTGGCAAGGAAATCAGTGTCGCCGGCACCGACGGTCCGCGTGTGGTGACGGGCGTGGCTGAAGGCAAGGCGAGTACCGATGCAGTCAATGTGGCGCAGCTGACGCGTAGCAATGCGCAGACGCTGTCTTCGGCCAACGCTTATACCGATGCCAAGCTGGCCGATGTCTGGTCGGCGATGAACGAAGTCGACCGCCGCCTGGAAAGCACCGATCGCCGCATCAGCCGCATTGGCGCCATGTCGATGGCGCAAGCCCAGATGATGTCCAATGCCACGGCCGCCAGCATTGGCAATCCGAACGGCGCATGGGCGGTGGGTATCGGCGCTCAGAACGGGCACGAGGCCATGTCGGCGGGTTATGCCGCACCGATTGGCGAGAAGAGCCATATCAGCATCGGTGCTTCGTTCAGTGGTTCGGACAAGGCCATCGGCGTGGGTTTTGGCCGCGGTCTGTAAATAACCTTCGCGGCGGCGAGAGCGATGCCGCGATTGTCCAGGCAAAAGGGCGGGCAACCGCCCTTTTGCTTTTGGCGCCGCCGCTTATTTCGCCATGTTTTCCGTTTCCACTACCATGTCCAGCACATAGGCATTGGAAGATGCATCGGCTGGCACCGGCTTGCGTTCATAGCGGTTCACCCGCAAGACGTTGCGCACGCCGCGTTCGTGGGTATAGCCCTCGATCTCATCGTAGAAATTCTGCCACTCGCCGCTGTCCTGTTTGATGCCAGCGTCGTCGTACTTGATCTCGCGCACTTGCAGGCATTGCTTGTTCGGAATCAGCGGATGGCTGCAGGCTTTGGTTTCGGCGGCGACTTCCAGGAACATGCGTTCGCCCGGCCCGCCAAAGCGGGTTTCGGCCGTGGCCTGGCCCTTGAAGGTCAGCACGTCGCCATTGGCGGCGGTCAACTTCAAGGTGGGTTCCGCGCCTTGCTCCAGGACAAAACCGCTGTTGCCTTCCAGGCGCTTGCCGACTTCCTGATCCAGCGCCATCAGCGTGGCATCGGCGCAGGCCATCATGGTGGCGGCCAGACGACTCACGCGCAGCACCGCACCTTCCAGCGCATAGGCGCCGCTCATGCGGTTGCAGGTGTTGCTGATGCCCAGGCGGCCGTCGCTGAAGTCCAGCGTAATCGGCGCGTCCTCACGCACGAACAGGGCGTCGATGCGCTGGCCGGCGGCGGTCGTGGCTTGCTGAAGTTGCCAATGATGGGCGCCCAGGCTGGCGCTGGCATCCACGCTTGCGGCCGGCGCTGCCGTCGGCGCATCGGCGGCCGGTGGCGCGGGCTCCGGGCTGGCCAACGGGGTGGGTTCGGGGGTCTTGCCGCACGCCATCAGTGCGAGCGGCAAGATCAGATAGGCGAGTCGTTTCATGGAGACCTCCTTGACGGTTCCCCATGCAAACGCAGCCACGCTTAGGAAGGGGTGAAGGCCGCCCCTGCCCCGTTCAGCTGCCCGCCGGCATCAACAGCAACAGCAGCGCGCCAAAGACGATGCGGTAGAGGGCAAAGCCGGTGAAGCGATGCTGCTTGATGTAGCCCAGCAACCACTTCACCACCACGAAGCCGGTGGCTACCGCCGCGGCAAACGCCACGGCCACCGCGCCCCAGTCTTCCGAACCGACCGCGCCGTCTTTCACCAACTCCAGGAAGGCATAGCCGCTGGCGGCAAACATGGTGGGGATGCCGACCAGGAACACGAACTCGGTGGCCGAAAAACGTCGGCTGGTGCCAGCCAGCATGGCCATGAATATCGCCGCGGCGGATCGCGAGGTGCCCGGGAACACCCCGGCCACCACCTGCGCCAGGCCCACCAGCACGGCGACTTTCCAGGTCACCAGCGGTTGATCGCCGCGCTTCTCGGCGAAGTGTTCGGCCACCAGCATCCAGACGCCGCCGATGATCAGCGCCCAGGCGATTGGGGTGACCGAATCAGGCAGCTCCCAGCCCGCCAGCCGCACCGGCAGGCCGACCAGGGCAGTGACCAGGAACGCCACGATCAACTTGAAGGTGTAGTCGCGGTGCTGCGGATTGCGCCAGCCGGTGGCCAGTTCCCAGATGCGCTGCCGGAACACCAGGGTCACCGACAGGATGGCGCCGGCCTGGATCACGATGTTGAAGAAGTCCGAGCGCGCGCCCAGCCAGTGCTGCGCGATGAGCAGGTGGCCGGTGCTGGAGATGGGCAGGAATTCGGTAAGGCCTTCGATGATGCCGAGCAGGAGCGCGGCGAGCAGGTCGGTCATGGCGTCGCAATGGCAGGAGGTGCGGGCAAGCATAGTGCAAAAGCGGTATCGCACCACAATAGTGCAAGGCGGCGGAAAAATGCCCCGATGTAGTGCGCAAGACGCCCCCGATTGAGGCTAAGGTTCAACTAAATCAATGCTTTGTGATTGTTGGAAAGTTGGCACGGCGATTGCTGTAGTACCGCCACGTTCCTACAACCGAGGTTTCAAGATGTCTGCGGACCATGTCGAAAAGCTGATCAAGGACAACAAGGTCGAGTTCGTCGATCTGCGCTTCGCGGACATCCGCGGCGTCGAACACCACGTCACCTTCCCGGCCAACATTGTCGAGCCCTCGCTGTTCGAGGACGGCAAGATGTTCGACGGCAGCTCGATCTCGGGCTGGAAGGGCATCAACGAATCCGACATGGTGCTGTTGCCCGATCCGAGCACGGCCTACCTCGACCCGTTCACCGCCGACCCGACCGTGGTGCTGACCTGCGACGTGCTCGACCCGGCCACCATGCAGGGCTACTCGCGCTGCCCGCGCGGCATCGCCAAGCGCGCCGAAGCCTTCCTCAAGGCCAGCGGCATCGCCGAGCAGGCGTTCTTCGGCCCGGAGCCGGAGTTCTTCATCTTTGATTCCATCCGTTACGCCAACGAGATGGGCCACACCTTCTTCAAGATCGAATCCGAAGAAGCCGCCTGGAACACCGGCACCAAGTACGAAGGCGGCAACAGCGGCTACCGTCCGGGCGTGAAGGGTGGTTACTTCCCGGTCGCCCCGGCCGACACGCTGCACGACATCCGCGCCGAGATGTGCAAGACGCTGGAACAGGTCGGCATCGAAGTCGAAGTGCACCACCACGAAGTGGCCACCGCCGGCCAGTGCGAAATCGGCACCAAGTTCAATTCGCTGGTCAAGAAGGCCGACGAGCTGCTGACGATGAAGTACATCATCAAGAACGTGGCCTTCCGCAACGGCAAGACCGCCACCTTCATGCCCAAGCCGATCGTCGGCGACAACGGCAGCGGCATGCACGTGCACCAGTCGCTGGCCAAGGGCGGCGTCAACCTGTTCACCGGTGACGGCTACGGCGGCCTGTCGCAGATGGCGCTGTGGTACATCGGCGGCATCTTCAAGCACGCCAAGGCGATCAACGCCTTCACCAACTCGGGCACCAACAGCTACAAGCGCCTGGTGCCGGGCTTCGAGGCGCCGGTGATGCTGGCTTACTCGGCGCGCAACCGCTCTGCCTCGTGCCGCATTCCGTGGGTGTCCAACCCGAAGGCGCGCCGCATCGAAATCCGTTTCCCGGATCCCCTGCAGACCGGCTACCTGACCTTCACCGCGCTGATGATGGCCGGCCTGGACGGCATCAAGAACCAGATCGACCCGGGCGCACCGAGCGACAAGGATCTGTACGACCTGCCGCCGGAAGAAGAGAAGAACATCCCGCAGGTCTGCTCCAGCCTGGATCAGGCACTGGAAGCGCTGGACGCCGATCGCGAATTCCTCAAGGCCGGTGGCGTGATGACCGACGACTTCATCGATGGCTACATCGCGTTGAAGATGCAGGAAGTGACCAAGTTCCGCGCGGCCACGCATCCGCTGGAATACCAGCTGTACTACGCCAACTGAGTTCCCGCGGCGATGGCGACGGAATACCCCTCCCACCCGTCGCCATCGCCGCACCTGCTTCCGCAACACACGCAGCACACGCAACACCGGCTGGGGAGCCGGGTGGGCCGCGCTTTCGCTTCACGGAGATCGCAACAACAGCACCACAGGGGAAACCTGGAGAGATCCATGAACCGCAGCTCCCTCCCACGTCACCTTCGTCCCTCGCAGATTCTTGCGATGGGCGCGGGTGCGGTTCATGGGTTCATCCGCACCGAGAACGTGTCCGCCACGCAGGAGTTGCGCGCACGGGTGTCCTGAAACCGCCGGCCGGCATAGGCCGGCCGGTTCCATCCACCATCGGGGTATGCGCATGAAACTGATCACCGCCATCATCCGGCCGTTCAAGCTCGACGAGGTACGAGAGTCCTTGTCGCAAGCAGGCGTGTCGGGCATCACCGTCACCGAAGTCAAAGGCTTCGGTCGACAGAAGGGCCACACCGAGTTGTATCGAGGCGCCGAGTACGTCGTCGACTTCCTGCCCAAGATCAAGATCGAAACCGTCGTCACCGACGAGCGACTGGAGGCCGTCATCGAGGCCATCCAGCAGGCGGCCGGCACCGGCAAGATCGGCGACGGCAAGATCTTCGTGACCACCATCGACCAGGTCATCCGCATCCGTACCGGCGAAGTCGGCGCAGACGCGCTCTAACACTCGGAGCCCCCAATGAAGACTCGACTGTTCGACGGGTGGAAGACCCGTGCGCAATCCCTGTGCCTGGCTGCCTTGTGCGGCGTGATGACGATGGGCGTGGCCCTGAGCGTTTCCGCGCAGGACACTACCGCCGCACCGGCAGCGGCCACCACCGAAGTGGCGGCAACACCGGCCACTGACACGGCTGCCGTGCCGAGCGATGCCGCCGCCACTGCGGCGCCTGCGGCCACCGAAGCCGCAGCGACGACCGAAGCCGCCGCCACCACCACCGAAGCCGCTGCGGCAGAACCGGCGCCGGTCGTGGAGAAAGGCGACGTGGCGTGGATGCTGACCTCCACCTTGCTGGTGCTGCTGATGGTGGTGCCGGGCCTGGCCCTGTTCTACGGCGGCATGGTGCGTTCGAAGAACGTGCTGTCGGTGTTGATCCAGGTGATCACCGTGTTCTCGCTGCTGGTGATCCTGTGGGTGTTCTACGGTTACAGCCTGGCGTTCTCAGGTGAAGGTCCGTGGATCGGCAACCTCGACAAGGCGCTGCTCAAGGGCGTCACGCTCGAGTCGCTGGCGGCCACGTTCACCGCAGGCGTGAGCTTGCCGGAGTACGTGTTCGTCGGTTTCCAGGCCACCTTTGCCGGCATCACCGGCGCGTTGATCATCGGCGCCTTCGCCGAGCGGGCGAAGTTCTCCGCCGTGCTGCTGTTCTCGGTGCTGTGGTTCACCTTCGGCTACCTGCCGCTGGCGCACATGGTGTGGGCCGCGGGCGGTTTCCTGTTCGAGAAGGGCGCGCTGGATTTTGCCGGCGGCACCGTGGTGCATATCAACGCCGGTATCGCCGGCCTGGTTGGCGCGTACTTCGTCGGCAAGCGCGTGGGCTTCGGCCGCGAAGCGCTCAAGCCGCACAACGTCACGCTGACCTTCGTCGGTGCGGCGCTGCTGTGGGTGGGCTGGTTCGGATTCAACGCCGGCTCCAACCTGGAAGCCAATGCCGGTGCGGCGCTGGCCTTCCTCAACACGCTGCTGGCCACGGCCGCGGCGATCCTGGGTTGGGCGCTCACCGAGAAGTTCACCAAGGGCAAATCCTCCGCGCTGGGCGTGGCCTCGGGTGCGGTGGCCGGTCTGGTCGGCATCACCCCGGCCTGCGGTACGGTCGGCCCGTTCGGCGCGATCGTCATCGGCCTGGCGGCCGGCGTGATCTGCGTCTGGGGCGTCACCGGCCTGAAGCGCCTGCTGGGCGCGGACGACAGCCTGGATGTGTTTGGCGTGCATGGCCTGGGCGGCATCATCGGCGCGATCCTGACCGGTGTCTTCAGCGCGGCCTCGCTGGGCGGCGTGAAGGGCGAGGGCTATGACATCGCCACCCAGGTCGGCATCCAGGCGCTGGGCGTCGGCATCACCATCGTCTGGATTGGCGTGGTGTCGGTCGTCTCGTTCCTGATTGCCAAGCTGGTCTTTGGCCTGCGCGTGGCTGAGGAAGCCGAACGCGAAGGCCTGGACATCACCTCCCATGGCGAATCGGCCTACGAGGCCTGATCGCGACTGGTCCCACCGCTGCGGGACGGCATTGCACTAAACTGGTGCAATGTCGTCCCCGGCGCCTTACGAACGCATCATGTCGAACGAACCCAGCACCGACGCGCTGAGTACGGCGGTGGCCTGGGCCGATGCCGACGGCCACGTCGGCGGAGTCAATGCCGCTTTCGCCCGCTGGATGGGAGTCAGCGCCCGGCGCCTGCTCGGCCAGCCATTGGCGGCGCTGGAAATAGAGGGCGATGCGATGGCCCGCTTCCTGGAGAACACCGATCGCGACGTGCTGCGCCTGCACCGCATGGCGCTGGGCATGCCGGGCGAGTCACCCCGCTTTGCCGAAGGCTGGCTGTCACGGCTGGAAGGCGGCGGCTGGATCCTGGAATGCCATCCGGTGGACGAATTCCCGGGCGTGGATCCCAGCCTGGCCCTGCCCAGCGCATTGACCGCCGCCCTCAAGGGCCTGGCGCACGAACTGCGCAATCCGCTGGCCGGTCTGAAAGGCGCGGCGCAACTGCTGTCGCGTCGCGCGCAACTGCGCAACGACAATGACGACGAGCGCGAACTGATCACCCTGATCGAATCCGAGATTGGCCGCCTCAACGGCTTGCTGGAGCAACTGCTCTCACCCGCGCCGCAACGTCCGCACACGCCGCTGAACATCCACGTGGTGCTGGAGCGGGTGCTGCGCCTGGCCGAGAACGAAGGCGGCTGGTCGGTGCGCCTGCAGCGCGACTACGACCCCAGCCTGCCCGAACTGCCGGGCGATGCGGATCGCCTGACCCAGGCCGTCTGGAACCTGGTGCGCAATGCCATTCAAGCCGGCGCCAGCACGGTCACCCTGCGCACCCGCGTCGAACACGGCTCGCGCATCCACGATCATCTGCACGCGATGGCGCTGCGGGTGGAAATCATCGACGACGGCCGAGGCGTTCCCGACGAACTGGCCGAACACCTGTTCCTGCCGCTGGTCAGCGGCCGCGCCGAAGGCACCGGCCTGGGTCTGGCGCTGGCACAGCAGGTTGCGCGCGAACACCGCGGCACGTTGAGCTACCGCTCGCGCCCCGGGCATACCGTGTTCACCCTGCTGCTGCCACGCGCGGTGGAAGGCGACGAGGAGCGAAATTCCCATGTCCAGTAATGTCTCCGTCGCCGGCGGCCACCACGCGCAACGCATCTGGGTGGTGGATGACGATCGTTCCGTGCGCTTCGTGCTGGCGACTGCCTTGCGCGATGCCGGCTACAACGTCGACGGTTTCGACAGCGCCAGCGCCGTGTTGCAGGCGCTGAGTGCGCGCGGCGCGCCGGATCTGTTGTTCACCGATGTGCGCATGCCCGGCGACGATGGCCTGGTCCTGCTGGACAAGCTCAAGGCCTCGCATCCGCAGCTGCCGGTCATCGTGATGTCGGCCTATACCGATGTGTCCAGCACCGCCGGCGCGTTCCGCGGTGGCGCGCACGAGTTCCTGTCCAAGCCTTTCGATCTCGACGACGCCGTCGCCCTGGCCGCGCGCACGCTGCCCGATGCCGAGGAAACCATCGATACCGCAACGCCGGTGGCCGCCGCCGCTGACGAAGGCCCGCCGCAGTTGATCGGCGACACCCCGCCGATGCGCGCGCTGTTCCGCGCGATTGGTCGGCTGGCGCAGGCGCCGCTGTCGGTGTTGATCAACGGCGAAACCGGCACCGGCAAGGAGCTGGTGGCGCGCGCGCTGCACCAGGAATCGCCGCGTGCACGCAAACCCTTTGTCGCCCTGAACACCGCCGCGATCCCCGCCGAACTGCTGGAAAGCGAACTGTTCGGCCACGAAGCCGGCGCGTTCACCGGCGCGCAGAAGCGCCATATCGGGCGCTTCGAGCAAGCCGATGGCGGCACCTTGTTTCTCGATGAAATCGGCGACATGCCGCTGCCCTTGCAGACGCGGCTGCTGCGCGTCCTGGCCGAGGGCGAGTTCTTCCGCGTCGGTGGGCGCGAACTGATCCGCGTGGACGTGCGCGTGATCGCCGCGACCCACCAGAACCTGGAAGCACAGGTGGCCGATGGACGCTTCCGTGCCGATCTGTTGCATCGCCTGGATGTCGTGCGCCTGCAGCTGCCGCCCTTGCGCGAGCGTCTGGCGGATGTGCCGCAGCTGGCGGAGAATTTCCTTGCCGCTGCCACCCGCAAACTCGACATCGCCGGCAAGCGCTTTTCCGGGCCGGCGCTGGTGCGCCTGCAGGCCTATGACTGGCCAGGCAACGTGCGCGAACTGGAAAACGTCTGCTGGCGGCTGGCCGCACTGGCGCCTGCCGATGTAATCAGCGTGGCCGATCTCGACGCCGTGCTGACCCGCGCCGGCCACCTGAGTGGTCATGGCGCCGCGTGGGAACAACATCTGGCCGAGTGGGCGCGCACGCGCCTGGCCGACGGCGCCGAAGGCGTGCACGCACAAGCGCGCGAGCAGCTGGACCGGATCCTGCTGGAAGTGGCCCTGCAGATGACCCATGGCCGGCGCGCGGAAGCCGCCGCGCGCCTCGGTGTGGGCCGCAATACGGTGACCCGCAAACTGGGGCCGGGTCGCAAGCGCCGCTGAGGCTTTCATTGCGCGTGAATGACAGCGCGGTTACGTTGTCGCATTCACGCGTTCTGAAAGGAGACAACCATGCGTATTGTTTTGCTCGCCGCCGCCTCGGCCCTGGTACTCGGCGCCTGCGGCAGTTCACCGCCGCCCACGCCTGCCGCTGCGGCTCCTGCAGGCAGCACGGCCAAGCAGGGCATCGCCAATCTCGCCCCGGCATCGGGCAGCCTGGTCAGCGGAAAGATCACGCTGACCCCGATGGGCGATGGCGTGCACCTGACCGGCGTGGTCGGCGGTCTGCCGGCCAACAGCACGCATGGTTTCCATGTGCACGAAAAGGGCGACTGCAGCGCCGCCGACGCCACCAGCGCCGGTCCGCACTTCAATCCTGCAGGCAGTGGTCACGGACGCGCGGGTGGCGGTGCGCACCACGCCGGTGACATGGACAACATCGTGGCGGATGCCGAAGGCGTGGCGCGCGTCAGCGTGCACGTGATGGGCGTGACGCTGGGCGGAGGCGCTGCCAACGACATCGCCAACCGTGCGTTGGTGGTGCATGCCTCGCCCGATGACTACACCAGCCAACCCGCCGGCAATGCCGGTGCGCGCGTGGCGTGCGGCGTGATTGCGGTCACCGAGTAACGCGTGATGCAGTGGCTCCCCTTCCGAATGCGGTAGGGGAGTTCGCTTCAGTCGACCAGCCAGCCACGCGGATCCGCGGTGGCCGGGCAATGCGCAAACGTCACCGGTATGCCGTGTGCATCCAGCACGGCGGCGAACTGCTGCTGGCGCGCCTGGAAAAATCCGAAGGCGCGTTCCAGGCGTTCATCGGTCTGCTCTTCCGGCGCATAGCGCTGGCGCCAAGCTGTCGGCTCGAAGAGGGCGATGCGCACCTCACCATCGGCATAGCGCAGCAACGGCTCCGGCAAGTGATCCAGCCATGCCTCCTGCTGCGGCGCCAGCAGCGCGGTCTCGATCACCGGCCACAGCGCTTCCAGCCCGCCATGGCCGTACTGCATTGCGGTCAGCGCCGCCAGGTCGTGCAGGGTCAGATAGCGGGCGTGCTCAATCCGCGCGTTGAACGACTGTTGCGCCAACAGCGCGGTGTCGGCCTGCGCCATGCCGGTTTCCAGCAACACGGCCTCCAGCTGATCGGCGACGTCGGCCAGGGCAGCCGCATCCGAACCGCTCAGCAGAAAGGGCAACACGCGCAGCGCGCCCCCGTGCAGATCCTCGCTGGCCTGAAAGGGCATGGGCACGTCGCCGCTTTCATCGGCGCCAAAGGCAATCATGCGCGGGCCACTGTTGCGCCCCGGCGCGCGCTGGTACAGCTCTTCCAGACGCCGATGCAGCGGCCAGCCCGGACGCAGTGCCTCGGCGGGATCAAAGTGTGCGGCCGCCAGACTGAGGTCCAGCTCGCGGATGCCCGGCACCAGCGCGGCGAGATCGCGGCCCAGACGCTCCACCAGCGCACCGGCATCGGCCGGCCGCAGTGCGCTGACGGTGGGAGATCCCCCCGCGGACAGTTCCAGCGCAAGAAATCCCTTCACATGATGTGATGCATCAGTCATGTCGGCGTTTGGCGGTGATGGAGGGGCGGATTACACTGGCATTATGCCTGCCGCTGCTGCGGCTTCCGAGCTTTCCCCACTTTCGATGAGGTTTCCCATGCCAGCCGCCCGTCCCGTCGCCATTCTCGGCGGCGTACGCATTCCGTTCTGCCGCCAGAACACGGCCTATGCGGATGTGGGCAACCTGGGCATGTCGGTGCGCACGCTGGGTGCGCTGGTCGAGCGCTTCGGCCTGCACGGCCAGCAGCTGGGCGAAGTGGCGATGGGCGCGGTGATCAAGCATTCCAGCGACTGGAACCTGGGTCGCGAGGCCGCCCTGTCATCCGGCCTGTCGCCGTTGACCCCGGGCATCACCCTGCAGCGCGCCTGCGGTACCAGCCTGGACAGCATCATCACGGTGGCCAACAAGATCGCGCTGGGCCAGATCGACTCGGGCATCGGCGGCGGCTCGGACACCACCTCCGACGTGCCGATCGTGTACGGCAAGAAGTTGCGTGCGCGCGTGCTCGCCGCCAACCGTGGCAAGACGCCCCAGGACAAGCTCAAGGCGCTGGTCAAAGGCTTCAAGTTCAGCGAGCTCAAGCCCGAGTTCCCCGGCGTGGCCGAACCGCGCACCGGCAAGAGCATGGGCGATCACTGCGAAGACATGGCCAAGGAATGGAACATCTCGCGCGACTCGCAGGATGAGTTGGCGGTGTCCTCGCACCGCAAGCTGGCCGCCGCCTATGAGCGCGGATTCTTCAGCGACCTGATCGCGCCGTTCCGCGGCATGGAGCGTGACAACATCCTGCGTCCGGATACCTCGCTGGAAAAACTCGCCACACTCAAGCCGGCCTTCGACAAGATCTCTGGTCGCGGCACCCTGACCGCCGCCAATTCCACTCCGCTCACCGACGGCGCCGCCGCGGTGCTGCTGGCCAGCGAAGAGTGGGCGCGCGCGCATGGCCACGAGCCCCTGGCCTATTTGCGCGACGCGCAGGTGGCCGCGGTGGATTTCGTGCATGGCGAAGGCCTGTTGATGGCGCCCACCGTGGCGGTGCCGGAAATGCTCAAGCGCCAAGGCCTGACTTTGCAGGATTTCGATTTCTACGAAATCCACGAAGCCTTTGCTGCGCAGGTGCTGTGCACCCTGCGTGCGTGGGAAAGCGAAGACTACTGCCGCAACCGCCTGGGCCTGGATGCACCGCTGGGCAGGATCGATCCGGCCAGGATGAACCCCAACGGCTCCTCGCTGGCCACCGGCCACCCGTTCGCCGCGACCGGCGCGCGCATCGTCGCCACCGCCGCCAAGGAATTGAAGGAACGCGGCGGTGGTCGCTGCCTGATCTCGATCTGCACCGCCGGCGGCATGGGCGTGGTGGCGATTCTGGAGCGCTAACCGCGCAGACGCGGCATGCCGTGTTCGTCGCGTTCTTCGCTGACGGCTTCGTCGAAGATCTTCTGTCGCATGTCGCGGCCCGGCAGCTCCACCGCTGCCTGGCCACGGCGCACGCGCAGCGCGTTGGCGTAGCAGCGTTGCGCAGCGCCGTCGTCGCCGGCGGCGGCAAAGCCATCGCCCAGCTCTTCCCACGCTTCAGCGCTCGCGCCTTGCGCCAATGCGCGATGCAGGAATTCCTGCGCCTGCGGCCACTGGCCCTGCTGGCGACTCAGCTTGGCCAGTGTGACAAGCAGGGCGGGACTGGCCGGGTGCGCCTGCAGCCAACGCTGCGCACTGGCACGGCGCGAGTCGGCCTTGGCCACGGGCAGGTCGCCATACAAGCGCACTAGCGATTCGTCCCAGCGCGTGTCGATGGCTGACTCCAGGCTGCGGACGGCGGCATCGTCCCAACGCATCGCCGCAGCGCGCTCGGCGTACGCGGCCACCACGGCCGGTTCATTGCGCAGCGGTTTGGGCAGGGTTTCCCAGCGTTCGGCCAGGACATTGGCGTCGCCGGCTTCGCGAACGGATTGCGCCGCCAGGCGCGATTCCAGCGTTGTGACGCGATCAGTCGGCAACGCCTGTTGCTGCTTGATGGCACCGAGCAGTCCGTAGGCTTCACCGCTGCGCCCCAGCGCGGCAAGCGCTTCGGCGCGCAAGGCCAGACCGCGCGGCGGCAGCGGTTGCGCGTCGCTTGCGTCCAGCGCCGTCAAGGCCTCCAGCGGCATCGACGCCGCCAAGGCGCGGTCTGCCACCAACAGGGCATGGGCGGTGGCGCTGCGCTCCTGCAATGCCACCAGATGGCGCTGTGCCGCGGCGCCATCGGCACGTGCGTCGGCCGCGCGCACGGCCGCGACGCGTGCAATCGCACCCACCTCGTGGTCTTCGGCGGCGCGCTCGAGCAGTTTCTCCGCACGTGTCCAATGGCCCGCATGCAGACTGTCCAGGCCTTCAATCAAGCGCGCGCGCGCCTGCTTGCGCCGGTAGCGGTGCCAGGCGCGGAATGGCAGCGTGATCAGCTTCCAGGCCAGCCAGGTGGCGGAGGCCACCAGCAGCAAGGTCAGCAAGGCGCGCGGGACGTCGGTTTCCCAGTCGTAGCCGCCAAACTGCACGAAAACCCGACCCAGGTCGCGTCCGGGTTCATTGGCCAGCCACTGCGCGGCAAACACGCCGATGGCCAGCAGGATCAGCAGGATGACCGTGGTGCGGAAGATCTTCATGGTGTCTGCTCCGGCGTCTCCACTGGCGGGGGCACGGCAGGGTTCGTCGTCGATGGCAGGGGGCGACTCGCCACCCCGGCGTTGCGCAGCGAACGCAACTGTTGCAGCGTGCTGCCCAGCACCGGTGACTCGGCACGCAATGGCAATTTGCGCAGCGCGGCCAGCTGCGCCCGACCTTGCCGCAGGTCCGGTGAATCCGGCCACAACCGCAGCAACCAGTGATCCATGCGGGTCAACGCGGCATCGAAGCCAGCGCGATCATCGCGTTCGAGTGCGGCGTGCGCCAAGCTCACTTCGATGCGCAGCGCCGCTTCGCCCGCGCCTCGATCCGTGGGCGAAACAAAGGCGGCGTCGCGGCTAGCGCGCACCTGCACCAACGGCGCAAGCCAACGCTGCCACGCGGATCCGGAAGCAGCCTGCGAAGCGGCCGGTGTACGGGTAGGCAACCCATCCAGTGACAGCGCGAAGGCATCCAGTTGCTTCTCCAGCTGCGCCCGCGGACCCGGGCCCAGCGCGTCCAGCGCCTGCCGCTCCTGCTGCAGCACCTGCTTGAGGTTGAGCAGGCGGTGGTCATCGATCCCGTCGAGCGCGCCAGCGGCCAGCGCGTAGGCGCGGCGGGCGCCCTCCAGATCGTCGGCGATCAGCAAACGCTGCTGGGCGAGCGACAGCAGCAATTCGACTTCGTCCAGACGCAGCGCCTGCGCGCCATGGCGCGAGGGGTCGGAAAGCTTGGCGACGCTCTCCTCCAGCAACGCGCCGCGCTGGCCCAGGCCGAGCACTTCATCGCGCAGGACGCGATTGGTGGCCGCCGCATCCTGCACACGCTGGGTCAAGGTGCGTTGATCGCGGCGAACCGAATCCAGACGTTGATCCAGCGCATCGATTTGCTGGGCGGTCTCCATCGACTGCGCCTGCTCCTGCGCCTGGCGTTGGCTCCACCAGCGCCACGCCACGGCGGCAATCGCCAACAGCAACAACACGGCGATCAACGCGGCCACGCCACGGCCTCGGTGGGTCGAAGGTGGGGCCACGTTTGCCTCGTTCACACGCACATCCAGGGTTGTCGCCCGCGCAGGCGGCGGACTCATGCTAGCGGATTGCGGCGCGCGTTCGCGTCGCGGCCGCGTCGAGCAACTGGACGGGCCTCGGACCCGCCGCCGTGAGCACCTCCCGGAAACCGCTGACCCGGGCGTGTTCGGCCAGGCGCTCGCTGGCGACCACCGCGGGACGGGCCAGCAACGCCGCGCGTGCGGGCGCGGGCAGTTGCTGCAACACCCGGTCGAGGGCGCCGCTGCTGCTGATCAGGACACAGGCAGGCGCCGCCAGGTTCTGCAACTTGTTCAGCGCGGTGGACAGCAACGGAATGTCGTGGCGCGCATAGACATCGGCACGCAGCACGTGCGCACCGCGTGCGACCAAGCTCGGCGCGAGCAGGTTGCGACCGTCGGGCGCGCTGACGAAACCCAGTTGGCTGCCTTCAAGGTGCTGGAGTTCGGGCATGGCCAGCAGGCCTTCGCTATCCATGCGCGAAGGGTGCACCACGTCGGTGATGCCACGCCGGTGCAGGGCCTGGGCGGTGCCGGACCCGACCGCCAGCCATTGCTGCCCGCGACGGGCTGTCAACGTCTCCAGCCCGGCGGCCGCATCGACCGCGGCAGGACTGGTGAACAGCACTCGCTCGGCCTGCAGCGCACTGGTCAGCGCAGTGCGCGTGGCCTCATCAGCACGTGCCTGTATGCGCCAGGGCGAGAGCGCCAGCAGACGCGCGCCGCGGCGTGCCGCCGCTCGGCGCAGGGCCTGATGATCGCCGCTGGCGCGCAGGGAGATCACGTACCATCCCTCGTTCTTCGTATCGGTCATGGGCGGATTATCTGCGATGGATGTATCGCACGCGCTGGAAAAACTGGCGGACTACTGCCGCGGCATGCCACCGGTGGCGGCGATGCAGGTCACGGTAGCCGGATTCGAAGCCGGTCAGTTGCGCTTGCAGGCCCCTTTGAGCGCCAACGTCAACGACAAGGGCACCGCTTTTGGCGGCAGCCTGACCTCGATCATGACCGTGGCCGGCTGGGGCCTGGTGACGATGCAGCTGGATCTGGCCGGTGAACAGGCCGAGGTTTACGTGGCCGACAGCGCCATCCGCTATCTGGCCCCCTTGCGGGACGACCTGCTGGCGCGGGCCCAGTGGGCCGAGGGTGAGGACTGGGATAGCTTCCTGGCGACGCTGCGCCAGCGCGGACGGGCGCGCATCCAGGTCCGTGCCTGGGTGGATCTGCCTGAAGGCGGGCAGGCCACCACCCTGGAAGGGCGCTTCGTGGCGATTGCGAAAAGGTAGGATGGCGCGACCCGGGGGGAGATGACGATGCGACTTTTGCTGAAGACGGCGACCTTGCTGGTCCTGATGCTGGTGCTGGGCCAGGCCGACGCCCGCCAGAAAGGCAAGCTGGACGAAACCCAGAACGCCTACGCTGCCGCCATCCGCTGGGGCGATTTCGAGGGCGCGGTCAATTTCCTCGACCCGGCCTGGCTCGAGGAACACCCGGTGGGCGAGTTCGAACTCAGCCGCTTCGAGCAGATCCAGGTGTCGGGCTACCGCGACATGAATACCAGCATGGAGCCTGACGGCACGGTGGTGCGGTCGGTGGAGGTGCGGATCATCAACAAGCACACCCAGGCCGAACGGACCGTGCGCTACCGCGAGCGCTGGCGCTGGGATGACGAGGCCAAGCGCTGGTGGGTGGTCGGTGGCCTGCCGGACTTCTGGAAGGGCGAATAAGCCGGCCCCTGTGCGACAATCGCGGTTTACCCTGATTCCCGCCTCCCTGTGAACTTCGACAAAC
Organism: Pseudoxanthomonas indica; assembly: GCF_900167565.1. Taxonomy (NCBI): domain Bacteria; kingdom Pseudomonadati; phylum Pseudomonadota; class Gammaproteobacteria; order Lysobacterales; family Lysobacteraceae; genus Pseudoxanthomonas; species Pseudoxanthomonas indica. Next base: position 2,159,124 of record NZ_FUZV01000001.1, read on the forward strand.
TGCAGGCCTTTGCGGCCTCGAGCCCGCTGCTGACTTCGATTTTCGTGGTCGTCACCGTGGCCCTCCTCTTCACCGAAGTGGCGCGCCTGTTCCGCGGCTACAAGGCTCTGCGTCCGGCCGAACTGACCGCGCTGATCAACCGCGACAACGCCCTGGTGGTGGACCTGTCGGCCAGCGCCGACTTCGAGAAAGGCCACATCGCGGGCAGCCGGAACGTCACCTCCAGCCAGTTCGATCCCGAGAACAAGCTGCTGGCGCCGGCCAGGAACCTGCCTGTGGTGCTGGTCTGCCGCGCCGGCAACGCCTCGGCCGATGCCGCCAAGCGGCTGAAAAAGGCCGGCTTCACCCAGGTCTACTGGCTTGAAGGTGGCATTGCCGCCTGGCAGCAAGCCGATCTCCCGCTGGTCAAAGGCCGCTGAACCACCCTTGAACCAGCGCGGTCACGTCTCCATGACGTGAGATAATCACCCTCTTTTTCCGCTCAACCGAATTTCCGGAGTTACGAAATGTCCGAAGAAACCACCAATGGCGCAGTGGCGCCGGCCGACAACGCCGTCGCATTCACCGTCGAGAAGATCTACGTCAAGGACGTTTCGTTCGAGGTTCCGGGCGCACCGGCGATCTTCACCGAGAACGTGCAGCCGGACCTGCAGCTCAACCTCAACCAGCGCGTGCAGCGCCTGAACGACAACGCCTTTGAAGTGGTGTTGGGCGTAACCCTGACCTGCAAAGCCGGCGACAAGACCGCCTATGTGGCCGAAGTGCAGCAGGCCGGCATCTTTGGCCTGATGGGCCTGGACCCGCAGGCCGTGGACGTGCTGCTCGGCACCCAGTGCCCGAACATCCTGTTCCCGTACGTGCGTCAGCTGGTCAGCGACCTGGTCCAGGCCGGCGGCTTCCCGCCGTTCTTCCTGCAGCCGATCAACTTCGAAGCCCTGTACGCCGAAACCCTGCGTCAGCGCTCGGCCCAGCAGGCCGGCGGTGAATCGCTGGCGACCACGGAACCGGCAGGCAACGCCTGATTCCATGGGGCACAATCCCGTCGTGGCGCCCGTTGCGCCGATGGGGGTGATGCATGGCTGATTCAGTGAGCGACGCCTTGCGCATAGGCGTCCTCGGTGCGGGCTCTTGGGGCACCGCGCTGGCCGCACTGATGGCACGCCACGGCCATCGCGTCACCTTGTGGGGACGCGATGAAGCCGTGATTGGCGCCATCGATCAGCAGCACGAGAATCCACGCTACCTGCCAGGCATCGCCTTGCCTGACAGCTTGCGCGCCACTGCCGATCTGGCCACCGCCTTGGCGGATGCCGATCTGGTGCTGGTGGTCGTGCCATCGCACGCCTTCACCGAGACCCTGCGTCTGCTCGCGCCCCTGCGTCCTTCGCAGGCCGGCGTGGCGTGGGCGACCAAGGGCTTTGAACCCGGTTCCGGTCGCTTCCTGCACGAAGTGGCGGAGGAAATCCTCGGCGCCGACGTGCCGCTGGCGGTGGTGACCGGTCCTTCGTTCGCCAAGGAAGTCGCGTTGGGCCTGCCTACGGCGGTGACCGTGCATGGCCACGATGCCGCCTTCGCGCAGACCATGGCCGAAGTGCTGCACGGCCCGGCCTTCCGCGCCTATACCGGCGATGACATGGTCGGTGCGGAACTCGGCGGCGCCATGAAGAACGTGCTGGCCGTGGCCACGGGCGTGTCCGATGGCATGCAGCTAGGCCTGAATGCGCGCGCTGGTTTGATCACGCGTGGACTCAACGAGATGTTGCGACTGGCTGCTGCGATTGGTGGCAAGCCTGAAACGTTGATGGGTCTGGCCGGCCTGGGCGATCTGGTGCTGACCTGTACCGGCGACCTCTCGCGCAATCGCCGTCTGGGCCTTGCGCTCGGACGCGGGCAGTCCATCCAGGATGCCGTGCGCGAGATTGGCCAGGTGGTCGAATCCATGCAGGCCGCTGACGAAGTGATGCGTCAGGCCGAACGCAACGGCATCGAGTTGCCCATCTCCAGCGCCGTGCGCGCGGTCCTGCACGGCGAAATGACCCCGGCTGCGGGTCTTCAGCAATTGCTTGCGCGTGAGCAGAAGCCGGAGTATCCGGAAACGCTGTTCAAGTAAGGCCATGAAGAAAGCCGGCGCAAGCCGGCTTTTTTCATTTCCCGCAAAGAAGAAGCCCGGCCAATGGCCGGGCTTCGGTGCGACGTGGGAGAGAGAGGGTCACGTCGCGGTAAAACGTGTAGCGATTACCAGCTGAAGCGCGGGCCGACAAACCACTGGGCGTCGCCACCGTCAACAATCTTGACGTCGGCCGAGGCGCTCCAGTTCGGGGTGAACTTCACCTGGGCGCCAAGGCGGCCGTAGAAGTCACCGTCGTAGTCGTCGCCGTCTTCATAACCGGCCAGCGCGTAGCCGTTGAGGTTGTTGGTCAGCGCGCTGTTGACGCCCACTTCCACGCTGTAACCATCAGCGCTGAAGCCCGGCACGCGGACATTGCCGACGTGGAAGCTGTCGGTCTTGACCTTCTCGTAAGCAACGCGGGTCAGCAGGTCGACGCGCTTGGACAACTCGTGGTTGTAGCCCACGCCCACGCGCCACTGGTCGAAGTCGACATTGACGTTGTCCACTTCCTGGTTGCTGTAATCGGCGAACAGGTGGAAGTTCGGGGCAATGGCCACCGAGCCCTTCAACGCCCAACCGTCGGAATCCGGACCGTCAACATTGGTCTTGGTGTAACCGCCTTCCACATAGTTGTACGAGACGCCATCGGCGGCGGATGCGGCGAACGGGACAGCAGCAACCAGGGCCAGGGCAAGCAAGGACTTCTTCATGTGTTCAAACCTCTTTGTAATTGTTAGGTATCCAACCCAGCGCTGAAGGCAGTGCCCGTTCGCTGCTGGTGATGTGAATTATCCGTTACGTGCTTCAACTCACACTGAATACCAAACTGAGTAGTACATAAATTAGGCGGTTGAATGGGGAACTTTCGCCACATGCGGCGCGGCCTCCGGGCCGCCACCCGGGAGCCTCGGCCATAGGGAAGACCCTTCCGCGCAATCGCTGCCCAGCGATGCGGGGCTTGCAAGATGCGAACCATTCGCATTTAATTGTCACACTTCTGGTGCCCCTGACGGCACGCACATGGCCTCGCGCCTTGCTCGATTGGAGCGGCGCGGCCCGTGCGTGCGGCTATGCCCTGCCTGTTTTCCAGCCCACTCCCAGACCCCATGTCCCCCCAAAACCTGCATGCCGCGCCCTTGCGCAAAACTTCGTTGCTCCCGGTCGTCCGTGGCCGCCTGCCGCTGTCGATCTGCCTGGCGCTGGCCTGTGTGTCAGGTCCACTGATGGCGCAAGAAGCGTCGGGCGGTCCGAGCGCGACGGCCGATACGGCCACCGAGCTGGACTCGGTGCTGGTGGTGGCCCAACGCGCCGAACGCGTCAGCAATGGCGCCACCAACCTGGACTTGGACATCAAGGACACCCCGCAGTCGATCAGCGTGGTGAGCAACGAGCAGATGCAGCAGTTCGGCACCGACAGCCTCAACGAGGCGCTGCGCCTGTCCACCGGCATCCAGGTGGACGAATGGGAAACCAACCGCACCACCTTCACCTCGCGCGGCTTCGATATCGAGAACACGCAGATCGACGGCGTGGGCCTGCCCAATGACTGGGGTGTGGTGACGGGCGCCATGGATACGTTCGGCTATGAAAAGCTGGAAGTCATCCGCGGTGCCAACGGCCTGCTGACCGGCGTGGGCAACGCCGCCGGCACCATCAACTACGTGCGGAAGCGTCCGACCAACGATGCGCAGGGTTTGGTTGGCATCAGCTATGGCAGCTGGGCCACGACGCGCGCTGAAGTCGACTATTCCACGCCTTTCATCGCCGACGGAACCTGGGCCGGGCGCGTGGTCGCCGCCCATGAGCAAGGCGACTCCTATCTGCGCGGCAAGGACGACAAGCGCGACTTCCTTTACGGCGTAGTCGACGGCCAGCTGGGCGACAACGGCACCTTGACCGTGGGCTATTCCTGGCAGAAGGGCCAGACCAACGGCAACATGTGGGGCGCGCTGGGTTTCATGTACAGCGACGGCACCCAGGCCGAGTGGGATCGCAGCGCCTCCACCACCCAGGATTGGACCAACTGGGATACCACCACCCAGAACGCCTTTGCCGAATACACCCACCGACTCGGCGAAGACTGGCAGCTCAAGCTCTCCTACAACTACCGCGACGTCGAAAACGCGACCAAGCTGTTCTACGCGATCGATTACAACGCCACTGGCCTGGAACCCGGCAGCAACCTGGGACTGTTCGGCTATCCCTGGCGTGGCGATGATGAAATGTCGGCGCATTTGGGCACTGCCACGATCAACGGCCATTTCCAATGGCTGGGCCGTGACCAGGAAGTGATGTTCGGTGTCAGCTGGGCCAAGAGCGAAGCCAACAACTGGGAATACGCCGAGGCGATCTACGCCGGCGGCAACGAGTACGGCTACATCCAGATGCCTGGTTTCCCCTGGGCCGGCAACGTGGTGCCCGAGCCGGAGTGGGGCGCGCTCTCGCTGTACGGCAGCTTGAACCAACGCCTGAAGCGCGCGTTCGGCGCCACCCATCTTTCCTTTACCGATCGTTTCAAGGGCGTGCTCGGTTTCAACTATGCGGAGTACCACCGCGATGGCGCGAGCTACGGCGCTGCTTTCGATCAGACCGAAAGCCACACCAGCCCGTACGCCGGCCTGACCTACGATTTCAACGAGCAGATCCTGGGCTACGTCAGCTACTCCGACATCTACCACCCGCAAAGCCAGACCGACGTCGACGGCATGTACCTGGATCCCACCAAGGGCAGCAACTACGAAGTGGGCGTCAAGGCCGACTGGCTGGACAAGCGCCTGCTGACCACGCTGGCGGTCTTCAAGGCCGAGCAGGATGGCCTGGCGACCGGCGAGGGCTACAACCAGCATGGCCAGTACTACTACGTGCCCGTGGACGTGGAATCCAAGGGTGTCGAATTCGAAGCGACCGGCAAGATCAGTGACAACGTAGACCTGGTGGTCGGCGCCACCGCGCTGAAGCTGACGGGCCGGGATGGCGACGACACATTCCGCTGGGTCCCGCGCCGCACCGCCAACCTGCTGCTGAGCGCACGCCTGCCCAGCTACGCCGCGCTGTCGTATGGCTTGGGCGCGCGCTGGCAGAGCGATATCTCGAACCAGGAAAACAATGGATTCGTCGTGCGACAGGACAGCTATGCGGTGTTCAATGGCTTCGTCGCCTGGGACTTTGTGCCGAACGCCACGCTGCGCTTGAACGTCAACAACATCGGCGACGAGAAATACATCAACACGTTGCGCTACAGCGGCTATTACGGCGCACCGCGCAACTACACCCTCAGTCTGAACTGGCGGTTCTGATCATCCGCTCCGATCCACGACAAGAGACTAGCCGAACGCCATGTCGAGCAACCCGGTCATGAGCTCCACTTCCCGCGCCGTGCGCCTGCGCATCGCCGCGCGCGTGTGCGCCGCGGTGTTCGGTGGCTATGCGTTCGCCTGGGGCACGGTGGCTGCGGTCACCAGCCTGATGTTCGCCGCCGGGCTGGAATTCCACGACGCCGAATTCATGGGCGGGCTCATGGGATTGCTGGCCTATCTGGTGGTATTTCTGTGGACCTTCGCCGCGCGCCGTCTGGCGGTGGTGTGGGCGGTCATGCTGGGCGGTGGTTTGCTGATGGCCGCCATCGGGTCACTCGTGCAATCGTGGTTGATCGGAGGCTGATGCCATGATGAATAGTTTTCGCCAGGCGATGGCCTGGCTGCACACCTGGTTCGGTCTGGTGCTGGGCTTTGTGCTGATGGCGGCGTTCTTCTTCGGCGCGCTGTCGGTGTTTGATCGCGAATTCGATCGCTGGTCGATTCCCGCCACCCGCTACGAACCCCAGCCCATGCCGTCGTTCGAAGCGGTGCTGCGGCCGGCGTTCGAGCGCATGCAGCCGACACCACAGGCCATCGACGACATGCGTCCGCGCGTCAACGGAGCCATGCCGGAAACCTTCAAGACGGTGGAAAGCTGGAGTGCCTACACCACGCACCGCGATCCGGTACTGGCTATATTCGCGGGTTACGACGTGCCGAATGCGAAGGATCCGGAGGAAGCGATCTGGGCCTACGCGACGATCGACCCGCGTAACGGCAATCTCATTCCCGATGATCACCTGAAGATCGGCAGCGGCTTCTTCTTCCCGCTGCATTACGGACTGACCCTGGACTGGAAAAACCTGGGCATCTGGATTGTCGGCTTCTCCGCGCTGATCATGCTGGCCGCGCTGGTTAGCGGCGTGGTGATGCATCGCAAGATCTTCCGCGAGTTCTTTACCTTCCGCCCCGGCAAGGCGCGTCTGCGCAGCACACTGGATCTGCACAACCTCACCGGCGTGGTGGCGCTGCCGTTCCACTTCTTCTTCGCCTTCACCGGGCTGGTGATCTTCGCCACCACCTACTACTTCCCGGTCGGCCATACGCAGCTGCACGACCTGCATGACCTGCACGAGCAGGTGGAAGCGCAGGAAACCGGCCTGCCGCATGAGCGCGCCGGCGTCGCCGCAGGCCTGGCCTCGGTGGATGCGATGGTGGCCGACGCGCAGCGCCGCTGGGCGGCCAAGGACAAGGCCGGCGATGTCGGCTTCCTGGTGCTGCAGCATGTGGGCGACGCCAACGGCTACGTCAGCGTGTATCGCGCGGGTACCGACCGCATCGCATTGGTGGGCGATGGCATCCATTACACCGCATCGACCGGCGCACTGATCCGTGAAGATCCGCCGGCCACCTCGGTGGGCCGGGTCAGCGAGTTCCTCACCGGCCTGCACCTGCAGCATTTCCGCCATTGGTTGTTGCGCTGGATGTACGTGCTCGGCGGCTTGGCCGGCGCAGTGTGCATCGCCACCGGTTTCATCTTCTTTGTCGAGAAGCGCAAGCGTCAGCACGCATTGCAGGGCAGCCAGGGCGCGCGCATCGTCGACGCACTCGCGGTGACGACGGTGACGGGCATGGTGCTGGCGGCGCTGGGCATCCTGATCGCCAACCGCTTGCTGCCGGAGAACCTGCCCTTGCGCGGTGACTGGGAGCGCTACGCGTTCTGGGCCACCTGGGTGCTGGCCTTGCTGCATGCGGGCTGGCGCAGCGCGGCGGTTTCGAAGGGCCTGACCAATCCGGCATGGCGCGAGCAGACCTGGGCGATCGTGGTGTTTGCGCTTGCCGCGGTGGCGTTGAACTGGATCACCACCGGCGATCACCTGCTGAAGACCCTGTCAGCCGGCTATTGGCCGGTGGCGGGCATCGACCTGTCATTGCTGGCGACCGCGGTGATCGCGCTCGTCGTCTCGCGCAAGCTGGGCCAGCGGGCCGTGGCGAGCCAGCGTCGCGAGACCAGTGGAGAAGCCGCGCATGCCTGAGTCCACCCACGCTGCATGGCTGCTGGCGTGCGCCTTGCTGGTCAGTGTCGTCAGCATGGGCTGGCTGGCGCTTTCCATGCAGGTGCACGCGCAACAGGTGTGGGGAACCGCATTGTCCGCCACCAGTTCACGCCTGCTGCGCTGGATGGGCGGCATCGGGATAGTCGTCGTGCTGGCCCTGTGCCTGACGGTGGATCACGCCACCATGGCGACGCTGGTATGGGTGATGGCCGTGACCGGCGCATCACTGCTGGTGGCCTTTACCCTGAGTTCGCACCCGCGCTGGTTGCGGGTACTGGCGCCGTGGGTACGCGCGCCACGCTGATCCGCGCTCAGACCTTGCGCCGAGTCAGATACAGCAGCGCGCCCACCGCCAACGCCACGCCTGCCGCCAACAAATTGCCCAAGGTGGCGCTGGCCAACAGCCCCAGCGACAACAGCAGCGCCGCCAGCGGAATGATGGGGCCGCCGGGCAACTTCAATGCGCCCGGATGATTGGCGTAGCGTCGCTGCAGCACCAGCAGTGACAACACAGTGCCGATGTAGGCGCACAGGCGCGCCACCACCGACAACAGCGCCAGCTTCACGAACGAACCGGACAAGGCCAGGGTGAGCGCCAACACACCTTGCGTGATGATCGCCACGGCCGGCGTGTGGAAGCGCGGGTGGATGCTGGCCAGCATGCGCGGACCGAAGCCATCCTGCGCCAGCGAGTACAGCACGCGCGGACCGAACAACATGGTGTTGCTGTTGGTGCCCAGAATCGAGATGGTCGCGCCCACCGTGAGGATCAGCGCCAGACCCTCGCCACTGAAACTGGCGGCGGCATCGGCCAGCGGCGTCTGCGACGCGGCCAGATTGACCAGCGTGCCCTGCGCCACCAGCTGCACCGCCGCGTAGATCAGCGTCACGGTGGCGATCATGGTCAACAGCGCAAACGGCACGTCGCGACGAGGGTTGCGGAATTCGCCTGCGGCGGCCGGGATGTTCTCGAAGCCGGCGTAGGCAAACAGCAGCAACAACGCGGCTTCGCCGAGGTTGCGCAACGGCGGCGCTTCGCCACCGCCCAGCAGGGCAGGGTCGATGTAGAAGACGCCAATCAGGATGAACAACGCCAGCGGCAGCAGCTTGCCAATTACCAGCGCCACACCGGTACGCGCCGCCGACTTCACGCCGATCACATTGATGAAGGTCAGCAGCGCCAACGAACCCACCACGATCACCAGGCGCCCCGCGCCATCGGACGCCGGGGACCAGAAGCGAGCCACCGCATCGGCCAGCGCGTTGCTCAACGCGGCCGCGGAAGCGATGCGCGTCAGCCACACCATCCAGCCGATCTCGAAGCCGATGAACGGACCAAACGCTTCGCGCGCATACAGATAGCTGCCGCCGGGCTCATCGAAGTAGCTTGCGGCCTGTGCGTAGCACAGCACCAGCAGCGCCACCGCCAGGCCGGCCAGCAGCACCGCCCACACGCTGGCCGGGCCCAGCAGCACCGCCGTCGCGGCAGGCAGCAGATAGATGCCGCTGCCAATCACGTCGTTGATGGACAGGCCGACAATCTGCCAGCGACTGACCGCGCGGACGAAACCGGGCGAGGAAGGGTTGGTTTCGCTCACGGTGCGGCTCCGTCAAGGGCAGGCAGTTTCCAGGATTGGCGCAGGCGCTCGTACTCGGCGCGCGGCAGTTGCACCAGCAGCGGTTGCTTGCGCGCATCCAGCCAGGCGAGCAGGCGGTTCATGCTCGGCTCGGCCATCGCGGTGCAGCCCGCCGTGGCTTCGCCGGGCGCCTTCCACAAGTGCGCGAAGATGCAGCTGCCCGCGCCGGGCACGTTGTTCGCGTTGTGCTGGATCACGAAGCCTTCCTTGTAGCGCTGGTCGCCCTGGGCATGGATGTCGCGGCGCATGGGTTCGGTCGACTCCTTCACTGCGGCGTCGCCGACTTCGCGGCTGTCGACAATCTGGTTGTAGAGCGGTGAACCCGGCACGTCGATGCAGTAGTTCGTCGCGCTCATCGGCGCGTAGTGCAAGCCGGTCTTCACCCGTTCGGTGTAACCGAAGGCCTCACCCAAGGTGAAGATGCCGGCGGGCGCCTTGCCATCGCCTTCCTTCTTCTGAGGGCCCTGCGCCTGGGCCGCGTGCAGGCCAGCGCCCCAAGCCAGGCCGGTGCGACCCACGGCGATGCGATCCGGCGCACCCAGTGCGGTCCAGTCCTTGCCGTCATCGGCGCGCTGGAACAACTGCATCTGGCCATCCGTGGCATCCCAGTCGGCCGTGACTACCAGCATCAACTGACCGGAAGCATGCAGCAGTTCCGGCGGCGCGGAGGCGCCGCTTTGCGCCGTCGCAACACCGGCCAGGCCCATCAGCCCGCAAGACACTGCGGCACGCAGCAAACGAAACAGGGACGCCATGGCGGGCTCCGGCGAAAGGCTCAGGAATCCAGCAGATGCTGGATGCGTTCAAGGTTGATGTTCAACTGGCGGTGCCGGTCATCGTTGACATGGCACAGCAGCACGAACAGAAAATCCAGCAGGTACTGCAGCGAGCTGCGATAGAGCAGCGCTTCCACGTGCGGCTCGCTGTCGTGCGCCGATACCACCAGGGCGGCATCGGCATGCGCACGCAGCGGATTGGCGGTATGCCGGGTAATCGACACCACCTTGCCCGACGCCGCCTGGAACTGGCGACTGATCTGCGAGAGCGTCGCCAGCTTGCCGAACTCGGAAAACACCAGCAGCACGTCACCCGGACGCGCCGCCGACAGGTTGGCCATCATCAGGATCGGATCGGCGTGGTGCACGGTCAGCACGCCGAGCAGGGACAGGCGCATCGCAAACTCGCGCGCATACAGGCCGTCGTCGCCCAGGCCGCAGACGAAGACCTTGCCGGCCTGATCGATCAGCTCGGCAATCTCTTCCAGGTTCTGGCGCGGATTGATCGCGCGGGTCTCTTCTTCCGCCGCCGCCTTGCTGCGGCGCAGGCCCGACTCGATACGGACAAAGACATCGGCCTCGGCGTTGGCCGCCAACGGCGTCGGCGGCTCGACTCCACCCAGCCGGGCCACGGCTTCGCCAATGGAGAACTTGAGATCGGGATAGCCCTTGAAGCCGAACTTCTGCGCGAACTTGACCACGCTGGACTGGCTGATGCCCAGTGCGCTGGCCAGCTGCTGCGAGGAATAGTCGCGCAGCAGGTGGGCGTTTTCGAGAATGAAGTCGGCGATGCGGCGTTCAATCGCCGACATCTGGTCGCGTTCGGATCGGATCTTGATCAGTGGCGGCATCGTGCGCTCTTTATCCCATCCCGGTTCGGTCCGGTCCAGTGGCTCAGACCGAAATCAATTCCAGGCCCTGGATGGATTGGATGCCCAGGCCGGGCGCGTCGGTGATCGAGATTTCCGATTCGTTGAAGATGACCCCGCCCTCGACCGGATTGAACTGCGACAGCGATGGGCCATCCAGATCGATCTTGGTGATGGCTTGCGACTTGGCGACCGCCACATGGCAGGCCGCCGCCACGCTGATGCTGCTCTCCAGCATGCAGCCGATCATGCATTCCACCCCGTACAGCGAGGCGATGTCGGCAATGCGGATGGCGTTGGACAGGCCGCCGGTCTTCATCAGCTTGATGTTGATGATGTCGGCCGCGCGCATCTTGATCAGATCGATGACTTCGGTGGGGCCGAACACGCTCTCATCGGCCATCACCGGCGTGTGCACGCGATCAGTGACGTACTTCAGGCCATCGATGTCGGCCGCTTTGACCGGCTGCTCCAGCAGCTCCAGCACGACGCCGGCGTCTTCCAGGTTGTGCATGGCAAATACCGCCTGCTTGGCGGTCCAGCCCTGGTTGGCGTCCAGGCGCAGCAGGGCGCGTCCTTCCACCGCCGAGTAGATCGCCTTGACCCGCTCGATATCCAGGCCGATGTCCTTGCCCACCTTGATCTTGAGCGACTCGAAGCCGCGATCCACGGCGGCAATGGAGTCGGCGACCATCTTGTCGATGTAGTCCACACTGATCGTGATGTCGGTGGTGATCACCGGGTCGCCGCCGCCGAGCATCTTGTACAGCGGCGCGTTGTAGAGCTGGCCCCACAAATCGTAGATGGCGATTTCCACCGCCGCCTTGGCGCTGGTGTTGCGCTCCAGTGCGGTCTGGATCAGGTGGGTGATCTGGTTGAGGTTGGCGATCTCCTGGCCAATCAACCGCGGCTTGATGAAGCGGGCGATCGCTTCGATGATCGACCCGTGGGTGTCACCGGTGATCACCGCCGTGGCTGGCGCCTCGCCGTAACCGACCTGGCCGGTGTCGGTATGCACCAGCACGACGATGTCTTCCACCGTGTCGACGGTGCGCAGCGCGGTCTTGAAGGGCGTTTTCAGCGGCACGCGCAGCATGCCGAACTGGATGTCGGTGATTTTCATGAAGGCCTTTACGGACGAATGCGTTGGATGCTGTAGATGCGGTCGACGAACGTCTTGTCGCTGCCTGCGAGCAACGGCTCCAGCGGCGTCACCGAGACGGCGTTGAGCGAGGCGCGGACGATCTGACCCTGCGGGTTCTTGTAGGTGATGCCGGTGGTGTCGTGGATCAGGTAGGTCTGGCCGTTCTCCTTGCCAATCACCATCATCACGTGGCCCGGGATGTAGATCAGATCGCCGACCTGCAGATCGCGCACCACCTGCATGCGTTTGGCGCGGTCGTCCTGATCGGTGAAGGCGACGCGATTCAGCGCCGGGCTGACGCCCTGGTCGCTGGTGTTGCGCGGCAATTCCACGCCAAAGCTGCGATAGACCTCGGAGACAAAGCCACTGCAGTCGCGGGTGTTGTAGGAATGGCCCCAGCCGTAGCGCTCGCCGAGGAACTTGAAGCCCTGCTGCAGCAGGTTGGCCTGGGTCAGCGGCAGGTACTCGGTGGCCACGTCGGCGTTCTTCGGCAGCAGCGCAGGCACCAGTTCCAGCTTGTCGCCGGCGCCACGGATGGGCAGCTCGATCACCCACGAGGTATACGGGTGCTGGCCATTGACCGGCTTGTCGGCCGGCCAATCCTTCAACAGCGGCACGCGCACGCCCATGTCCAGCTGCAGTTCGGACACGCCAGGTTGCTCGGGTGTGTGCACGGTATGCACGGTCGGGCCGGTGACCACCAGCGTCGGCGTGCGATGGCCGTAGGCGAACACGGTGTCACGCGCGCCTTCGGCCAGGTACTGGTTTTCCACCCAGGCGGCATACAGCGGGCTGACCACGAACGACCATTGGCCGTCGCGACTGCCATGCACGATCACCACGGCGGTGCCGGGGAACAGCGCGCTTTCCTGGAAGCGATCGATGTCGGTGTCGTCGTTGGAGCGGAACACGCGGGTGCGGGTCGGGAAGGCGCGCAGGTCCGCGCGCTTCACCACCAGCGCGTAGCGCGCTTGGGTGGTGGCGGGAACGGCATCGAGGGCGGCGTTGGCGACGATCGCGTCCAGCGCGGCCTTGCCGACTTCCTGGCCCTTGACGTCATACAGCGTGCGAGTCGGCGCGCTCGACAACTTGCCGACCCAGTCGCGCACCTGCTCCGCGCTGAAACTTGCCGGCAGGCCTTCCACGTCGTGCACGGAGCCATCCTGTTGATGCAGGCGACCGTTCTGTGCGGCGATCGCCTGGCGATCCAGCACCACGCGGTTGGGCTGCTGGAGTTTCTTGATCCAGTAGTCGGCGGTGAGATGCCGATCTTCCACGCCGATGACCGCATGCGCGGGGACCGGCAGGGGAGTGGGTTTGTCGCGGGCAAGCAGCGGCGCTGACGGCAGCGCCAGCAGAACAAGCGAGAGCAGAAGTGAGCGCATGACGCCTCCGTGGTGGAGCGCGGTGGGAAAAAGGTTCGGATGCAGGCGCGCCGCACCCGCGGCCTCGCAGGACGGTTGGGACCAGGTGTGGCCACCGCGTTGTTTCATCCGACTCCCCTCGGGTTGGCTGTCCCCGGGCGGCGTTGCATGGTCGAACGCGTCCCGCCCCGGGTCCGAGGAATATTTACTTCTTTTTTGCCGAACTTCAAGAATAAATTATTGACCCCGGTCTTTCGCCGTGTTACACAAACGTGACCAGTCGGCTTAGGGGTGAGTGTTCGACGTGGAAGCCAGCAAGGGCCAGCACAGCCAATCCATGGGGGCGTTCCGTCCAGGGCGTACGACGCGTGCTCGCGTCGTCGCTTGGGCGATAGTACTCATGGCCGTGGCCGCGTCCAGTGCCAGCCTGGCCATGGCGTCGGAATTGCCGCCACCGGGCCCGCCGGCAATCGTGGGCCAGATCGATGCCGGGCAGTTTGCCGAGGCCGAGCAGGCCATCGCGGCAGGCCTGGCCCAGCCAGGCATCGACGCCCGCCAACGCCAGGCGCTGGAATTCCAGCGCGAGCGCATGCGCCGCATCCGCCTGGACTTCAAGCTGGACGAGACAGCCGTACTGGCGCAACTGCGCAAGCAGATTCCGGATCTGAAGCCCGAAGAATTCGCGGCCTGGGACGGCGCCGGCGAAATCGAACGCATGACCATTGACGGCAAGAAGCTCTACTTCAACCGTTCGGTCTCCAACTTTTTCCGCACCAATGCGCAAGCGGCAGCACGCCGCGCGCCGCCGGTGAAGCCCAACAGCGAGGGCCCGTACGAATCGCTGAACCCCTATCACGCCGAAGCGTTGAAGCAGGCGCGCGATACCGGCGCCACCTCGGTCGCACCGCGTCGCCTGCAGGTCACCCAATCGGTGATCGTGGACGCCGACGCGGTGCCCGCGGGCGAAACCGTGCGCGCCTGGATTCCCTATCCGCAGGCCATCGCCGGCCAGCAGGAAAACATCCGCTTCATCGGCAGCACCACGAAGGCGCCGACGATTGCGCCGGAAAGCGCACCGCAACGCACCGTGTACCAGGAGCAAAAGGCCGTCGCCGGCCAGCCGACGAAATTCTCGATCACCTACGAGGTGACGATCTACGGCCGCAAGTTCCTGCTGGACGAAGACAAGGTCGTACCGAGCAAATCCACCCCCGAATTGGCGCCGTACCTGGGCGAGCGTGGGCAGCACATCGTCTTTACCGATGACATCAAGCGCTTCTCGGCCACGGTGGTGGGAGATGAAAAAAATCCCTACCGCATCGCTCAGAAGCTGTTCGACGCGGTTGACCGGATTCCCTGGGGCGGTGCGCGCGAATACTCCACGATTACCAATATCAGCGACTACGCCCTGCACGCCGGCCATGCCGACTGCGGCCAGCAGACCCTGCTGCTGATGACGCTGCTGCGCTACAACGGCATCCCCGCGCGCTGGCAGTCGGGCTGGACCTACTCGGACGAGTCGGTGGGCTACGACAACATGCACGACTGGGGCTGGATGTACCTGGCGCCGTACGGCTGGGTGCCGATGGATGTCACCACCGGCCGGCTCAAGAGCGATGACCCGGGCCTGCGCGACTATTACTTCGGCGGGCTCGACGCCTACCGCATCAGCTTCAACAACGATTTTTCACAGCCACTGGTTCCGGCGAAACAACACGCCCGCTCGGAAACGGTGGATTCGCAGCGCGGCGAAGCGGAGTGGCCAGGGGGCAATCTCTACTTCGATCAATGGGACTACCGGTTCGAGTGGAAGATGTTGCCGCTCGCCCAGGACGCCGGTTAAGCCACCACCAGATCACACCTAGCAGGAGAGAGCGGGGATGAAAGGCAGGAAGTTCAAGAAAGCAGCTTTGTACGTGGCGTTGGGCGCGAGCCTGGCGGCGATGGCGCCGATGGCGATGGCGCAGAGTTCCAACGGCGGTGTTGCTGGTCGCGCCACCGTGGGTGACTCGATCACGGTGACCAGCCCCGCCACAGGCCTCACCCGCACCGTGACCGTCGGCAGCGACGGCACTTACCGCTTGAGCCAGTTGCCGGTGGGTGACTACCAGTTGCAGGTCAAGCGCAACGGCCAGGACGTGGGCAGCGCCGTGGGCGTCACCGTATCGCTGGGTGGCACCACCACGGTGAACCTGGGCGCTGAAGGTGGCCTGGTCAACCTGGACGCGCTGCAGGTGGTGGGTTCGCGCGTGGTCAACCGCGTGGACGTGCGCTCGGTGGAGTCGGCGACCAACATCCGTCGCGACGAAATCGCGCGCCTGCCGGTGGACCAGTCGCTGGCATCGGTCGCCCTGCTCGCCCCCGGCGTGGTCGCCTCGGGCGCCACCTTCGGCGGCCTGACCTTCGGCGGTTCGTCGGTCGCGGAAAACGCCGTCTACATCAACGGCCTGAACGTCACCGACCCGTACCGTCGCCAGGGCTATTCCTCGGTGCCGTTCAATTTCTACGAAGAGTTCCAGATCAAGACCGGTGGCTACTCGGCTGAGTTCGGCCGCAGCACCGGCGGCGTCATGAACGCCGTGACGCGATCCGGCAGCAACGAATTCCACGCGGGCGCCGAGATCACCCTGGAGCCAGGCGGCTGGAAAGCCAAGAAGGAAGATCACTTCCACCGTGATGGCACGCTGGACGAGCGCGACCGCACCAGTCGGGACAGAAGCGCGCTTTACAAGACGAACGTCTGGGCTTCCGGTCCGCTGGTGAAGGACAAGTTGTTCTTCTTCGCCATGTATGAAAAGCGCGACAGCAGGCCGAAGGACATCGACGAGGAAAAGTCGTTCATCACCAAGAGTGACAACGATTTCTGGGGCGCCAAGTTCGACTGGCAGATCACCGACAATCACTTGCTGGAAGTGCTGGCGTTCTCCGACCAGTCCGACTTGCTGACCGACACCTACGACTACGATTGGGACAATGCCCGTCAAGGCGCCTGGACCGGCAGCGGCACCAGTGGTTCCGGCGGCGACAACTGGTCGGTGACCTACACCGGGCAGTTCGGCAGCAACTTCACCGCCAAGGCCCTGTACGGCGTCAACAAGCGCAGCGCACTGCAAGGCACGCCGCTGGATGGCGAGTGCAACATCGTCACTACCTCCGGCGACTTCGACAGCCATTTCGGCGAGCCGGATCTGGCCACTGGCTGCCATCCCACCGACTCCAGCGTCAGCAACCGCTACGACAAGCGCGAGGCGTCCCGCGTGGATTTCGAGTGGTCGCTGGGCAACCACCTGCTTCGCTTCGGCGCGGATCAGGAAGTGATGGATTCGGAAAGCGAAACCTTCTATCCCGGTGATGGCAGGAGCTACCAGGCCCAGTGGATCGAAGGGGGCTCGGAATTGCCCACCGGCGGTATCGTGCCGGCGGACGGCTTCATCGTGGATGCGCGTCGCTACGTCACCGGCGCTCCCGTCACCACGAAAGCACAGGCGATCTACCTCGAGGACAACTGGAACATCACCCCCAACCTCCTGTTGAACCTGGGCGTGCGCTTTGACCAGTTCGAGAACAAGCTCGCCTCGGGCGCGACCTTCGCCAAGGCCGACTTCTCCGACATGTTCTCGCCGCGCTTCGGCTTCAGCTGGGACGTGAAGGGCGATGGCACCATGAAGGTGTTCGGTAATGCAGGACGCTACTACATCCCGCTGACCAACAAGCTCACCGACTACTTCGGCGGCGGCACCACCGACGAACATACGTACTACGCGTTCGAAGGTTGGGAAGAGCGCGTCCATCCGGTCTCGGGTACCAGCTACCTCTACCCGATTCTGGGCGAGCAGCTCGGTGACGTGAACACCGATGGCAACGCGGCAGCACCCAGCGATGTGCGCACGGCAGTGGCCGACAACATCAAGCAGGTGTTCCAGGATGAATTCATCCTGGGCTTCCAGCAGGCACTGAACGAAGCCTGGTCCTACGGCATCAACGCCACCTACCGCAAGGTGACGCGAGCCGTGGAAGATGCGCGCATCAACCATGTGGAAGGCTGTGACTGGTACTCGGGTGACTGGCCGATTATCAATCCCGGTGAAACCACGCGCCTGTGGTGCCCGGACACCAACAACTGGGTGACCTTCGACTCCTCGAAGGATGGCTACCGCGCCACGGGCAGCGGCGCCATCATGGGATACAAGAAGCCCAAGCGTACGTACAAGGCCATCGAGTTGCAGGTGGATCGCGCGTGGGACGACAAGTGGGCGTTCAACGCCAGCTACCTGTGGTCCAAGTCCGAAGGCAACATCGAAGGTCCGGTCAACTCCGATACCGGTTACGCCGACACCAACCTGGTGCAGTACTACGATCACCCGGCCGTCAATGAGCGTTACGGCGTGCTGTTCAACGACTACCGCCACCAGTTCAAATTCCGCGGCAGCTACAAGCTCAACGACATGTGGAGCTTCGGTTCCACGCTGTCCGTCCGCTCGGGTGGTCCCATCACCGCCTTCGGCGTGGTGTGGCCGAACGACAACCGCGTGGCCGGTGGCCCGGGCGAGTTCAGCGGCGGCGGTTCCGGCTGGCTGTGCCTCAATCAGCCGGTGGCGACCTGCCGCGACTACTCCGCGCGCCAGCTGACGTACTCGCCGCGTGGCGCGTTCGGTCGCATGCCCTGGATATACGACCTGGGCGCCAGCGTGGTCTGGACCCTGCCGGTGGAAGATGTCGATCTGAAGGCACGTCTGTCCGTGTACAACCTGCTCAACAACCAGGAAGTGATCAATGTCCACTCGCGCTACGAGGCCGCACCGGGCGCGCGCATGGACCACTTCGGCGAAGGCACGGTCTGGCAGGCGCCGCGCTACCTTCAGTTGGTGGTGACTTACAACTTCTAAGCCATACGCTGCAACACGAACCGCCGCTGGTGAAAACCAGCGGCGGTTTTGCATGAGAGACAGAAGGGCACGCGATGACGAGCAAACGTAACCCCCTGGCATACCTGCTCATGGGCCTGTTGGCGCATGTACCGGCTTATGCGGCCAACAATCGAGCATTCGACGCGGCCGTCGAGCAGACCGTGCAGCGTTATCAGCTGCCCGGCATCGCCGTAGGCGTCATCGAAGACGGCAAGATCGTCTACACCAACACGACGGGCCAGCTCGAATCCGGCAAACCCGAAGCCATCAACGCCGACACGGTTTTCAAGATCGCTTCCAACACCAAGGCGATGACCGCCGCCGTACTGGCGCGCCTGGTCGACCAAGGCAAGCTCAAGTGGGATGACCCCGTCACCAGGTACCTGCCACAGTTCCGCATGAATGACCCCTGGGTCACGCAGAACATGCAGGTGCGCGATTTGCTGGTGCACAACAGCGGCCTGGGCCTGGGCGCCGGCGATCTGATGCTGTGGCCCGAGCCCAACGATTTCAAACGGGCGGACATCATCGCGGGCCTGGCGCACCTCAAGCCTACCCACAGCTTCCGTTCGCATTACGCCTACGACAACCTGCTTTACGTGGTGGCCGGCGAAGTGGCGGCTGCCGCGGGCGGCAAGCCCTACGACCAGTTGGTCAAGCAGGAAATTTTCGAACCACTCAAGCTGCAACGCTGCCAGGTCGGCGAGTGGAAGCGCAGCGACGTGGGCAATGTCGCGCAGCCGCACATGCGCACTGACGCTGGCGCCAAAGCGATCCGCGAAGACGGCGACGTGGCGCCCGACATCACCTCGATGGCCGCTGGTGGCATCCGTTGCAGTCTCAACGACATGCTGACCTGGACCGCGCAATGGCTGGATCCGTCGCGCGCACCGGGCTGGTTGAGTGATGCGCAGCGCAAGGCGGTCTGGACGGCGCATATGCCGATGCCGGTTTCCAAACGCATGCGCGAATGGGACAACAGCCATTTCTCCGCGTACGGCTACGGCTGGCGCCTGTCTGACGTGGATGGTGTGTGGAAGGTGGCGCATACCGGCACGCTGGCCGGCATGTATTCGTCGGTGATCCTGCTGCCGGACAAAAAGGTGGCCATCGTCATCCTGATCAATGGCGAAGGCGAGGATGCCCGCGCCGTGCTGGGCGAGGTGCTGACCAAGCATTACACCGCGCCCAAGGACAGCAAGGACGTGGCCTGGTACGCCGCGGCGATAGAGCGCGAAGAAGCTGCAAAGCCGGAGGCACACACCGTGCCCGATACCTCGGCGCGCGTGCCGGCTACAGCGGCACAACTCGGTCAGCTCCTCGGCCGCTATCGCGATCCGTGGTTCGGCGAGGTGCGCCTGTGCGCGGCAGGGGAACGGGTGGAATTCGTTTCCGCGCGTTCGCCGATGCTGCGCGGCCAGGTCATGCAGCTGGGCGACCGCTGGCTGGTGGACTGGGACGACGACAGCGTGGATGCCGAGCCTTGGCTCGCGTTTTCCACACCCGTGGGCAGCAAGGTGACGCATATGCGCCTGTCGCATATCGATCCCGACGCCGATTTCAGCTATGACTATGCGGACCTGGATTTGCAACGCGAAGGCCGCTGTGACTGAACGATTGTTTCCATTGGGATGGGCCTGCGCGCTGTTGTTGAGCGCCTCCGTGCAAGCAGCCGAGGTGAAGGTCTCCCCGGCCACCCGTCTGGCCGAAGTGGATCTGGTGGATGTCGGCGCGCTCATCGCCGACGCGCAACTGGAAATCCGCTACGCCGGTTCGCACAACTTCGTGGGCACGCCGGTGACAGGCTACGAGGCGCCCAAGTGCTATCTGCTGCGGCCGGTGGCCGAGGCGCTGGTGCAGGTCGCCGCCGATGTGCGCGAGCAGGGCTACCGCTTGCGCCTGTTCGATTGCTATCGCCCGGTGCGCGCGGTCCAGCACTTCGTGCGCTGGGCGCATGATCTGGACGATCAGCGCAACAAGGCCGAGTTCTATCCCAACCTGGACAAGTCGGTGCTGCTCGACGGCTATATCGCCGAGACCTCCGGACACAGTCGCGGCGCGACCGTGGATCTGAGTCTGGATCACTGCACGGCAGATGCGTGCGCGGAGCTCGACATGGGTACTTCGTTCGATCGCTTCGACACGCTGGCCAATACCGACGACCCGCGCATCCAGCAGGCGGCGCGCGAGCATCGCGATCTGCTGCGTGCGGCCATGCAGCGGCGAGGCTTCCGCAACTACCCGCTGGAGTGGTGGCACTTCACCTTCCAGCCTGAGCCAACGCCGCAGACGGCGTACGACATTCCCGTGCGATGAGCTCGCACGTGCGGCGCGGGTCTGCGCAAGTAGCCGACGTGGCGGTGTTGGGCTGCGGCATCGTCGGCTTGTCGATCGCCTTGCAGCTGCAGCAGCGCGGGCTGTCATGCCTGTTGATCGATCCGCGCGGCCCGGCCGGTGATGCCTCGTTCGGCAATGCCGGCTCGGTGTCGGTCGGCAATCTGTTTCCGCAGGCGGTGCCAGGCACGATCGCGTCGGCCCTGCGCGGACTGCGCAATCCTTTGGCGCCACTGAAACTCGACTGGCCTGCCTTGCCGCACTACGCGGGATGGTTGTGGCGATTTGCCCGCCAGGCGCGCTGGGATTGCGTGGAGCAGACGTTGACGGCCTTGCAGGCGTTGAACGTGCAGGCGCGGCAGGCCTGGCTGGATCTGGCCGACGCCGTCGAC
Source organism: Pseudoxanthomonas indica (assembly GCF_900167565.1). Lineage (NCBI taxonomy): Bacteria > Pseudomonadati > Pseudomonadota > Gammaproteobacteria > Lysobacterales > Lysobacteraceae > Pseudoxanthomonas > Pseudoxanthomonas indica. The sequence continues at coordinate 2,180,010 of NZ_FUZV01000001.1, forward strand.
GCGCGCGATCTGATTGGCGAAACCGGCTACCTGCATGTCTACAGCGAGGACGCGAGCTTCGAGGCCAACGCCTGGGCGCGCGGCCATCTGCAGGCGCAGGGCGTGGCCCATGCCGTGCTGGATGCGCAGCAACTGCGCGATCTGGAGCCGGGCATTGCCGCAATCGCCCGCCACGGTGTCCTGCAACGGGACTCGCTGTTCGTCCGCGATCCGGGCGCGTTCTGCCAGCGCCTCCATGGCCGCCTGCTTGCGCGCGGGGCGCAGGCAATGACGGACCGGGCCACGGCGATCCAGGTCGAAGGCGCCGGCTACCAGGTGCGGACCGGAACAGGTTCAGCGCATGTGGATCAGGTGGTGGTGGCGGCCGGCGCATGGAGTACCGCGCTGTTGCGACCGCTGGGCGTACGCCTGCCGGTGGCCGCGGCGCGCGGCTATCACGCCGCCTATGCGCCACAAGCGGATCTGGTGGGTCGGCCTACGTTGTGGGCGGAGCGCTATCTGGTGGTCTCGCCCATGGCCGCGGGCATCCGCGTCACCGGCTTCAAGGAAATGACCGCGCCGGATCGGCCGGCGCGACCGGCCCTGATGCAGGCGCTGGCGCCGGAGGCCAGGCGGCTGTTTCCTGGACTTGGTTCCGCACCGCAGTCGATCTGGTCCGGTTTGCGGCCGTGCACGCCGGATTCGTTGCCGATCCTCGATCAGGTGCCGGGCGAGCGCATCTTTGTCGCCACCGGGCACGGTCATCTGGGTCTGACCCAGGGGCCGGTCAGCGCCGAGTTGATGACTGCGCGCATCCTCGGCCAGTCACCGCGGGTGCCGATGCACGCCTATCGCCTGGATCGCTTCGGCATGCGTGTCGGCTCGTAGTCGCATCAGGGACCACGCTTGCGATTCCGTCGATGACTTACGCGCCGCCGGCAAAGCCCTGCTGGCGCCAGGCTTCGAAGACCATCACCGCCACGGTATTGGACAGGTTCAAGCTGCGGTTGTCCGGGCGCATCGGCAAGCGCAGGCGCTGTTCGGCCGGCAGTGCATCAAGAACCTCCTGCGGCAGTCCGCGGGTTTCCGGGCCGAACAGGAAGGCATCGCCATCGCGGTATGCCGGCTGGTCGTAGCGCAGCGTGCCGCGGGTGCTGAGTGCGAACAGGCGCTGCGGCTGGATGGCGGCCAGTGCTTCGTCGAGTGAGTCATGCACCTGCAGCGCGGCGTACTCGTGGTAATCGAGGCCGGCGCGGCGCAGCTGCTTGTCATCCAGATCAAAGCCCAGCGGGCGAATCAGGTGCAGGCGAGCACCGGTGTTCGCGCACAGGCGGATGACATTGCCCGTGTTGGGCGGAATCTCGGGTTGGTAGAGCAGTACGTCGAGCGAGAGCGCGGTCATGCGCGGATTCTACGGACCCGGCGCAGGCGGCGTGACGTTTTTGGGTGAGGCCGCTGCGCCGGAGCGTTGGCTCCTTGGCGCAGCGTTGCCTGTACGTGCGACCGGGGGATCGCGAAATGCCGGCCGAGAGTTGCTCGGCGGTAGCGCTGCTCGCGGCAAAAGTTCTGGCACGGCGAGAGCGGTGAAGCAGCAGCGGGTGAACGCGCTAGGAACCGGAAGTATTGCGATGAAGCCTGATGTTGCGGTGTTGCGTGAAGCGTTCCGGTTCTTAGCGGGCGGCCAGCTGGCGGGCCAGCATGCCGGCCTGGGCGGCGAACACGCGCAGGTCGTCAGCCGAAGGACGCACGGTGATGGCGGGCATGTCCACCACGCTGGCGGTCTGCGTGGCCAGGTAGTACGCCAGGTCGTGCGATTCCGGGTGCACGGTGACGGCCGGCAGGTTCACCACCTTGGTGTCCTTGTAAGCCAGGTAGTGGCTCAGGTCGGCGGCGTCGGGGGTCACGGTGACGGCGGGCAGGTCGACAACGCGGACGGTGTTCGACGCGGCGGCGACGGTGGTGGTGGAAGCGTTGTCGGCGTAGCTGTTGGTCGACAGCACCATGGAACCGGCGCAAAGCGTAAAGAGGGCGGCGGCGGTCAGCGGGAGCAAGGTCTTGGTGTTCATGGGTTGCCTCGGTAGTGTGGCGTTGCGGTGGTGTGGTAGTAAGGTAGTACACCGAATCTGAGAGATCAAGCAGAAGATCACGTTGGTCTTCTTTTATTCAGCGTTTGGTCAGGATTGCTTCGGGTGGCTCTTTGCTTGCTGTTCTATGAGCAGAACCCGTGCCAATCGCAAGTTGTTGATTAAGCGGGATTTCCTTTTCCTGGCGACTGTCCGTTGTCCGGTCAGTGTCCGGCTTTGTTGCGTCCGGACTTGCAAACAAGACGGAGGCTTCCGTCCGATGTGACCTTCAACACGACCTCCTCGCCCGCGGCAGGACAGATCCGCGCTCCCTGATTTGGATGCGGTTTAGCTGCAAAGCGTTGCGTTGGAAGGCAAAAAGTCGCGGGTGACCGCCGATGGCGGTCACCAGGGGAGCGGATCGCCCTGCCAGTCGAGGAAGCTGCCGGACTGTTCCAGCCCTGCTTTCTGCAGCAGGGTGAGCAAGGCCGCCACCGATTCCTGTGGCGTCAGCGCGGCTTGCGGGCCGCCCATGTCGGTACGCACCCAGCCCGGGTGCAATGCCACCACGGTGATTCCGCGCGCCGACAGCGCCTGCGCCAACAAGGTGGTGGCCATGTTCTGTGCCGCCTTGCCGATGGCATAGCTGGGCGTGCGGAATTCCTGGCGCAGTCCGATCGATCCCACTTCAGATGAAAGGTTCGCCACCTTGCCGCCGTCGGCCAGCTGTTCGGCCAGGGCCTGCGTCAGCAGGAACGGGCCGGCGGCATTGGTATGGAAGCTGGCATCCAGATCCGCCAGCGCGACCTGGCCAAAGCGCTCGCCGCCACGCAGCACGCCGGCGTTGTTGATCAGCAGGTCCAGCCGTTCGCCGTCGTTGACCAGCGCGACTTCGCGCGCCAGCTCGGCATGCGAGCGTGGGTCGCCCAGTTCCAGCGGCAACACCTTGAGCCGGCCGGGATGCTCGCCCGCCAGAACGTTCAAGGCCTGCGCCTTGCCCGGGTGGCGGCAGGCGGCGATCACGTGATCGCCCCGCGCCAACAGCTGGCGGACGAACTCCAGACCCAGGCCGCGATTGGCGCCGGTAACCAGGCAGTGATGACGATCCATGGCGAGACCTCACGTGGCGTGACCCTAGTGTAGGGACACCGACGCCGGGTAGCATCGACGGACTGGGCCATGCCCTCATTACTAGGAGTCGTAGATGACCGTATCCCGCCGGCCACGTGCCGCCATGCTCGCCGTTGCCCTCAGCGCCGCCCTCAGTGGCCTGGCCTGGAGCCCGACGAATGCAATCGCCGCCGCGCCCGCCACGGATATCGTCATTCCCTACCAGGAGTTCACCCTGGCCAACGGCCTGCGCGTGATCGTGCATACCGATCGCAAGGCGCCGATCGTCGCGGTCAATGTCTGGTACCACGTGGGCAGCAAGAACGAGCAGCCGGGCCGCACCGGCTTCGCGCATCTGTTCGAGCACCTGATGTTCCAGGGCAGCGAGAACAACAAGGGCGAATTCTTCGAACCCTTCGAACTCGTAGGCGCCACCGATCAGAACGGCACCACCAACCAGGATCGCACCAACTACTTCCAGAACGTGCCGACCACCGCGCTGGACATGGCGCTGTGGATGGAATCCGATCGCATGGGCCACCTGCTGGGTGCCATCGATCAGAACTCGCTCGACGAACAGCGCGGCGTGGTGCAGAACGAAAAGCGCCAGGGCGAGAACCAGCCCTACGGTCGTCGCATCTACGCGAAGATCTTCGAGGCCCTGTATCCGGCCGGCCATCCCTACAACTGGCAGACGATCGGTTCCATGGCCGATCTGGACGCGGCCACGCTCGATGACGTCAAGACCTGGTTCCGCAGCTGGTACGGCCCGAACAATGCCGTGCTGGTGCTGGCCGGCGACATCGATCTGAAGACGGCCAAGGAAAAGGTCACCCGCTACTTCGGCGACATCCCGGCCAGCGCCACGTTGGCGGACATGCAGCCCAACATTCCCAAGCATGCGCGCAACACCCGCGAAACCGTGCCGGATCGCGTGCCGCAGGTGCGCATCTACCGCGCCTGGCCGGTGGCCGAGATGGGCACGCCCGATGCGACCCAGCTGGAACTGTTCGCGCAGATCCTCGGCGGCAGCGCCTCCTCGCGCCTGGACACCCGGCTGGTGCACGGCGACAAGATCGCCGATGCGGTCACGGCCATGCCCTGGATGAGCGAGATCGCCGGCACCTTCATCGTCAATGCTACGGTCAAGGAAGGCGTGGACCCGGCCAAGGTGGAGCAGGTGCTGGACGAGGAAATCCAGCGCCTGATCAACGAAGGCCCGACGGCCGCCGAAGTGGAGCAGGCGCGCACCTACACCCGCGCCACCTTTGTCCGCGGCATCGAACGGATTGGCGGCTTTGGCGGCAAGTCCGACGTGTTGGCGTCGTGCGCGGTCTACCAGGGCAAGCCGGATTGCTACCAGGACGAACTGAAGGAACTCAACGGCGCCACGCCGGCGAGCGTGCAGGCGGCCGCCCGCCGCTGGTTGGCCGGCGCCTCGCACACGCTGGTGGTGCAGCCCAGCGACACGCCGATGTCGTCGCTGCCGGAAACGGTCGCCGCCGCACCCGCCACCACGCCGGCCGCGATTCCCGCCGCGGATCCCAAGTACAAGACGGTCAAGACCGATGTGGATCGTAGCCTGGGCGTGCCCAAGACCACGAGCTTCCCGGCGTTGAAGTTCCCCGATCTGCACCGCGCCACGCTGTCCAACGGCATGCAGGTGGTGCTGGCCGAACGCCATGAAACGCCGGTGGTGCAACTGTCGGTGGAATTCCCCGGTGGCTACAGCGCCGACCTGGGCAAGAAGCTGGGCACGGCCAGCTTCACCATGCAGATGCTCGACGAAGGCGCCGGCGACTACAGCGCCCTGCAGTTCGGCGCACGCAAGGAAGCCCTGGGCGCGGAACTGAGCACCGGCGCGGATCTGGATACGGCCACGGTCGGCCTGTCCGCGCTCAGCGACAAGTTGCCCGACTCGCTGGATCTGCTGGCCGATGTGCTGCGTCGCCCGAGCTTCGACGATGCCGAGATCGAACGCGTGCGCGCCACTTGGATCGCCGGCATCAAGCAGGAAAAAGCGCGCCCGCAAAGCGCCGCGCTGCGCGTCCTGCCGCCACTGCTGTACGGCCCGGGCCATCCGTACGCCATCCCGTTCACCGGCAGCGGCACCGAAGCATCGATTGCCTCGCTGGGCCGCGACGATCTGCTGGCCTTCCACGACCAGTGGTTGCAGCCGGACAAGGCGCGCATCGTGGTGGTCGGCGACACCACGCTGGCGCAGATCGTGCCGTTGCTGGAAGCACGCTTCGGCGATTGGAAAACCGCCACCGATGCGCCCACGTTGCCGGTCATTGCCAGCGTCGCCCTGCCCAAGGCGCCGCGCGTGTACCTGATCAACCAGGCCGGTGCGATCCAGTCCAACATCTACGTGGCGCAACTCATCCCGCCGACGTCCAATGCCGGCACCATCGATTTCGACTTCGCCAATGGCGTGCTGGGTGGCCAGTTCACTTCGCGCCTCAACATGAACCTGCGCGAAAACAAGCACTGGGCCTACGGCGCCTACAGCAGCGCCAGTAACGCGCTGGGCCAGCGTCCGTGGTTTGCACGCGCGGCAGTGCAGAGCGACAAGACGGTGGATTCGGTCAAGGAGCTGCGCGCGGAAATCAGTGCGTTCGCCACCGGCCAGAAGGCGGCAACCGCGGCCGAAGTCGCCAAGACCCGCGCGGCCAACACGCTGGAACTGCCGGGCGCCTATGAAACCGCCGATGCCGTGCTGGAGCAGATTTCCAGCAACCTGCGTTTCGGTCGCCCCGATGACTACGTGCAGCAATACAAGGCGCGCAATGAAGCCATCACCGGCACGGACGTCGGCGCCGCCGCGCAGACCCTGCAGCCCAATGCGCTGACCTATGTCGTGGTCGGCGACCTGTCGAAGATCGAGCAGCCCATCCGCGATCTGAAGCTGGGCGAGCTGACGGTGCTGGATGCCGACGGCAAGCCGGTCGCCGCCAAGCCGTAAGACCGCCGCACGCTGGCCGTCCGCAGTGGCGGCCAGCGTCGTTTCCATTCACCCGGACTGGGCCAGAATCTCCTGGTCCACGCCATGACCCGAGGTCATCCATGCGAATCCTGCTGCTTGCCAGCTCCGTTGTGTTGTTGTCCGCCTGCACCTGGGTGCCGATTTCAGACAAGGCCAAGAGCATCAAGGTGATCGCCGCCGGCGCCGCGCCCAGCTGCGAGAAGCGCGGCGAAGTGACCGTGTCGGTCAAGGACAAGGTCGCCTTCTACGAACGCAACACGCTGCGCGTGCGCGACGAACTGGAAACCCTGGCCCGCAACGAGGCCCCCGGCATCCAGGCCGACACCGTGCAGCCGCTGGGCGATCCCGCCAATGGCGAGCAGCGTTTCGCGGCCTACCGCTGCGGGCGCTGACCGTAAAGCCCCCCTGTTTGCGCAATCGGCCGGCGGCGGCTGGCCCGCTCCGGACGCCGCCGTACGGAAAAACCAAGGCATATCAAGCCACTGCGGGATTGAAACCCCTGCCAGACCCCCCATAAAGATGCGGTGAAGCCGGGAAGCCGGTACCCTTGTCGACCCCTTCGGCCTGAGCCCTGGCGCTAAATTCCGATGCTTTTCAAGAATGTTTCCATCGCGGGACTGGCGCACGTGGATGCGCCGCATACGCTGACGTCCAAGGAAATCAATGAACAGTTGAAGCCGACGTTGGACCGCCTGGGGATCCGCACGGACGTGCTGGGCGACATCGCCGGCATCCATGCGCGTCGCCTGTGGGACGACGAACAGCAGGCATCGGACGTGGCCACCATGGCCGCGCGCAAGGCGCTGGCCGACGCCGGCGTCACCGCCGAACAGATTGGGCTGCTGGTCAACACCTCGGTCAGCCGTGACTACCTGGAACCGTCCACGGCCAGCATCGTCTCGGGCAACCTGGGGCTGGGCGATCATTGCCAGAACTTCGACGTGGCCAATGCCTGCCTGGCTTTCATCAATGGCATGGACATCGCCGCGCGCATGCTGGAGCGCGGCGAGATCGAATACGCGCTGGTCGTGGACGGCGAAACCGCCAACCTGGCCTACAAGAAGACGCTCGAGCGCCTGACCTCGCCGGACATCACCGAAGAACAGTTCCGCAACGAACTGGCCACCCTGACCCTGGGTTGCGGCGCCGCCGCCATGGTGATGTCGCGCGCCGACCTGGTGCCGGAAGCGCCGCGCTACAAGGGTGGCGTGACTCGTTCGGCCACCGAGTGGAACAAGCTCTGCCGCGGCAACCTGGATCGCATGGTCACCGACACCCGCATGCTGCTCATCGAGGGCATCAAGCTGGCGCAGAAGACCTTCATCGCCGCCAGGCAGGCGCTGGGCTGGGCGGTGGACGAACTGGATCAGTTCGTCATCCACCAGGTCAGCCAGGTCCACACCGCCGCCTTCGTCAAGGCGTTCGGCATCGATCCCAAGAAGGTGCTCACGATCTTCGGTGAGCACGGCAACATCGGTCCGGCCAGCGTGCCGATCGTGTTGAGCAAGCTCAAGGAACTGGGCCGCCTGAAGAAGGGCGACCGCATCGCCCTGCTGGGCATCGGCTCGGGCCTGAACTGCTCGATGGCCGAAGTGGTCTGGTAAGCCGGCCCACGTCCCGCAATTCCAAGGGCCGGTTCGCCGGCCCTTTTGTTTGAGGTGGCATCCGTGTTGAATCTCCCCGGCTATCCGTTTACCCCGCACCGTTTCGAAGTCCGCCCCGGCCTGTCGATGAGCTACCTCGACGAAGGCCCGCGCGATGGCGAGGTGGTGGTGATGCTGCACGGCAATCCGTCGTGGAGTTACTACTGGCGCACGCTGGTGGCCGGCCTGAGTGATCGTTATCGCTGCATCGTGCCGGACCATATCGGCATGGGTCTGTCGGACAAGCCCGATGACGCCCAGTACGACTACACCCTGCAATCGCGCGTGGATGACGTGACCGCACTGCTGGATCACCTGGGGATCACCGGGCCGATGACGCTGGCCGTGCACGACTGGGGCGGCATGATCGGCTTTGGCTGGGCGCTGGCGCACGCCGAACAGGTCAAGCGCCTGGTGATCACCAACACCGCCGCGTTCCCGCTGCCCACCGCCAAGCCGATGCCCTGGCAGTTGTCGCTGGGCCGTGACAGCAAGTTCGGCGCCTTCATCATCCGCGCCTTCAATGCGTTTTCCTCCGGCGCCTCCTGGCTGGGCGTGGAGCAGGCGATGCCGTCGGACGTGCGCCGCGCGTATGTGTCGCCGTACAACAGCTGGGCCAACCGGATCAGCACGCTGCGCTTCATGCAGGACATTCCGCTGGCGCCGGGCGACAAGGCCTGGGCGCTGGTGGAACAAGCCGGGCGGCGTTTGCCGGAATTCGCGGATCGTCCCGCCTTCCTGGGGTGGGGACTGAAAGACTTCGTCTTCGACAAGCACTTCCTGGCCGGCTTCCGCAGCGCGTTGCCGCAGGCCGAGGTGCACGCTTATGACGATGCCGGCCACTACGTGCTGGAAGACAAGTCGGCCCAGCTGGTGCCGCTGATCCGCCAGTTCCTGGATCGCAACCCGCTCACGCCGGGCGCCTGAGCGCGGGCTCAGGGCAGGGGATTGCGCTCGGCTTCGGCCACGCCCACCCAGTCGCTTTCCAGCAGCAGCGGCAGGCCATGGGCCAGCCGCGACTTGTCGCACTGCGCGCTGCGCTCGCCGAATTCCAGCGACGCCGGCACCGCCGCGCACACCGAGGGCCGCCGATCATGGATGGTGCAGCGGCTGTAGCGGCCGATGTCCGCATCCAGCGCGATGCAGCGTGGCTTTGTGGCCGAGGTGCCGCGCATCACCCGCTCGTGTACGCGCAGGGGTTCGGTCAGTTCGATGGGCACCTGTCCCCCCTGTTCCGGGTCCGCCTCGCTCCAGTGGAAGCTCACGCGGAAGTAGGCGCAGCAGGCGCCGCAGGTCAGGCAAGGATGCATGGGGGCGATCAGGGTTGCGCCGCGGCGCGGAGAGGGTGCGGGGCGGGTGCTGTTGCACCGGCGCGGCATTGTGCCCGCTCCATTGGCTGACGCAAGTACCGTACAGCGGCGACAATGCCGGCCATGACCGAACCCTGCAACATCGCCGCCAGCCTGCCGCGGCTGGCCCGCGACCAGCCCGATGCGGTGGCCATGCGCTGCCCCGATGCGGCCGGACGCTACTCCATCGAGCTCAGTTACGCCCAGCTGGACATGCGCAGCGACGCCATCGCGGCGGGGCTGGGCCGTTACGGCATCGGCCGCGGCACGCGCACGGTGGTGATGGTGCGGCCGGGGCCGGAGTTCTTCCTGTTGATGTTTGCGCTGTTCAAGGCCGGCGCGGTGCCGGTGTTGGTCGACCCCGGCATCGATCGGCGCGCGCTGCGCCAATGCCTGCGGGAAGCGGCGCCGGAGGCCTTCATCGGCATCCCCCTGGCGCAGCTGGCGCGCTTGCTGCTGGGCTGGGCCCGCAGCGCGCGAAAGATTGTCACCGTCGGCACCCGCCGTTGGCTGTGGGGCGGCACCACCCTGGCCGAGCTGGAAGCCGACGGACGCAACAGTGGCCCGCAGTTGGCCGACACCACACCCGATGAAACGGCGGCGATCCTGTTCACCAGCGGCTCCACCGGCGTGCCCAAGGGCGTGGTGTATCTGCATCGCCATTTCGTCGCCCAGGTCGCGCTGCTGCGGCAGGCCTTCGACCTGCAGCCCGGCGGCGTCGACCTGCCGACCTTTCCGCCGTTCGCCTTGTTCGATCCGGCGTTGGGGCTGACCTCGATCATTCCCGACATGGATCCGACCCGACCGGCACAGGCCGACCCGGTGAAGCTGCACGCCGCGATGCAGCGATTCGGCGTGACCCAATTGTTCGGCTCGCCGGCGCTGATGAAGGTGCTGGCTGATTACGGCCAGCCGCTGACCGGCCTGCGCCGGGTGACCTCGGCGGGCGCGCCGGTACCGCCGGACACGGTCGCGCGGATCCGCCAGCTGCTGCCCGATGACGCCCAGTTCTGGACGCCCTACGGCGCCACCGAATGCCTGCCCGTTGCGGTGATCGAAGGCGCGGAACTGGAATCCACCCGCGCCGCCACCGAGAACGGCGCCGGTACCTGCGTGGGTCACTCGGTGGCGCCGAACCAGGTGCGCATCATCGCCATCGACGACGCGCCGATCAGCGACTGGTCGCAGGTGCGCGAATTGCCGCGCGGCGAGGTCGGCGAGATCACCGTGGCCGGACCCACCGTCACCGACAGTTACTTCCATCGCGACAAGGCCACCACGCTCGCCAAGATCCGCGAGCGCGATGGCGACGGGCGGGATCGCATCGTCCATCGCATGGGCGATGTCGGTTACTTCGACGAACACGGCCGGCTGTGGTTCTGCGGGCGCAAGACCCAGCGTGTGCAAACCACCAGGGGGACGCTGTACACGGAGCAGGTCGAGCCGATCTTCAACGTCCATCCGCAGGTGCGGCGCACCGCGCTGGTCGGTGTCGGCGCACGTGAGTGGCACGAGCCGGTGCTGTGCTTCGAGCTGCTGCCCGGCGTACCCGCGTCGCGCGCGCCGGTGGTGGAGGAGGAACTCCGCCTGCTCGCGCAACTGCATCCGGGCACCATGGGCATCACCCGCTTCCTGCATCATCCGGCGTTCCCGGTGGACATCCGCCACAACGCCAAGATCGGACGCGAGAAACTGGCGGCCTGGGCCGCCAAACAGGGGACACGCAACGCATGAAAATCCTGGTCACCGGTGGTGGCGGTTTCCTCGGCCAGGCGCTGTGTCGCGGCCTGGTCGAACGGGGCCATCACGTCATCAGCTTCAACCGTGGCCATTACCCGGCGCTGGCGGCGCTGGGCGTCGGCCAGATTCAAGGCGACCTGGCCGATGCACATGCCGTGCATCACGCCGCCGCCGGCATGGATGCGGTCTTCCACAACGCCGCCAAGGCCGGCGCCTGGGGCAGCTACAAGAGTTACCACGACGCCAATGTGGTCGGCACGCAGAACGTGCTCGATGCCTGCCGCGCGCATGCCATCAGCCGCCTGGTCTACACCTCCACGCCCAGCGTGACTCATCGGGCCACCCATCCGGTCGAAGGCGGCACCGCCGACAGCGTGCCCTATGGCGAGGGCTTCAAGGCACCCTACGCCACCACCAAATTGATCGCGGAAAAGGCGGTGCTGGCGGCCAATGGTCCGGAGCTGGCCACGGTGGCATTGCGACCGCGCCTGATCTGGGGCCCGGGCGATCAGCAGATCCTGCCGCGGCTGGTGGAGCGTGCCCGCAGCGGCCGCCTGCGCATCGTCGGCGACGGCAGCAACCGCGTCGACACCACTTACATCGACAATGCCGCGCAGGCGCACTTCGATGCCTTCGAGCATCTGGCGCCGGGCGCGGCCTGCGCGGGCAAGGCGTACTTCATTTCCAACGGCGAGCCCAAGCCGATGGTCGAGCTGCTCAATGCACTGCTCGATGCCGCCGGCGCGCCGCGGGTGCAGCAGCGTCTTTCCTTCAAGACCGCCTTCCGCATCGGCGCGGTGTGCGAGGCGCTATGGACGGTGTTGCCCTTGAAGGGCGAACCGCCGATGACCCGCTTCCTGGCCGAACAGCTGAGCACGTCGCACTGGTACAGCATGGAGCCGGCCCGGCGCGACTTCGGGTATGTGCCCCGGGTGTCGTTTAACGAAGGAATCACCCGGCTGAAGGCTTCACTCCGCAGCGACGCCGTCCTCACCTGACCATGACCGCCCGCTGGCCACCATGGTTTGGCGCCAAGCGGGCGCGTATACGCTTTCAGGAGATCCCATGCTGCGCTACGCCGTCATCTTCTTCGTCATTGCCCTGATTGCGGCGGTGCTCGGTTTCAGCGGTATCGCCGGTGCTGCCAGCAACATCGCCTGGATCTTGTTCGTGGTGTTCCTGATCCTGGCCATCATTGCGATGTTCCGCGGTCGCAGCGTCCCCTAACGCCGCCCGCATCGCATTGCGACAGCACACCGCCGCGGCCTCGTCCGCGGCGGTGTGCGTTCGGGGTATGGGTAGAATGGCGGCCTATGTCCGCCACCCCCTTTGATCTGCTCAAGCCCTTTGCCGGACGCGCGCTGGAAACCGCGCTCAACCGCGCCTTGGCCCTGGACCCCGATACCCGCGCCGCACTCGCGCCGTTGGAAGGTCGTCGCATCCAGCTGACCCTGGAATCGCCGCCATTGGCCCTGGAAATCCGCGTGGGCGGCGGCGAGTTGCAGGTCGGTCCGGTCAGCGAGATCCACGAAGCCGACCTGGCCGTGCGCAGCAGCCTGGGCGGCCTGCTGTCGCAATTGCCCTTCCTGCGCCGCGATCACGGCGCGCCGGTGGGCAAGGTGCGCATCTCCGGCGATGCCGAACTGGCGCGGCGCCTGCAGCAGCTGGCCAGCCGTTTCGATCCGGACTGGCAGCAACCGTTCACCGCGGTATTCGGTGACGTGATTGGCGTGCAGGTGGCCCAGGCCGCGCGCGCGGCCTTGCAGCAGGCACGCGACGGCGCTCAGCGGCTGGCCGAGAACACCGCCGAATTCCTCACAGAGGAATCGCGTGACGTGGTGGGCCGCGCCGAACTCAATGCCTTCCACGATGACGTGGACAGCGTGCGCGATGGCGTCGAACGGCTGGCGGTGCGCGTGCAACGCCTGCGGGCCGGCCGCGGAGACGGCGCATGAGGCCGGTGTTGCGCGCCAGCCGCATCGGCCGGGTGCTGCTGCGCTATCGCCTGGATGACCTGCTCGACGACACCCCGGCCGAGCGCTGGTTGAAGCTGGCGCGCCCGTTCGTGCCGCGCGCCTCTGCCGAGATCGCGGTGCAGCCGCGCGGTGCCCGCCTGCGCCTGGCGCTGCAGGAACTCGGGCCGATCTTCGTCAAGTTCGGCCAGATCCTCTCGACCCGCCGCGACCTGGTGCCGCCGGACGTGGCCGAGGAACTGGCGCTGCTGCAGGATCGCGTCAAACCCTTCGATGGCGATCAGGCGCGGATGATCGTCGAGCGCGCGCTGGGCCAGCCAATCGATCAGGCCTTCGCCGACTTCGACACCACGCCGCTGGCGTCGGCCTCGATTGCCCAGGTGCATGCCGCGCTCCTGCCCGGTGGCCGCGAAGTGGTGGTCAAGGTGCTGCGCCCGGATATCGAAAAGCAGATCGCCGGCGACATCTCCCTGCTCAAGTCGTTGGCGTCGCTGGTGGAGCGCGCCCATCCCAGCGCCGACAAGATCCGGCCGAAGGAAATCGTCGCCGAGATTGAATCCACCCTTGCCGCCGAACTGGATCTGCAACGCGAAGGCGCCAACGCCAGCGTGATGCGGCGCTTCTGGAAGGACTCCGACGATCTGTACGTGCCGGAGATCATCTGGAGCCACACCAGCGACCGCGTGCTGACTATGGAGCGCGTGCACGGCATTCCCTCCGACGACATCGCCGCACTCGACGCCGCCGGCATCGATCGGCGCGCGCTGGCGGCCAAGGGCGTGCGGGTGTTCTACACCCAGGTGTTCCGCGACAACTTCTTCCACGCCGACGCGCACGCCGGCAACATCTGGGTCGATACCGATCCGGCGCGGCGCGCCAATCCACGTTTCATCGCGCTGGATTTCGGCATCACCGGCCAGCTCTCGTCCGAGGATCAGTACTACCTGGCCGAGAACTTCATGGCCATCTTCAACAAGGACTACCGGCGCATCGCCGAGCTGCACGTGGAAGCGGGCTGGATGCCGGCCAGCGTGCGCATCGACGAACTGGAAGCGGCGGCGCGCGCGGTCTGCGAACCGTACTTCACCCGGCCGCTGTCGGAGATTTCGCTGGCCGAAGTGCTGCTCAAGCTGTTCCGCACCGCCCAGCGCTACGAACTGACCCTGCAGCCGCAGCTGATCCTGTTGCAGAAAACCCTGCTCAACATCGAGGGCGTGGGCCGGCAACTGGATCCGCAGCTGGACATCTGGGCAGTGGCGCGGCCGGTGCTCGAACGGATCCTGCTGGAACGCTACAGCCCGCAGCGCGCCATCCAGGAACTGCGCAAGCGCCTGCCCGAACTGATGACGCGTGCGCCGGACATGCCGCGCCTGATCCACACCTGGCTGACCCAGCAGACCGAAGGCCGGCATGAGCTGGCCATGCGCTCGCGCGATCTGGCCGACCTGGCCGGGACCATGCGCGGCATGCAGCGACGGGTGGTGGCGGCGATCCTGGGCGTGGGCCTGCTGCTGGTGGCGGCGGTGCTGTACGGCCTGGAAGCGGGTGGACCGCGCATTTTTTCGGTGCCGGCTTCGGCATGGATTGCCGGCATCGGCGGCTTGTGGGCGTTGCTGGCGGCGTGGCCACGGCGCTAGCTGATCGGCGCAAGCTCGCCACGGATTTCAATCAAGTACGCGGCCCTGCGGTCGCTTCCACCGGCAAAGGGGACCGATGGTGAATCAGTTGAATGCATTGGCACGCGGCAGCAAAGCAGTACTTGGCTTGTGCGCGTTGCTGGCCCTGGCCAGCTGCGTAAGCACGCCGGTCAGCGAGCGCAATCCGTTGGCGCGGTGGGAAGCCTCGCCCAACTACGAACCGCGCCGGCCGATCCTGATCGTCATCCATGCCACCGAGCAGGATTCGGTGCAGGAGAGCCTGCTGACCCTGCGCACCGCCAATTCGGGCGGTCCGGTGAGTTCGCATTATTTGATTGGCCGCGATGGCCAGCGCTACCAGCTGGTGGCCGATGATCAACGCGCCTGGCATGCCGGCGGCGGACACTGGGGCACCATCACCGACGTCAACTCGGTGTCGCTGGGGATCGAGCTGGACAACAACGGTCGCGACGAATTCGCGCCGGCGCAGATCGACAGCCTGCTGGTGCTGCTGGGTGACCTGTGCGAGCGACATGACATCCCGCGCACGCAGATCGTGGCGCACGCCGACTTCGCGCCCACGCGCAAGCAGGATCCCGGCACGCGCTTTCCCTGGCAGCGCCTGGCCGAGGCGGGCTTCGGTCGTTGGCCGGCAGCGGACGCGCCGCCGGCAGCGGAAGGCTTCGATCCCTGGAATGCCCTGCGCCTGCTGGGCTATCCGCTGACCGACCGCGCGGCCACCGTGCGCGCCTTCCATCGGCGCTATCGCGGCACGGATGGCGACCAGCTGGACGTGGAGGATCTTCGCATCCTGTCCTCGCTGGTGAGCCAGGTCGAAGGCAGCTGAATGCCGGGCCCGATTCGCAATCGGGGTTAAAGCGGTTTTAATTGATCCGCTCCATCATCGCCGTCACCCCCCGGGACGGCTGATGGAGATCGTCGTGAACGCATTCCCTTCCCTGCTTGGCAGGATTGCCCCGCCTCACGCCGCAACCACCTACCTGCCGGATACATCGGTGGTGGTGGACATCCGACGGCTGGAGCGCGAAGACTTGCCCGCGCTGTACGTCCTGCGCCAGGAGCAGCGCGATGAAGTCAGCCGGCATGCCGATGTCGTGGCCGATGCCGACGCGCTGGAACTGCAGGAAGTCCTGTTCGATCTCCCGCGCCGATGCTGGGCCTGGATCGCACGGGATCACGACGAGCCGGTAGGTTACGCGCTGGCCACCGTCGGCTATGCGGTGCTGGAAGGCGGCTACTACCTGCGCCTGGAATCCCTGCATGTGCACCATGCCTGGCGCCGTCGCGGCATCGAAAGCCAACTGCTGGAAGCAGCGCGGCGCACCTCGGTCGACCTGGGCTGCCTGAGCCTGCAGTGGTCGGACGGCGCGCATCTGCCGCGCCTGTCTGCGGAAGGCGTGGTCCATCGGCATGCCGCCGCACACCTGTTGCCGTCGACGGCGTCGCCTTGAGCGAAGCGGAATCTGCTGTCATGCCGCGTCTTCGTCCCGCACGCTCGCGCCTGCGTCGCGTGCTCTCCCTTTTCGCACTCCTTTCTGCCGTGGCCCTCTACATGTCGCTGTCCGCTTGCCGCACCGTTCCCTATCCGCAGTCGCCGCAGTTTGCCGACGACGCCTTCCGCAATCCGGTGACGCCCAAGCAACCCGGATGGCGCGAGATGGCGGCGCTGACCTGGCGCTTCATGTTCGACAAGCCCAAGGACACCGTGCCGGACGTAGCGCTGCCGGTGCGTTCGATTGCCCGCGAGGAACTCGACGCAGCGACCGATGGCACCCTGTATCGGCTGGGCCACTCCACCGTCCTGATCAAACTCGAGGGCGGTTGGTGGCTCACCGATCCCGTGTTCTCCGAGCGCGCCTCGCCGGTGCAGTGGGCCGGACCCAAGCGCTTCCATGCGCCGGCGTTGGCGCTGGCGGATCTGCCGCCGATCACCGGCGTGATCCTCTCGCATGACCACTACGATCACCTGGACAAAGCGGCGATCCGCGCACTGGCCGATCGCGTGCAACATTTCTACGCACCACTGGGTGTGGGTGATCTGCTGGTGGAATGGGGTGTGCCGCGCAATCGCGTCAGCCAGTTCGACTGGTGGCAATCGGTGCAGGTCGGCAACGTGCGCCTGACCGCCACGCCGGCGCAGCACTTTTCCGGGCGCGCGCCGTTCCAGAACAATCC
Source organism: Pseudoxanthomonas indica (assembly GCF_900167565.1). Classification (NCBI taxonomy): domain Bacteria; kingdom Pseudomonadati; phylum Pseudomonadota; class Gammaproteobacteria; order Lysobacterales; family Lysobacteraceae; genus Pseudoxanthomonas; species Pseudoxanthomonas indica. Next base: position 2,196,686 of record NZ_FUZV01000001.1, read on the forward strand.
CACCCTGTGGGCGTCGTGGGTGTTCCAGGCACCGGATCTGAGCCTGTTCTTCAGCGGCGACAGCGGCTACTTCAGCGGCTTCCGCGAGATTGGCGAACGTTTTGGCCCGTTCGATCTGACCCTGGTCGAATGCGGCGCCTACGACGCGCAATGGGAAGGCGTGCACATGCTGCCGGCGCAAAGCGTGCAGGCGCATCGCGACCTGCGCGGGCGCTGGATGCTGCCGATCCATAACGGCACCTTCGATCTGGCCTTCCACGCATGGCATGCACCGCTGGAGGCTGTCTCCGCGGAGGCGCAGCGGCAAGGCGTGGCCTTGAGCACGCCGATGATCGGCCAGGCCGTCGACGCGCGCGAACCGCAGGCCTTCACCGCGTGGTGGCGTCAGCCCCGATAAGCCGGGACTACGCGGCGGGAAAGACCACGCGCACGCACAGGCCGCACGCATCGCGGCCATCTTCCACCGACAGCGTCGCGCCATGGGCGCGGGCAATCCGCTGCACCAGCGACAGGCCGATGCCGCTGCCGCGTTCACCGTTGCCGGTGCTGCCGCGGAAGAAGCGTTCGAAGATCCGCTCGCGCTCGTCCAATGGCACGCCCGGGCCGTTGTCGCTGACGGTCATTTCCACGCCGCCGTCGGCGCGCCGCGCGCAGTGCACGCGGATGTGGCCCTGCTCGCCGCTGTAACGCACCGCATTGTCGATCAGGTTGCGCACCAGCACGCCCAGATCATCCAGGTCGCCACGCACCGACGCCAATCCGGTATCCAGGCTGATGGTCTGCTGGCGGCGCGCGGCCATGCCTTCGAATTCGCGCGCGACCAGGCTGATGACGTCGGCCAGCTCGACCACCGCATGCTCCTGGCCACGCTGCGAGGCGTCGATGCGCGCGGAGTCCAGCAACTGCTGCGCCAGCCGCGAGGTACGCTCGATGCCTTGCGACAGCTGCACCAGCGCTTCGCGCGCATCGGCCTGGCTGCCGGCGCGCAAGGCCACCTGCGTCTGCGTCAACAAGGCGGCCAGTGGCGTGCGCAGTTCGTGCGCCGCATCGGCGAGGAATTGCCGCTCGCCCTGCATCGCCTGCGACAGGCGCGCGAGCAGGTCGTTGAACGATGCCAGCAGCGGTTTGATCTCGCGCGGGATATCCCGCGTCGACAGCGGCGCCAGATCCATCGCCTCGCGCTGCGCCATCTGATCGCGCAGCCGGTTGACCGGACGCAGGCTCCATTGAATCGCCGCCCAGATCGCCAGCGCCAGCGCAAACAGCAGGGCCAGCGCCGACAACAAGCTCACCTTGAGCCAGTAACCCAGTTCCGCCTGCAACTGCGAGCGCGCCATGCCCACCTGTACCTGCACGCGGCCACTGGCATCGGTGATGGCGTACACGCGCCAGTCTTCGCCCGCCGCGCGGGTGGTGGCCAGGCCATCACGGAAGGCAGGTTGCAGCGGTTCGGCCGGTGCGCCCTTGGACGACACGATGCTGGCGCGCCGCTGCAGGCTCCAGACCTGGAAGCGGATCTTGTCGAACTTGGTGTTCGGCTCGGCCTGCAGATCGCCGGGCAGGGTCAAGCGCCTGCTGCCTTCCACCGCATCGACGTCGCTCGGCATGGACAACAGGATCTGCTGCCCCACTTCGCGCAAGGAACCATCCCAATGCCCGCTTTGCTGGCGCGAGACCTGCAGGTATTGGCAGCCGAACCAGAACAGCCAACCACCCAGCATCACGCTCATCAGCGTGACCAGCAGCTTGCCTTTCAGTGATCGCTCGTGGCGGTGGCTCATTCGGCGTCTCCGACCCGATAGCCGAAACCATGCACGGTGGTGATGAAATCCTCGCCCAGCTTGCGCCGCAGCTGGTGGATGTAGACCGCGATGGTGTTGCTCTCGATGCTGCCGTCGCCGCCGTAGACCAGCGACTCCAGCGCATCGCGCGGCACCACCCGGCCGGCGCGTTCCATCAGCGCCAGCAGGGTGCGGTATTCGTGCACGCCCAGCTTCACCGCGCTGCCGCCACGGCTGACGCTGCGGGCGGCCGGATCCAGCTCGACATCGCGGTAGCGCAGCACCGGCGTGACCCGGCCCTGGCTGCGGCGCACTACCGCACGCAGGCGTGCGCACAGCTCATCGGTCAGGAACGGCTTCACCACGTAGTCGTCGGCGCCGGCATCCAGCCCGCGCACGCGGTCGCTGAGCTGATCGCGGGCGGTGACAATCAACACCGGCGTGCTGTCATAGCGCTGCCGCATCGCGGCCAGCACGTCCAGGCCGGAGCCGCGCGGCAGCCCCAGATCCAGCAGCACGGCGGAAAAGCCGTGATCCACCAGCGCCGTGCGGGCGGCGCCGGCATCCTCGGCGCGGGTCACTTCCCAGCCATCCTGGCGCAACGCCGCGGCGACGGCGTCGCCCAGCATCCGGTCGTCTTCGACCAGCAGTACATGCATCTCGGGAGTCCGGGAATAAGGCATGTCAGGCTACCGCCGCGGTTTTAAGGTCTTCTTAAACTCCACCCGCCGTCAGGGTTTGAAGTCGCCGGCCAGGTAAACACTCAGGGTGTCCGCACGCAGGTGCTTGCGGATCGCGGCATTGACCTGCTCGCGGGTCAGCCCGGCGTACTTGGCGTCAAGATCCGCGGTGAACTGCATGGTGCGGCCGTAATAGGCCTGATCGGCCAGCATGCCGGCCACGCTGCCATCCTCGGCGCGGTTCTGTTCGCGCTCGGTGAGGGTGCCGGCGACCGCATCGCGCAGTTCCTCTTCGCTGATGCCATCGCGGATAAAGCGCGCCAGCTCCTCGCGGATGGCGGCTTCCACCTTGGCCATGTTCTCCGGCGCGGCGATCGCCTGCACGTTGAAGCTGCCGTTGTCGTCCGTACCCTCGCGGCTGTCATCGGCGCGCACGCTGCTGGCCACGCCGTAGCTCAGGCCGTCCTTCTGGCGGATGCGATCGCCCAGGCGCGACTTCAGCGCACCGCCGCCAAAGATCCGGTTGGCGATCAGCAGGGCCGGGTAGTCCGGATCGGTCACCCGCAGCGACAGGTTGCTGCGCGCCAGCAGCACCGCATTGGGCTTGTCGGGTGTGCGCAGCTGTTCGTGTGCGGCGGCCACGTCGACGTACTGGGTGGCGATGGGCTGGTAGGGATGCGGTGACTGCCATTCGGCGAACAACTGCTGCAGCTGCTGCTTCACCGCGACCGGATCAAAATCGCCGACCACCGCGATTTCGCCTTCGGCCGTGCCGTAGAAGTCGCGGTGGAACGCCACCAGGTCGCTGCGCTTGAGCGCGCGCACGCCGGCGATGGCATCGTCCAGCGATTCGATATGCAGCGGATGACCCACCGGCCACGGATCAAAATGCTCGGCCAACGCCTGGCCCGCCACGCTGCCGGGTTCCTTGCGCGAGGCCTCCATGCCGGTCAATGCCTGCAGGCGCAGCTGCTCGAACTCGGTCTCCGGAAACGCCGGATGCCGCAATACGTCGGCCGCCAGCGCCAGCGCCTCGGCCAGGGTACCGCTGCGGCTGAGCAGGGAGATCGACGCGCCCTGCAGATTGCCGTCGATATCGGCCTCGGTCTTGAGCGCCTCGAAGCGCTGATCGATCTGCTCGCGGGTCAGCGACTGGCTGCCGCGCATCAGCATGGCGCCGGCCAGTCCTGCGGCATCTTCGCGCCCGGTCAAGGTCGCCACATCGCCGAAGCGGAAGTTCGCCGACACCATCACCGTGCCGCCGCGGGTCTTCTTCGGCAACAACGCCACGCGCAGGCCGGAGCCGAGGGTGAAGCGCTGCGTGCGGGCTTCCAGGTTCTGCGGCGTGGGATCGAACTGTTCGCCGGCAGCGACAGCTTCGCGCCCCGTGTAACCCTCCACCAGGCTGGCCACGGCGGGTCGCTGCGCGATGGCCACGCGATCAGGCGGATCGGTGGGGATGAAGCGACCCAGTGTGCGGTTGCTGCTCTTCAGGTAAGTGGCGGCGACACGATTGACGTCATCGGCGCTCACCTTCTCGATCGCATCGCGGGTAATGAACAACAGGCGCCAGTCGCCAGCGGCGAGGAACTCGGACAGCCCCATGCCCACCGCGTTGACGTCGGTGAAGTAGAGTTCGTAGGCGTTGTTGATGCGCTGCTTCGCCTCGTCGACTTCCTGCGCGGTGATCGGCTGCCGGCTCAAGGCCTCGGCCTGTTCCAGCAGGATGCCCTCGGCCTTGCCGGCATCGCCATCCTTCGGCACCACCGCCAGCACGCTGAACAAGCCCGGGTCACGCAGCGCTTCGCTGCCGGCGCCGGTGCCTGCCGCCAGATGGGTCTGCACCAGCGCCTTGTGCAGGCGACCGCCGGGCGAATAGCCCAGCACGTTGCCCAGCACGCTCAACGCAGCGCTGTCCGGATGGCCGGCAGCGGGCACGTGATAAACCGCGGCAATGAAGCGCACATCGCCACTGCGGCGCACGTCGACTTCGCGCGGACCATCCTGCGCGGGTTCGACGGTATGGAACTGGGGCAGTTCGCGCGCCGGCTTGCGGATCTTGCCGAAGTGCGCGTTGACGCGCGCCAGCACCGTGGCCGGATCCAGGCGTCCGGCCAGGATCAGGGTCGCGTTGTCCGGCTGGTACCAGGTGCGATAGAAGCCTTGCAGCTGCTCAATCGGTACGCCTTCCACATCCGAACGCGCGCCGATCGTGCTGTGCCCGTAGTTGTGCCAGAGGAAGGCGGTGGAACGGATGCGCTGCAGCAGCACGCCGCCGGGATTGTTCTCACCGGCTTCCAGCTCGTTGCGCACCACCGTCATCTCGCTGTCCAGATCGCGCTTGGCGATGTTGGAATTGATCATGCGATCGGCCTCCAGCGCCAGCACCCAGTCCAGGGTCTGCGCATTGGCCGGGAACGAGCTGAAGTAGTTGGTGCGGTCCATCGAGGTGGTGGCATTGAAATCGATGCCACGCTTCTTCATTTCGCCGCTGATGTCGGCATGCGTGGGCGTGCCCTTGAACAGCAGGTGTTCCAGCAGGTGCGCCATGCCGGTCTGGCCGTAGTTCTCGTGCACCGAACCCACCCCGTAGACCAGGTTGACGGTCACCGTGGGTTTGCTGGCATCGGGAAACAACAACACCCGCAGGCCATTGGGCAGGCGGTACTCGCTGATGCCTTCGATACTGGGTCCGGCCACCACGCCACGCGGCAGCGCCACCTCGGCCAGCAGCGCCGGGATCGCGCACAGGTTCAACACCAGCGCGAATCCGAATGCGACAATGAGGCGAGGTGTTTTCATGATCCACTCCAGGCACGTACAGGCCGCGAGTTTCGCAGATTTTCCCGCAGAGCAGAGTTCCATGGCCGAGACTGGCGCCCCCGCAATGAGCGTGCTTTATCAGGATCAGTGGCTGGCCGTGGTCGACAAACCCGCCGGGCTGATGGTCCATGACAGCAAGCTGGCGCGCGGCGAAACCGAGTTCCTGGCGGATCTTCTGCGTGCGCAGTTCGACCGGCCGATCTTCCTGATCCACCGCCTGGATCGCGCCACCAGTGGTTGCCTGCTGATTGCCTTTGATCGCGATACGGCATCACTGCTCGGTCGCGATTTCATGTCGCGTGATGTCGAGAAGGATTACCTGGCTGTTTGCCGTGGTTGGCCGGACGCGAGCATCGATCTGGACTATCCGCTCGATGGTGGTCCGGGCAAACCGCTGAGGCGACCAGCCGTGACCGGCTTCGTGCGCTTGGCGACCGGTGAACTGGCCATGCCATCGACCGGATTCGACACCTCACGCTACGCCTTGCTGCGTTGCCGCCCCGAGACCGGTCGTTTCCGCCAGATCCGTCGCCACCTCAAGCATCTGTCGCATCACTTGATCGGCGACAGCAGCCATGGCGATGGCCGCCACAACCGCAACTTCCGCATGCAGGGCGTGCATCGCATGTTGCTGCACGCCGTGCGCCTGTCATTCCGTCATCCGCACAGCGGCGAGCGGATCGAAACCGTTGCGCCGCTGGATGCGGAATTCCGCAAGGCCTTCGCCCTGTTTGGCTGGGACGTCGAACTGCGCTGAGGCTCAGCTCACCCGCAGCGCGGCCAGCACGATCAGCGCCAGTGCAGCCAGGAAGCCCACCAACCAGGCCAGGCTGCGCAACGGCGGCTTGTCGGCCACGTAGAACACGCCGTGGAAGATCCGCGCAACGGTGTAGATGAGGGCCAGGGTGCTGATCATCGTCGGTGCGATGCCCACCGCCTGCGCCATCAACACACCGGCCACGAACACCGGGAACGACTCGAAGCCGTTCAAGTGCGCCGCGTGCGCACGCACCGAACGCGGATTGGTCTGCTTGGCCTGCCATTCGCGCGGCGCGTGGTTGTTGTATCGCTCGCCGGAACTCTTGGCGACGTAAACCCAAAGATACGGCAACAGTGCGGTGATGAAGATGCACCAGTAAGCAATGGTCATGTACACACTCCAGGACAGGAAGGACACACGACAACGGCGCCCTGCGGCGCCGTTGCGGTGGTTCGGGGACTTACTTGGCCGCCGGTTGCATCATCTTGTCGCGCGCGGCCTTGAACGGATTGCCTGGATACCAGTTGGGCCAACGGTCGCCACCGGCAATCTCCTTGCCGACGCCATACAGCACTTCCAGATCCTGCACGGTGCCATCGAGCTTCCAGCTTTCCGGATAGAACTGATCGCTGGGCGAGTGGTAGTGCTTGGCATAGTCTTCGGCCGCCTTCTTGCCGGCTTCCAGGCCGCCTTCGACCAGGTCTTCGCCGCCGTCGGCATACAGCGCCGGCACGCCGGCCTTGGCGAAGTTGAAGTGATCGGAGCGGAAGTAGAAGCCGCTCTGCACCGAGGTTTCGCCATGCAGGGTGCGACCCTGCGCCGAGGCTAGCGGCTTGAGGATGTCTTCCAGCTCGGAGCTGCCATAGCCGACCACGGTAATGTCCTTGGCCCGGCCCGCCACCGACATGGCGTCGATGTTGATCACCGCGGCGATCTTGTTGAGCGGGAAGGTCGGGTGTGCCACGTAGTACTTGGAGCCGAGCAGGCCGGACTCCTCCAGCGTCACCGCCAGGAAGATCACCGAGCGCTGGGGCTTGGGATCCTGGTGGGCGAAGGCTTCGGCGATTTCCAGGATGCCGGCCACGCCAGTGGCGTTGTCGATGGCGCCGTTGTAGATGTTGTCGCCGGTTTCACCTTCGTGCTTGCCCAGGTGATCCCAGTGGCCCATGTAGACCACGGCCTCATCCTTGCGCTCCGTGCCCGGCAACACGCCGACCACATTGCGCGAATTCTTCTCGGCAATCGTGCTCTTGAGGTCGATCGACAGTTTGGTCTTCAGCGACACCGGCTTGAAGCCGCGCTGGTTGGCGGCCTTGTACGAGGCGTCCAGATCCAGCCCCGCGTCGGCGAACAACTGCTTGGCCGCTTCCGCGCTCAACCAGCCCTGCACCGGGATGCGCGCATCCGGATCGTCCTTGGCGGGCAGGTCGTACTGCGCGCCGGCCCAGGAATTCTTCACCACGTCCCAGCCGTAGCTCGCGCCAGGCGTGTCGTGGATGATCAGCGCGGCGGCCGCGCCCTTGCGAGCGGCTTCCTCGAACTTGTAGGTCCAGCGGCCGTAATAGGTCATGCGCTTGCCGTCGAACAGCTTGGCGTCGCCGACATGGAAACCGGGGTCGTTGACGAACATCACCACCGTCTTGCCTTTCCAGTCCTGGCCGGCGTAGTCGTTCCACTTCTGCTCCGGCGCATCCACGCCGTAACCGACGAAGATCATGTCGCTGTCGTCGACCTTGACCTCGGTCATGCCGGTGCGCGTGCCGGCGACGAAGTCGACGCCGAATTTCAGGTCACGCGCCTTGCCATTGTTGTGCAGGGTGAGCACCGTGCCTTCATCGGCGGTGGTCTCCACCATCGGCACGTCCTGGAAGTAGCTGCCATTGTTACCGGGCTGCAGCCCGATGCGCTTCATCTGCGCTTCCAGGTAGGCCACGGTTTTCTCTTCGCCGGGCGAACCGGGGCCGCGGCCTTCGAATTCGTCGGAGGACAACGTCTTCACCAGTTCGGAGAAGTCGGCCTCGTTGATCGCCGGTGCAAAGGCGTGGCTGGACGCGGGCGCGGTCGCCGGCGCGGCCGCTGTGGCCGGCGCGTCGGCGCTGGGCTCGGCCTCACGCTTGCAGGCGGAAAGTGAAATGGCGGCTGCCAAGGCGACCAGGGCCAGGGGCAGCGTGCGGGACGTCGGCAAAGGCATCGAAGATTCCTCGACTCAAGGAATCCCGAGTGTATGCGATCGCCCGGCGCGGGCGCGCCGGGCGCAAGTCACGGGCGCGGGTTCCCGCAGGAACCCGGCCGGAGCGCTCAGTCCTGCGGCGCGGTGGCGGTGTCGAAGCGCTTGGCGGTGGCGCCGGTGATCGCACCGGTCTTGGCGCTGGCGTGCACGTAGAGCACTACTTCGCGTTCGAACACCAGCGGGCCTTCGACCACGGCATTGGGGCCGATGACGATGCGCGGCGGGCGCTTGTTGGCGTGGAAGTTGAAATTGCCCTTGGGCTTTTCGACCTTGATGCCGCCCTTGACGTGCGAGTCCACGCCGACGGTGATGTCGCCGGAGACGGTTTCGATGCCGCCACCCACGTCGGTGCCGACCAGGCCGATGCCGCCGTTGACCGTGGAGATGTCATCACGGATGCGGCTGCCGCGATCAAAGAAGATGCCGCCGTTGACCGTCTCCACGTCGCCATCGACCTGCACCTTGGCGCCGGCCTTGATGCCGCCGTTGACGGTTTCCAGTCCGGCGGTCTTGGCGCCGTTGCCGACGCTGATGCCGCCGTTGACCGTGCTGGCCTCGCGGGTGGTGGCGTTGTCTTCGATGTTGATGCTGCCGTTGACGGTTTCCAGATCCCCGTAGGTCTGGCCGGCGTTGGCCTGGACGCTGCCATTGACCTTGGAAATGCTGTCCTGGGCCATGGCCGGCGTGGCCAGGGCCAGGGTCAGCAGCAGGGCGGTGGAGGTACGCTTCATCGAGGAGATTCCTGTGTAGTCCTGGGTGGTATGGCTTTGGATGCATGCCACGGCCGCAAGGTTTAAATCCGACCGGCGCGGGCCTAGGGTAGCGCTGCCATCGCAACATGCTCCGCTACAATCTTCATCTGCCTGAAGTCATTGGAAGCCGCCCGTGTCCACATCCCCCGCCCCGCTGTCGCGTCCCAAGCCCGTCGTCCTGCTGATCCTGGATGGCTGGGGCCATCGTGAAGACCCTACCGACAACGCGCTGGCACAGGCCGAGCTTCCCCACTGGCGGCACCTGCTGGCCACCGCGCCGCATACCCTGATCCACACCGAAGGTCGTCACGTGGGCCTGCCCGACGGGCAGATGGGCAATTCGGAAGTGGGCCACATGAACCTGGGCGCGGGCCGCATCGTCTACCAGGATCTGACCCGCATCGATGCCGCCATCGAAGATGGCAGCTTCTTCGACAATGCCGAACTCAACGCCGCCTGCAATGCGGTCAAGGACACCGGCAAGACCCTGCACCTGTTCGGCCTGCTCTCGCCCGGCGGCGTGCACAGCCATGAAACCCATATCCACGCCATGCTGGAGCTGGCCGCGCAACGCGGTGTCGGCAAGGTCGCCGTGCATGCGTTCCTGGACGGCCGCGACACCCCGCCGCAATCGGCCGAGCCCAGCCTGCGCGCGCTGCAGGCGCTGTGCGACAAGCTCGGCAATGCGCATATCGCCACCGTCAGTGGCCGCTACTACGCGATGGATCGCGACAAGCGCTGGGATCGCCTGCGCAAGGCCTGGGATGCGATCGTGGAAGCGCAGAGCGAGCACCATGCCGCCGACGCGCTGTCCGCGCTGCAGGCCGCGTATGCGCGTGGCGAAAACGACGAGTTCGTCCTGCCGACGGTGATTGCCGGCGCGCAACCGATGGCCGACGGCGATGCGGTGGTGTTCATGAATTTCCGTGCCGACCGCGCGCGCCAGCTGACCGCGGCGTTCGTGTCGCCGGCGTTCGATGGCTTCGAGGCGCGCCGCCCGCAGCTGGCGCGCTTTGTCTGCCTGACCGAGTACGACGCCAAGCTGCCCGCGCCGGTGGCCTTCGGCCCCGATGATCTGCGCCACACGCTGGGCGAACTGCTGGCCGGGCAGGGCCTGACCCAGCTGCGCATTGCCGAGACCGAAAAGTACGCGCACGTGACGTTCTTCTTCAGTGGTGGTCGCGAAGATCCCTTCGCCGGCGAGGAGCGCATCCTGGTGCCCAGCCCGAAGGTGGCCACCTATGACCTGCAGCCGGAAATGAGCTGCCCGGAACTGACCACCAAGCTGGTCGATGCCATCGGCTCGGCCCGCTTCGACGTGATCATCTGCAACATCGCCAATCCCGACATGGTCGGCCACAGCGGCGACCTGCAGGCCGCCATCCAGGCCGCACAAGCGGTGGATCTGGCGATCGGCGCGGTGACGGCGGCAGTGCGCGCCGCGCATGGCGCGCTGATCATCACCGCCGATCACGGCAACCTGGAAATGATGCGTGACCCGGAAACGGGACAGCCGCATACCGCCCACACCGTGGGACCGGTGCCGCTGGTCTATCTGGGTGAGCGCACGGCCACGCTGCGCAGCGGCGGTGCACTGCGCGATGTCGCGCCGACCTTGCTGGATCTGCTCGGCCTGCCGCAGCCGGCCGAGATGTCCGGACAGTCGCTGCTCGCCAACGCATGAGCTTGCGCCGCGCACGCCTGCTGATGCTGGGCCTGCTGGTTGCGGCGACCGCCGCGGCCTCCGCGCAATCGCAGCGCGACGCGCAGAAGCAGCTGGAAAAGGTGCGCGGCGAACTCAAGAGCATTGCCAAGGAGCGGCGCAAGCTTGAAGGCGAGCGCGGTGATGCATCGCGCAAGCTGCGTGATGCCGACGAGCAGGTAGGCAAGAGCAGTCGCGGACTGAGCGAAACCGAAGCCTCGCTGCGTCGCGAGGAAGCGGCGCTGGCGGAGCTGCAACAACAGCGCCTGGCCAAGCAGCAGCAGCTGCGCGGGCAGCGCGAGGTGTTGGCTTCGCTGGTGCGGGCGGCGTACGCCAATGGCGAAGACGCGCCGCTGAAGGTGCTGCTGTCGCAGGACCACATCGCCGATGCCAGCCGCACCCTGGCCTATCACCGTTATCTGCAGCGCGATCGTGCACAGCGAATCAGCCAGGTGACGGCCGACCTGCAATCACTGGATCAGCTGGAGCAGGAAATCGGCCAGCGCCGCGTGCAACTGGATGGCGAGCGCAGCCGGCAGCGCGCGCAGGTCAGCCAGTTGCAGAAGGATCGCCAGGCCAGCGCACGCCTGGTGGCCGAGCTGGATGAGCGCTACCAGGATCGCGCCGAGCGGGAAAAGGCGCTCGGGCAGGATGCGCGTTCGCTGGAGCGCCTGCTGGCCAACCTGCGTGCCGCCGCCGCACGCGCCGAGGCCGAGCGCAAAGCCGCCGCGCGCCGCGCCGCACAAGAGGAAGCACGGGCGGCCAAGGCGCGCACGTCGGCCGGACGCACGCAGAGTGGACGCGCACCCGTGCCCGCCTCGCCCAAGACCAACGTCGCCAATGCACCGGCGTTGAAGGTCGGCGGGCTGGGCTGGCCGGTATCCGGCAACCTGCTGGCCCGTTATGGCGGCCGCATGCCCGATGGCCGCACCAGCGCGGGCGTGCTGATCGGCGCGCCCGCCGGCAGTACGGTCACGGCCGTGGCCGATGGCACGGTGGTGTTTTCCGAATGGATGACCGGCTACGGACTGATCCTCATCATCGATCACGGCAACGGCTACATGAGCCTGTATGCCCACAACGAAAGTCTGCTGCGCGATACCGGCGTGCAGGTCAAGCGCGGCGAGGCGGTGGCCAAGGTCGGCACCTCCGGTGGCCAGGGCACGCCGGCGCTGTATTTCGAACTGCGCCGCAACGGCCAACCCGTCGATCCTTCGAGCTGGCTGCAGCGACGCTGAACTACACACCCGCGCCGACGGGGTTCGCGCATAATCCGGCGAACTCCGCGCCTGTCGCGTAGTCCCATGGATAGTCTTGTCCCCCGGAGTTCCCATGCGTCGCGTTCTGCCCCTCGCCCTCCTGTTCGCCCTGGCCGGCGGCTCCCTGCATGCCCAGGAGCAGGCCGCACCGCCGGTCGAGCCACCTGCGGTGGGTTCCAGTGATGATCCCGATGCGGCCGAGACGGCGCCTTCCAACGTGCCGCTGGACGAAATCCGGCGCTATGTGGCGGTCTACAACGCAGTCAAGGATGCGTACGTCGAACCGGTGGAAGACCGCAAGCTGATGCAGTCGGCGATCCGCGGATTGCTGCTGGACCTGGATCCGCACAGCACCTACTTCGACAAGGAAGACGCGGCCGCTTTCGACGAGCAGTCCACCGGCGCCTACGAAGGCATCGGCGTGGACCTGTTGCAGCAGCCGGACAACACCTTGCTGGTGGTCTCGCCGATCGACGACACGCCGGCGGCGAAGGCGGGCATCAAGGCCGGCGATCTGATCGTGGCGATCGATGGCAAGCCGATCGGCAAGACCGACGGCATGGAGCCGTTGCGCGGCAAGCCGGGCACCAAGGTGGTGTTGACGCTGGTGCGCGATGGCACCCTCAAGCCGTTCGATGTGACCGTGGTGCGCGATGTGATCCGCATCGCCAGCGTGCGCAGCCGTCTGCTCGAACCGGGCTACGGGTATATCCGCATCAGCGCGTTCCAGACCGATACCGCCGCGGATTTCCAGAAGAAGGTGGCCGAACTGCAGGGCAAGGGAAAATTGCGCGGGCTGGTGATCGATCTGCGCAGCAATCCGGGTGGCCTGTTGCTGGCGGCGGTGCAGGTGGCCGACGATCTGCTGGACAAGGGCAACATCGTCTCCACCCGCGGCCGCATCGCCATGAGCGATTCGCGCTTCGACGCCACCCCCGGCGATCTGCTCGACGGCGCGCCGGTGGTGGTGCTGGTGGATGCCGGCTCGGCCAGCGCATCGGAAGTGCTGGCCGGCGCCCTGCGCGACAACAACCGCGCCCGCGTGGTCGGCAGCCGCACCTTCGGCAAGGGCTCGGTGCAGACCGTGCTGCCGCTGGACAATGGCGATTCGGTCAAGCTCACCACCGCGCGTTACTACACGCCCAGCGGCAAATCGATCCAGGCGCGCGGCATCGTGCCCGACGTGGATTTGAAACCGGAGACGAAGGACAGCGAGCCGGAGATCCTGGACTTCAGCGAAGCCACGTTACCGGGCCACCTGCGTGGCGATGACGAAGGCAAGGACGGTTACACGCCCGGCGACGTGCTCGATGGGGAAAAGCCGATCGCGGCGGCGCTGGCCGAATTGAAGAAGAGCACCGCCAAGACCGTCTCCAGCCGCTAGGGCATCGGCGCCTGTCCATCCGGCGCGGCCGCCACCAGCGGCCGGCCGCGCATGATGAAGTTGAACAATGGTGTGGCCATCAAGGTGGTCAGGATCGCCATGATCACCAGGATCGAGAACAGGCCGGGTTCAATGACCTTGGCCTGCAAGCCGATGTTGATGAGGATGAGCTCCATCAGCCCGCGCGCGTTCATCAGCGCGCCGATGGCCATCGCGTCGCGCGGCGGTTCGCCGGCCAGCCGCGCCGCCGCCCAACACGCCACCGCCTTGCCGCCGAAGGACGCCAGCAGGATCGCGATGGCGGGCAGCAACATGGCCGGGTCCAGAAAGACCGACAGCTGTGTCTTCAGACCGGAATAGGTGAAGAACAGCGGCAGCAGGAACACCACCACCAGCGGCTGCAGGCGCTCGCGCAGACGCTCACTGAGCGCGCCACGCGGCAGGCAGGCGCCGAGGATGAAACCGCCAAACACCGCGTGGATGCCGATTGCATCCATCGCCCAGGCGCACAGGAAGAACAACGCCAGGATCGTGGATAGCGTGCTGGCAGGCAGGCTGCCATCCTCCGGCAGCTGATCGCCCAATCGCGCCAGCCAGCGACGCACGAACAGGAACATCACCAGCAGATAGGCCAGGCCACCGCCGATGGCCAGCCAGGCCTGGCCCCAACTGCCGCCAAAACTGGCCAGCACCACGGCCAGGATGCACCAGGCCGCGGCATCGTCCATCGCGCCGGCGGTCAGCGCCAGCGTGCCCAGCGACGTGCCCGCCAGGCCACGTTCCTGGATGATCCGCGCCAGCATCGGGAATGCGGTGATGGCTATCGCCGCGCCCAGGAACAGGGCGACTTCGAAGAATCGCGTCTTCTCGGAAAACAGGCCAGGCACATCCTGCAACCAGGGGGCCAGGGCGAAGGCCAGCAGGAACGGCGCCGCAATGCCGGCCCACGACACCGCCATCGCGCTGCGATAACGCGCGCGGAACTGGTCGGCGCGGAATTCCGTGCCGACCAGGAACATGTACAGACCGACCCCGACCTGACCGCCGACGTACAACATGTCCAGGCTCTCGCGGGGAAACAGCATGGCCTGCCCCTGCGGCCACAGCAGGCCGAGCAGGGACGGGCCCAAGGTGACGCCGGCGATCATCTCGCCCACCACCTGCGGTTGTCCGAGTTTCTGCGCCAGCCTTCCCACCCAGCGGCACACGAGGATGATCACCGCGGCCTGCAGGAAGAAATACACGGACAGTTGTGGCGTGGACATCGGCACCTCCCCGTACCGTAGAGGCAGCAGTGTAGGGGCAGCGCCTGTCGGCGCGCACCCTTCACGGCGCAAAGACGAGCGGTAGGCACTCATAAGCCATGCCCATGATCCAGGATGACCATGTCGCCCTATCGCACTTTCCCCTTGTTGCTCTTGCTGACTCCGGTCCTCGCGAGCCTGCCTGCGCAGGCCGATGACACCGCCCTGGCCGAAGTCGCCAACCTGCCCACATCCACGACCGAAGTAGCCGGACTGCTGCGCGCGCAGGTGTTGCTGGACCGCGCGAACTTCTCGCCCGGCGAGATCGACGGCCGCGCCGGCTCCAACCAGCGCCGCGCGCTACGCGGCTTCCAGCAAACCCGGGGCCTGGAAGTCACCGGTGAGCTGGACACGCCCACCTGGGCCGCACTCAATGCCGACGGCGCGCCGGCCGTCGCGACTTACACGCTGACGGCGGCCGACGTAAACCAGCGCTATGCGTCGTTGCCTGACGATGTGATGGAACAGGGCAAACTGCAGGCTCTGGGCTACGAATCCCTCGAAGAAGCACTGGGCGAGCGGTTCCACGCCAGCCCGGCCTTGCTCAGGCAACTGAATCCCGGCGTGGATTTCAGCCAGGTCGGCAGTACCTTGCAGGTACCCAACGTCGCCGACATCGCCGCGCCGGCCAAGGCCGCCAAGCTGGTGGTGGACAAGTCGGATTCGACACTGACCTTGCTGGACGCAGCGGACAAAGCGATCGCGCAGTTCCCGGTATCGTCCGGCAGCGAACACGATCCGCTGCCCATCGGTGCCTGGAAAATCCGGGCGACCGTGGTGGATCCGACCTTCCACTACAACCCCAAGCTGTTCTGGGATGCGGAGCCATCGCACGCCAAAACCCAACTGGCAGCGGGTCCCAACAACCCCGTCGGTACGCGCTGGATTGATTTGTCCAAGCCGCATTACGGCCTGCACGGCACAGCCACGCCAGCCAGCGTCGGCAAGGCGCAGTCACATGGCTGCGTGCGCCTGACCAACTGGGATGTCGAACGCGTCGCCGCCGCGGTGGACAGCTCGGTGCCTGTGCTGATGCAGGAGTAACCGATGAGATACCTGTTGGCCTTGATACTGGAGCTGGGTCTGGGCGCGCTGCTCTATCCCTACCTGGGCAACTTGCGCAGCAGCGGGGTCTCCGTTCAGGACGGCATCGACAACGCCGCTTCCAAGTCGGATGCAATGGGTGCCATCGATGCAAGCACGCCGTCGTCAGCACGCACCGTAGTGCCTCGAACCGTGACCGAGCGGCCCGCCGACGTCATCACGCGGCCCGCGACGCAGCCCGTGTCTCCGCCTGCACCAGTGGCGACACAGGCAGGTGCTGGCAACGACACCCCACCACCGCTGGACAACGCCGGTTTGCTGATACCCGTGCAGGGCAAGTCTGCCTCCGACTTGGCCGACACCTTCACCGACGCGCGCAGCCAGGGCCGCCTGCATGACGCCATCGACATCATGGCCACAGCGGGAACGCCGGTGCTGGCCGTGGCCGATGGTCAGATCGAAAAGCTGTTCTACAGCGAGCGTGGCGGCATCACGATTTACCAGTTCGAGCCGAGCGGCAAGTACGCGTACTACTACGCGCACCTGCAGCGCTACGCCGACGGGCTGGCGGAGAAGCAGGCCATCAAGCGCGGCCAGGTCATCGGTTACGTCGGCAGTACCGGCAATGCCAGCGCCGAGGCACCGCACCTGCACTTCGCCATCTTTGAACTGGGACCGGAGCGGCGCTGGTGGGAAGGCACCGCGATCAATCCGTATCCTCTGCTGATGCGCCAGTGACAAGCCGCAGAAGTTGGCATCGCTCAGCCCGACTCATGCGATGCCGTGTCGTGACGCACGGCAACTCAGTTCGACTCAGCGCGGCTTGGCCGGCAGCGGAAACGGCGTGACCACTTTCTCGCCGGTGGCTGCATCGCGAATGGCCGACTGGCCTTTGCGCTCCACTTCTTCGATGCGCACGATGCTCTGCATCGGCAGGTGCAGCACCTGGGTGGCGCCGAACTCATCGCGCAGGCGTTCTTCGGTGGGGTCGATCACCACGCCGTCGTGGACGTCGAACACCAGTTCGCCCACTTCGGTGAAGCCCCACAGGCTGCTCGCCGCCACCTGTCGCGCGTACAACTCGTAGACCTTGGTGTGGTTGAGGAAGGTGATCTTGTAAAGCTTCTTGGCCATGCGCGGATTATAGGCCGGCCATCGTCAGTAGCCCTGGCGTTTGCGCATGCGCCGCGCAATCGCCGCGCGCACGAACAGCGCAAAGATCACCCCGAACAGAAAGCCGGCGATATGCGCCGACCACGCCACCGCGCCAAACGCCGGACCCGTATAGGCAAACACCACCTGCAGCAACGCCCAGATGCCAATCAGCAACGAGGCCGGCGCCTTGACGAATTCCAGGAACAGCCCCAACGGCAGCACCACGCCCAGCTTGGCGCTGGGGAACAAGGCCAGATAGGCGCCAATCACCGCCGACACCGCGCCGCTGGCGCCGATCACGACCCGATCCGGCGTGCCAATGCTGAGCACCGCCGCCAGGTTGGCCACCGCGCCGCCCAGCAGGAACAGCAACAGGAACCGCCACGGCCCCATCGCCCGCTCGGACGGGAAGCCGAAGATCAGCAGGAACACCAGGTTGCCGAGCAGATGCGCCCAGTCCGCGTGCAGGAACATGGCGGTGAACAGGCGCAGCACGGTGCCGTCCTGCAAATCGGCCAGCCAGGCCGGCAGCGAGGTCATGCCGCCCGACAGCGCGCCCCAACCCTGCAACAGGGCCGAGCGCTCCGGTTCTGGTTTCAGCACTACCCACAGGAATACCAGCCACAGCGTCAGCAGCAGCAGCGGGGTCGCCCAGCGCAGGGAGGGTTTGGATCGGGAGGGCAGGGAGACGAACATTCGGACTCACTTTAACCCGGCCAATGAACAGGGCGGCGAGCGCCCTATTCAGGAAAAACAAGGTACTTACGGGTCCTAATTGTTAGCTTTCCATTAGCAATAGTGTCTATACTGCATACGGCGTCGTATGTCGGGAGGGGCTTCCGGCGGACGAACCGGCGGACACAACGCCGGTCGATCCAGCGACCCTATTTTTGTTCCTACGTCCTCCGGAGACAGAGCCAACATGCATTCCGTCAACAGTTTTGCCCGTATTTCCGCGCTGGCCTTTGGTATTGCCGGCGTGTTGGCCTTTGGCCAGGCGCACGGCGCCGCGTTCCAGCTGAAGGAAAACAGCGCCAAGGGTCTCGGCCGCGCGTTCGCCGGTTCGGGCAGCGCCCCGGGCGACGCCTCGGTCATCGCCACCAACCCGGCCGCCATGCGCCACTTGGAAGGCACCCAGTTCCAGGGCGACGTCAGCCTGATCAGCTTCTCGGCCAAGTTTGATGGCGGCGGCCGCCTGGTCGGTCCGACCGGCCCGGGCACCGGCTTCCCGATCAGCGGCGGCAACGGCGGCGACGCCGGCACCATCGCCGCGGTCCCGGCCATGTACTTCCATACCCCGCTGGGCGAGAAGGCCCACCTGGGCGCCTCGCTGACCGTGCCGTTCGGCTTCAAGACCGAATACGACCGCGACTGGGTCGGCCGCTACCACGGCGTCAAGACCGACCTGAAGACCGCCGACCTGGGCCTGTCGCTGTCCTACGACGTCAACCCGTATGTGTCGTTCGGCGCGCAGGTGTTCGTCGAGCGCCTGGAAGTCGACCTGAGCAACGCGGTCGACCTGGGCACCGTGATGTTTTCGCAGGGTGGCGGCCCGCTCGGCTTCGCGCCGGGTAATGCCGATGTCTACTCGCAGCTGGAAGGCAGCAGCAATGACTGGGGCTACACCGTCGGCACGCTGCTGAGCTTCAACGAAAACACCCACATGGGCCTGAGCTACCGCTCCAAGGTCAAGCACGAAATCGACAACGGCAAGGCCACCTTCACCGCCACCAACGCACAGGCCACCGGTGGTCTGGCGGTGCTCGCGGCGCGCGGCCTGTTCGTCAACACCGGCGGCAAGGCCGAGATCGAACTGCCGGCTTCGGCCACGTTGAGCTTCACCCGCAAGGTCAACGACAACCTGAGCATCATGTTCGATTACTCGCGCACGTTCTGGAAGCCGTCGTTTGATTCAGTGACCGTGGACTTCTCGTCGAACCAGCCCAACAACGTGCTGCCGTTCAACTACCGCGATACCTCGTTCACCTCGCTGGGCGCGGACTACAAGCTCAGCGACACGCTGACCCTGCGCGGCGGTGTGGCATATGACCAGACCCCGACCACGGCCGAACACCGCGACGTGCGCGTGCCGGACACCAGCCGCAAGTGGCTGTCGGTCGGCCTGAGCTGGGCGCCGTCGGAAAAGGCTGAGTACAGCTTCGGCTATACCCACCTGTTCACCACCGACCCGACCATCGACCAGGTTTCGGCCACCGGCAGCACGCTGTCGGGTTCGTACGATGTCACCGGCGACGTGCTGGGCGCTTCGATCAACTACAAGTTCTGATCGCACGCGGTACAGGCAACAACAAAAAACCCCGCTCCGGCGGGGTTTTTTCTTGCTTCGGCTGCGCCGCTGACGGCGACGACTTACCCCGCCGTCGCCATCCCGACTTCGTCCAGCTGGATCTCCACCCGGTTGCGGCCCTTGTTCTTGGCCACGTATAGCGCCTCATCGGCCAGGCGAATCAGATCGCCGAAGATCGCATGCCGGCGCCGGGTGAATGCGATGCCCAGGCTGACGGTGACGCGGAACTGCGGGTCGCCCTGGAACTCCAGCGCCATCACCTGCTGACGGATGCGTTCGGCCAACCGCTGCGCCAGTTCCGGGGTGGTATTGCGCAGCACCAGCATGAACTCCTCGCCACCCAAGCGGACGAACAGGTCGTCGCCACGGATGCAGCTGCGCACCACGTCGGAGAATCGCTGCAGCACCTGATCGCCGGTGTCGTGGCCGTGCACGTCATTGACCGCCTTGAAGTGATCCAGATCCAGCGCAATCACCGCCAGCCCGCTGTCATTGGCCACCGGCACGTCCTGCGCCTGCAGCTCGCTGTCCAGCCCCCGGCGGTTGAGCGCGCCGGTGAGCGGGTCGACCAGCGCGCTCTGGCGCAGCGCTTCGGCCGCGCGGAAGCTGGCCAGCATCAACATGCAGAAGTTGAGCATGAACCAGATCGACAGATCCGCGTTGACCCAGGAGGGATTGGGGCCATAGCGACCGGTCAGCGCCTGCAGCAGGTCGCGGCCGTACAGCCACAGCAGCGCCACGCAGGCCAGCATCATCAGCCGCGCCGGCACATGATCCGGGCGCGCGCGCAGGTTGCGCAGCTGCCAGAGCATGATCAGCAGCACCACCACTTCCACGGCGCTCATGGCCGCGCCCTGGGCGTCATTGGCCGCATCGGACCACCAGCCCAGCATCGACAGGCCGCAGGCGAGCGGCAGCAGCATCTGCTCGGCCAGGGTCAGCGTGCGCTGCTGCACGAACTGGATGACCGACCACGCCAGCCCGGCCAGACCGGCACAGGCCAGCATTCCGCCGGCATTGGCCACCGCCGAGGCGAACACCGACTCGCCTTCGCGCGCCAGCGTCTGCGCGGTGCCGTCGAGCATCGCCGCGCCCAGCGAATAGATGAAATGGGCCACGCCCCAGGTCGCGATGCCACGCACGCCGCGCGAAACCCGCGAGACGTAGAAGAACAGGCCCAGCAGGACACCCGCCAACGCGCAGTCAGTCAGCAGCAGGTGGTAGAAATCGGTCGTCATCGTGCCGGCATGCCTTGGCCAGGAGCTCCATGTCAGCATTCAAACGCAGAATGCGGCGGAATCCGGCTAAACCTAGCGTCGTGAGGGCGCGCAGACCGTGACGGAAGTCGCCGGCCGGGCCAATGTCAGTCGAATAACGCGACCCGGTTGCGGCCTGCATGCTTGGCCGCGTACAGCGCCTCGTCGGCACTGCGCATCAAATCGGCGAAGGTCTGCTCCGGGTCGCGGCGCGTGGCCACGCCCAGGCTGACAGTGACCCGCACCGGCCGGCCGCTGCTGGGGGTGAACTCCATCTTCTGCACCAGCGCGCGCACGCGCTCGGCCAGGCGCCGCGCCGCTTCCATCCCGCCCTCGGTGATCACGATGGCGAATTCTTCGCCGCCCATGCGCGCAAATAGTGCGTCATCACGCAGGTTGGCGCGCACCAGATCGCTGAAGCGCTGCAGCACGCGATCGCCGGTGTCGTGGCCGTGGAAATCGTTGATGGCCTTGAAGTGATCCAGATCGATGGCGATCACGCTCAGGCCCGCTTCGCGGCGCTCCGGCAAGGTGGCCAGTTCGGCATTCAGGCCGCGCCGGTTGAGCGCACCGGTGAGCGGATCGAACATCGCACTGAGCTTGAGCGATTCGGCGGCGCGGAAACTGCTGAGCATCAGCATGCAGAAATTGAGCATGAACCAGATCGACAGGTCCACGTTGACCCAGATTTCGTCGAAACCGAACTGGCTCAGCGACCAGCCGGGTATCACGCTGCCGTAAAGGATCGCCAGCAGCACGCAGCCGACCATCATCATCCGTGCGGGCAAGCGGTAGGGATCTTCATGCAGATCGCGCAGATGCCAGCACATCCACACCAGCACCAGCAGCTCCACCAGGTTCAACGCCACGCTCTGCGCGTTCCAGTTGCCGCCCAGCAGCCAGGTCGCCAGCGGGATGGCCCCGGCCAGGAAAATGATCGCGAACTCGGCGCGATGCAGCGGGCGCCGGCGCACGAACAACACGATCGCCCAGCCCAGCCCGGCCATGCCCAGGCACAGGATGATCGAGCCGATGTGTGCGGTGGCGCGGGCGGCGGCGGGCAGTCCGCTTTCTTCGGCCATGCTGGTGCCGGCGTCGAAGATCGTCGCCCCCAGCGTGTAGACCAGATGCGCGCTGCCCCAGGTCAGGATCCCCTGTACCTGCCGCGACAGCCGCGCCACGTACCAGAACAGTACGAACAGCACGACGGCCAGCAGGCAATCACTCAGCAGCGTCAGCAGTACCGAGGCGCTCATGGGCCGCGGTTTCCCCCTTGGCGGTTCCCGAATCCGGGATATCGGCCGCAGACCTTCCAGCTTGAGGCCCGCGCGTCTCTCCCACGCGCGGCTCGTGGCCGGAAGGCGTTACGCCGGGCCGGCGCGGCAGGACCGGCCCCGGCGCGCGGCTTACTCGCCCAGGGTCAGCAACGAAGCATTGCCACCGGCCGCGGTGGTGTTGACGGTCACCGTCTTCTCGGTGGCAAAGCGCGGCAGATAGTGCGGGCCGCCGGCCTTGGGACCGGTGCCGGACAGGCCCTGACCACCGAAGGGCTGCACCCCGACCACCGCGCCAATCTGGTTGCGGTTGACGTAGACATTGCCCACCTTCACCCGCGCGGCGATGCGATCCACGGTCTCATCGATGCGCGAATGCACGCCCAGGGTCAGGCCGTAGCCGGTGGCGTTGATCGCGTCGATCACCTGATCCAGCTGGTCGGCCTTCCAGCGCACCACATGCAGGGCCGGTCCGAAGATTTCCTTCTGCAGCTGATCCAGCGACTTCAGCTCCCACGCGCGCGGGGCGAAGAAGGTGCCATGTGCAGCGGCCTCGCCGATCGGCGCCTGCTTGATCAGGCGTGCCTCGCTGGCCATGCGCGCGGCGTGGTCTTCCAGCATCTTCAGCGCATCGGCGTCGATCACCGGGCCCACATCGGTGGACAGCAGGCCCGGGTCGCCGATGACCAGCTCGTCCATCGCACCGGCCAGCATGGTCATGACCTTGTCGGCGATGTCGTCCTGCACGAACAGCACGCGCGCGGCCGAACAACGCTGTCCGGCCGAAGTGAAGGCCGAGCCAATCGCATCCTTGACCAGCTGCTCCGGCAGCGCCGAGGAGTCGGCGATGAAGGCATTCTGGCCACCGGTTTCGGCAATCAGCACGCCGATGGCAGCATCGCGGGCGGCCAGCGCACGGTTGATCGCACGCGCGGTGTCGGTGGAACCGGTAAAGGCCACGCCGGCCACGCGCGGGTCGCGGGTCAGGGCGGCGCCGACGGTGGCGCCGTCGCCGGGCAGGAACTGCAGCACGCCTTCGGGAATGCCGGCTTCGTGCAGCAGCTTCACGGCGGCGTGGCCAATCAGGTTGGTCTGCTCGGCAGGCTTGGCGATCACGCTGTTGCCCGCGGCCAGCGCGGCGCTGACCTGGCCGAGGAAAATCGCCAACGGGAAATTCCACGGGCTGATGCAGACGAATACGCCGCGCCCGTGCAATTGCAGTTCGTTGGATTCACCGGTGGGACCGGGCAGCTTCTCCGCCGCGCCAAACTGCGCGCGCGCCTGCGCGGCGTAGTAGCGCAGGAAGTCGACCGCCTCGCGCACTTCGGCCACGCCGTCGGGCAGGGTCTTGCCGGCCTCCTTCACGCACAGGGCGATGTACTCGGGCATGCGCTGCTCCAGCAGCGTCGCCGCATGCTCCAGGATCGCCGCCCGGCTGGCGGCCGGCGTGCGGTCCCAGGCCGGTTGCGCGTTGACCGCGTTCTGCAGCGCCTTGTCGACCACGGCGCTGTCGGCCGGTTGCCATTGACCCACGATCTGGCGACGGTCGGCCGGGTTGCTCACGTCCTGCGCGGCGCTGGCGATGACCGCGCCCGGCACCAGCGGCGCCGCGCGCCACGGCTTGACGGCGGCGTTGACCTGTTCGGCCAGCACGCGCAGGTCATTGTCATTGGCGAGATTGGCGCCCATGGAATTGTTCCTGTCAGAAGTCGAAATGGAAGGCGACACCGGCTGGCGGAACAGATCCACCGGCAGCGGGATGCG
Source organism: Pseudoxanthomonas indica (assembly GCF_900167565.1). Lineage (NCBI taxonomy): Bacteria > Pseudomonadati > Pseudomonadota > Gammaproteobacteria > Lysobacterales > Lysobacteraceae > Pseudoxanthomonas > Pseudoxanthomonas indica. The sequence continues at coordinate 2,220,162 of NZ_FUZV01000001.1, forward strand.
CGGATGCGGAATGGTCTCGAACGCGGACACGGTTTCGACCGGATCGCGGATTAGATCGGCGATGGCCACGTCCTCGTCGGTGATGCGGTTGACGAAGCTGGAGTTGGCGCCGTTCTCGAGCAGGCGGCGCACCAGATAGGGCAGCAAATCTTCATGCGAACCCACCGGCGCGTAGACGCGGCAGGGCAGGTCCAGGCGATCCAGCGGCACCACTTCGGCGTACAGGTCATCGCCCATGCCGTGCAGCTTCTGGTGCTCGTACGGACGGCCCTGCGCAATCGAACGGATCGCGGCGATGGTCTGCGCGTTGTGGGTGGCGAACATCGGATACAGCGCGTCGCCGTGCTCGAACATGCGGCGTGCATTGGCCAGGTACGACACGTCGGTGTTGGGCTTGCGGGTGAACACCGGATAGCCCGGGTGTCCGTCGATCTGCGCGCGCTTGACCTCGGCGTCCCAGTACGCGCCCTTGACCAGGCGCACCGGCATGCGCCGGCCGACCCGCCGCGCCAGATCGGCGAGGAAGTCGATCACGTACGGCGTGCGCTTCTGGTATGCCTGCACGGCCAGGCCATAGCCTTCCCAGCCGGCCAGCGAGGCGTCGGAGAAAGTCGCCTCGATCAGGTCCAGCGACAGTTCCAGGCGGTCGGCTTCCTCGGCGTCGATGGTGAAGCCGATGCCGTAGGACTTGGCCAGCTGCGCCAGCTCCAGGATGCCCGGCGCCAGCTCGCGCATCACCCGCGCGCGCTTGGCGTGCTCGTAGCGCGGATGCAGGGCCGAGAGCTTGATCGAGATGCTGGGCGCGGCGAACACGTCGCTGAAAGGACCGCTGCGGCCAATCGCATGGATGGCCTGGCGGTACGCCTCCAGGTAGCGCGCCGCGTCCTTGGCCGTCAGCGCGCCTTCGCCCAGCATGTCGAAAGAATAGCGGTAGTTGGCGTTGTCGCCCTTGCGCGAGCGCGTCAGCGCCTCGTCGATGGTCCGGCCCATCACGAACTGGTGGCCCATGATGCGCATCGCCTGGCGCACGGCCAGGCGGATGACCGGCTCACCCACGCGACCGACCAGGCGCTTGAACGCACCGGGTACGTCGTGGCGGGTCAGGTCGTTCAGATTGACCAGCTTGCCGGTCAGCATCAGGCCCCAGGTGGAGGCATTGACCAGCACCGAGTCGCTCTGGCCCAGATGCTTTTCCCAATCGGCGTCGCCGAGCTTGTCGCGGATCAGCTTGTCGGCGGTTTCCTGATCCGGGATGCGCAGCAGGGCCTCGGCCACGCACATCAGCAGCACGCCTTCCTCGCTGCCCAGGTCGTACTGGCGCATGAAGGCTTCGATCGCGCCCTGGTTCTGTGCGCGGGCGCGGACCCGCTTGACCAGGTCCTCGGCCAGCAGCTGGGCGCGGGCCTGTTCCTCGGCCGGCAGCCGGGCCTGCGCCAGCAATTCGTGCACGTGTTCGCTCTCATCGCGCAGCCAGGCGGCGGTGATGGCGGCGCGCAGGGGGGCCGGGACCGGCGGCAACTCCGGCGAGATCAGGCGGCCGGCCACCGCAGCGGCGGGCGTGGAAGCGGACTGGGGTGTGGACATGTGACCGCGGAACCAAAAAGAAAGTCCGCTAGTTTAGGACGCCCGGGGCGTGCCCGGGTACCGTGGAACGCGCGGCGCCACGGCGTTTGCCGGTCCGTCCCGCGCTTTTTGCGGCTTGCGTCCGATCAATGAAACTTGCCGCAAAGTGTGGTGGCGGATAACATTTGCGGGTTTTCCGCGGCCTCGTTGCGCGGTTGGCAGCATGATCGAAGTGCTTCCGTCATTGCCGGACCTGGACGGCGCGCGGCTTAGGCTGCGGCCTCCACGGGCATTGACGGCCCGTCAGTTCGTGGCCTTGTTCGCCGCGCTGGCGGGGGCGATGTGGCTGGTGGCCCTGCTGGGCTGGCTGGCTGGCAACGCCTTCGCACCGGCCTTCGCCCTGCTGCACACCGCCATGGTGGCCGCGTCGCTGCGTTGGCTTTGGCGCAGCGGTGAGCGGGGTGAGGACATCACCATCGGTCCGGAGGTCGTGGAAGTCAGTCGCGACCCGGGTGCCGGTCCGGTGTTCCGAGCCCATCCCTACTGGGTGCGCCTGCGCATCGAGGCGGGAGGTGAAAGGATTTCGCTGGCTTCCAGTGGCAGGCAGGTCGAGGTGGGCAGCTTCCTCGGACCGGCCGAACGCCGGCAGTTGGCGGACAAGTTGCAGGATTTACTGGCGGCCGCGTGCGGCCGCAACCGATGACGCATTTGGGGTCTAGGCAATGACGCAAGTGAATGGGTTTTTTAAGCGTTTGATCACCGCCTGCACGCTGCTGGCCATGCCAGTGCTGGCGTGGGCGCAGCCGGCGGACCCGAAGCCGTGGCAGCTGAACATGGGTCGGGGCGTCACCAGCTCCTCCCAGCACGCCTATGACGCGCACATGATCGCGTTCTGGGTCTGCGTGGTGATCGGCATCGCGGTGTTTGGCGCGATGTTCTACGCCATGTTCAAGTTCCGGAAGTCCAAGGGTGCGGTGGCCGCGCAGTTCAGCCACAACACCACGGCCGAGATCATCTGGACCGTCATCCCGGTGGTGATCCTGGTAATCATGGCCTTCCCGGCGACCAAGAAGCTGATTGCCATGTACGACACCCGTGATGCCGAGATGACCGTCAAGGTCACCGGTTACCAGTGGATGTGGAAGTACGAGTACCTGGGCGAGGACGTGGAGTTCACCAGCCGCCTGGCCAAGCAGTCCGACGCGTTCCGCCAGAGCAAGCAGGTCGCCACGGTCAAGGACAACCCGCACTACCTGCTGGAAGTGGACAACGAGCTGGTGCTGCCGGTGAACACCAAGATCCGCTTCGTGATCACCGCCGACGACGTCATCCACGCCTGGTGGGTGCCGGCACTGGGCTGGAAGCAGGACGCCATCCCGGGCATCGTCAACGAGGCTTGGACCGACATCCAGACCCCGGGCGTGTACCGCGGCCAGTGTGCCGAGCTGTGCGGCAAGGACCACGGCTTCATGCCGATCGTCGTGCGCGCGGTGAGCAAGGAAGATTTCCAGAAGTGGCTGGCCAGCAAGCAGCCCGCCCCGGCGCCGGCTCCGGCCGCCCCGGTGGAAGCGCCGGCCGCTCCGGTGGAAGCGCCGGCCGCTCCGGCCACCGAGGCCGCGCCGGCTGATGCCGCGCCCGCCGCCGCAGGCGCCGCTCCGCAGGCCGCCCCTTCCGATGAGTCTGCGCCCCAGGCGCAGGCTTAATCGTCCGCTTACGCAAGAGAATACGAACATGGCACATACCGCAGTCGATCATCACGACGATCACCACGGTCACCAGCAGAGCTTCATCGAGCGGTGGTTCTTCTCCACGAACCACAAGGACATCGGCACGCTCTATCTGGTTTTCAGCTTCATCATGTTCATCATCGGCGCAGGCATGTCGGTGATCATCCGCGCCGAGCTGGCGGTGCCGGGCCTGCAGTTCGTCAGCCCCGAGTTCTTCAACCAGATGACCTCGGTGCATGCGCTGGTGATGATCTTCGGCGGCGTGATGCCGGCGTTCGTCGGCCTGGCCAACTGGATGATTCCGTTGCAGGTGGGCGCGCCCGACATGGCGCTGCCGCGCATGAACAACTGGTCCTTCTGGATCATGCCGTTCGCCTTCACCCTGCTGCTGGGCACGCTGTTCCTGCCGGGCGGCGCGCCGGCCGGTGGCTGGACCCTGTACCCGCCGCTGTCGCTGCAGGGCGGCGCCAACGTGGCGTTCACCATCTTCGCCATCCACATGATGGGCGTGAGCTCGATCATGGGCGCGATCAACATCATCGCCACCGTGCTCAACATGCGCGCGCCCGGCATTGACCTGTTGAAGATGCCGATCTTCTGCTGGACCTGGCTGATCACCGCATTCCTGCTGATCGCGGTGATGCCGGTGCTGGCCGGTGCGGTGACCATGCTGCTGACCGACAAGTTCTTCGGCACCAGCTTCTTCAACGCCGCCGGCGGCGGCGACCCGGTGATGTACCAGCACATCTTCTGGTTCTTCGGTCACCCCGAGGTCTACATCATGATCCTGCCGGCGTTCGGCGTGGTGTCGGAAATCATCCCGACCTTCAGCCGCAAGCCGCTGTTCGGCTACCAGGCCATGGTGTACGCCACCGCGTCGATCGCGTTCCTGTCGTTCATCGTCTGGGCGCACCACATGTTCACCGTGGGCATGCCGCTGGGTGGCGAAATCTACTTCATGTTCGCGACCATGCTGATCGCCATCCCGACCGGCGTGAAGGTGTTCAACTGGGTCAGCACCATGTGGAAGGGCTCGCTGACCTTTGAAACCCCGATGCTGTGGGCGGTGGGCTTCGTCATCCTGTTCACCATCGGTGGCTTCTCCGGCCTGATGCTGGCCATCGTGCCGGCCGACTTCCAGTACCACGACACCTACTTCGTGGTCGCGCACTTCCACTACGTGCTGGTGACCGGCGCGCTGTTCTCCATCATTGCCGCCACCTACTACTGGTGGCCCAAGTGGACCGGCCGCATGTACAACGAGACCGCCGGCAAGTTCCACTTCTGGTGGACGGTGGTGTTCGTCAACCTGCTGTTCTTCCCGCAGCACTTCCTGGGCCTGGCCGGCATGCCGCGCCGCATCCCGGACTACAACCCGGTGTTCGCCGACTGGAACCTGGTCAGCTCGATTGGCGCGTTCGGCATGTTCCTGACGCCCTTCATGATGGCCTTCATCCTGTGGCGTTCGCTGCGCACGGGCGAGAAGGCTCCGGCGCGCGCGTGGGAACACGCCCGTGGCCTGGAGTGGACCGTGCCGTCGCCGGCGCCGCACCACACCTTCAGCACCCCGCCGGTCATCAAGGATGGCGATCTGGCGCACGGCGACGTGACCCACTGAACGTCGCCGCAGGTTGATCGATGAACGCCCCGATGCTCACGCCTGAAGAAGTCGCCCGCCGCCGCAAGGCGGTGGTGCGCACGGCGTGGGTGATGGGTGGCATCGCGCTGCTGATCTTCGTGTTGTTCATCGGTCGCGCGGTACTCAGCGCATGAGCACGCCCAAGTCCAACTCGGCAGGCTTGTTCAAGCTGGTCGGCGTGGCGCTGGCGGTGTTCGTGCTGACCTTCTCGCTGGTGCCGCTGTACCGCATCGCCTGCGAGAAAGTGTTCGGCGTGCGCCTGGAGCAGGGCCCCGGCCAGGCGAAGATCGCCACGGCCAAGGCCAAGCGCACGGTGACCGTGCAGTTCGACGGCGGAGTGAACTCCAAGCTGCCGTGGGCGTTCCATCCCGAACAGATGACCATGCAGGTGGTGCCCGGCGAGCTGTACGAAGCCAAGTACTTCGCCCGCAACGACAGCGAGCGCGCCATCGTCGGCAGCGCCGTGCCATCTGTGGCGCCGGCGCGGGCCTCGGGCTACTTCACCAAGACCGAATGCTTCTGCTTCACCGCCCAGACCCTGCAGGCCGGTGAAGTGCGCGACATGCCGGTGCGCTTCATCGTCGATGCCAATCTGCCGGACGACGTGAAGACCATCACCCTGTCGTATACCTTCTACAAGAACGATGCCCTGACCGCCCGCCTTGATGGCGGCCAGGCCTCCACCGCGCCGCATGCGGCGCCCTGATTGAGCACAACGGAAGACTTCGCCATGGCCCACGCCTCGCCAGACGCCAACATTTATTTCGTGCCACACAGCAGCAAGTGGCCGATCGTGGGATCCGTGTCCCTGTTCGTGACCATGGTCGGCGTGGCCAGCTGGCTCAATGACTGGGCCTGGGGCCAGTGGATGTTCTACGCCGGCATCGTGATGCTGTGCGCCACCTTGTTCATGTGGTTTGGCGACGTCATCCGCGAGTCGATCAGCGGCCACTACAACAAGCAGGTGGACGTGTCCTTCCGCATGGGCATGGTCTGGTTCATTTTTTCCGAAGTGATGTTCTTCGGCGCCTTCTTCGGCGCGCTGTTCTATGCCCGCCAGTTCGCGCTGCCGTGGCTGGGCGGCGAAGGCGATGGCGTGATGACCAACTCGCTGCTGTGGGAAGGTTTCAGCGCCGCGTGGCCGAGCTCGGGTCCGGGCCAGGTCGGCGGTCATTTCCAGACCATCCCGGCCTGGGGCCTGCCGCTGATCAACACCCTGATCCTGCTGACCTCGGGCGTGACCATCACCATCGCCCACCATGCGCTGAAGGCCGGCCACCGCAAGCAGTTGCTGGTGTTCCTGGGCCTGACCGTGGTGCTGGGCTGCACGTTCCTGTTCTATCAGGCCGAGGAATACATCCACGCCTACAAGGAACTGAACCTCACGCTGGGTTCGGGCATCTACGGCTCCACCTTCTTCATGCTGACCGGCTTCCACGGTGCGCACGTCACCCTGGGCACGATCATGCTGGCGATCATCTGGCTGCGTTGCGCCAGGGGCCACTTCACCAAGGACGAGCATTTCGGTTTCGAAGCCGTCGCCTGGTACTGGCATTTCGTCGACGTGGTGTGGCTGGGTCTGTTCCTGTTCGTCTACGTGCTGTAAGCGCGCCAGGCGGAAGCCACGAACCGGCCGCCGTCACGGCGCTGGTTCGCGGCAACAAAAAAGCGACGGCCTGGCCGTCGCTTTTTTTTCCACTCCACAGCCGTATGGCGGCCGCTCCGCATCCGCCGTGCGGTCAGTGCACGGCGACGGTCACGCGCCGACGCCGTGCGGCACGATCCAGCCCATCTTGATCGCCAGCACCACCAGCAGGATCAGCGCGATGGACAGGCCGATGCGACGAGTCAGCGCATTGACGGTACGCTTGCTCTGGCCCTTGTCGACCAGCAGGTAATACAAGCCTGCGCCCAGGTTCCACAGGATGAGGATCAGGAACCCGATTACTACCAGGGTCTTCAACGAGTCGTTCATGAGAGCCTCTGAGGCACGCCATATGTACAAGACCGACATTATCGCAGCCTGGCGGGTGCGCGCGTGAGCCGCCGGCGCATGCCGCTGTGGCTGGGTTGGCTGCTGGCGGGCGGGGTGATCGCGCTGTTCTGCTCGCTCGGCAGCTGGCAGCTGGGTCGCGCCAAACAGAAGGAAGCGATGCTGGCCGACGCGCAGCGCATCCTGGCCGAGCGCCGGCCGGTGCCGCTGATCGCACGCGCGCAGGGCGAGCACGCGCGGGACTACAGCTGGACCCAGGGCCACGGCCGCTATCTGCCAACGCCGGCCGTGCTGCTGGACAACCAGAACCATCAGGGCCGCGCCGGCGTGCGCGTGCTGCGGCTGTTCCAGCCCGACGATGGCGCCGCGCCGTTGCTGGTGGATCTGGGCTGGCTGCCGCTGCCCGGTGATCGCCGGCTGCCGCCGCTGCCGGAGATGGCCGGGCCGTCAGAAGTCCGCGGCCTGCTCGCACCGCCCCCTTCCGAAGGCATGGCGCGCGCGCTGGCCAGCCGCCAGCCGGACGGCGCCATCCTGACCACCGCACTGGATGCGCCCGAACTGCCCGCGCTGCTGGGCGTGGCCACGCTCTCGCCGCGCCTGCTTAAGCTGGATCCGGCCCTGCCCGGCGGCTACGCTCGTGATCTGGACATCCTGCCCAACACCCTGCCGCCGCAACGCCACCTGGGCTATGCGGTGCAATGGTTCGGCCTGGCGCTGGCGGTGCTCATCACCGCGCTGGTGGTGAGCCTGCGCGGTCGTGGCAAACGCGGGCGGGACGCGGCCAGCCATGAGAAAATGCCACGATGACCTCGACGCCCCCCGATGCCGCCCGCACCCGCGGACGCTGGATTCTCGTTGGCCTGTTCGCCCTGTTCTTCGGCACCGTGTTCGGCGCCGGCGTGCTGCGCTTTGCCGGCTGGCAACCCGTCAATCACAAGAACAGCGGCGAAATGCTGCAACCGGCCATCGATGCGCGCGCGGTGACGCCGCAGCTGCTCGATGGCGGCGACTACGCCTGGAATCCGGGCGAGCGCATCTGGCGCATCGCGGTGGTCGCGCCCGCCGATTGCGGCCAGGCCTGCAGCAAGCTCGCCCACGATCTGGATAAAGTGTGGCGTTTGTTCGGTCATCGCGCCGACAAGGTGGAAATCCTCTGGATTGGTCCGCTGCCCGCCGATGCACCCGTCACCGAATCACGCAAGCAGATCCAGGCCACGCCCGAACTGCTGGCCGTGTTGCCGCGCCACACCGACGCCAAGGGCGCGCCGGTGTACGTGATCGATCCGAACGGCTTCGTCGTCCTGCGCTATGCACCGGGCTTTGACGCCGGCGGCTTGTACAAAGACGTGTCGAAGCTCTTGAAGTTGATGTAAGGGACGCCCCGAGATGAATGCTGTCGCCCGCCCGCTGCTGTATCGCCACTTCCACCGTATCGCCTGGCTGGCGGTGGCGCTCGCGCTGGGCGTGATCGTCTTCGGCGCATTCGTGCGCCTGTCCAATGCCGGCCTGAGCTGCCCGGACTGGCCCACCTGTTACGGCCGCGCCACCTGGCCCAAGGCCACGCATGAAGTGGTGGATCATGCCGCCAGTGCGATCCGTCCGTTTGAAACCCACAAGGCCTGGCGCGAACAGATCCACCGCCATCTCGCCGCGACCCTGGGCACGCTGGTGCTGATCCTGTCGTTGCTGGCCGCGCGTCGCCGCAGGTTTGGCCTGGCCACGATTCTCGGCGCATCGGCGCTGGTGGCCGCGGCCATTCCGCTGTACATGCATGGCGAGCACGTGGCGGCATCGGTGCTGGCGATCATCGGCGAAGCCATATTGCTGGTGGCCGCATTCCGTTGGTCGAACATCGACCTGGCGCGCGCAACCGCGCTGACCCTGGCGGTGATCATCTTCCAGGCGCTGCTGGGCATGTGGACGGTGACCTGGCTGCTCAAGCCGATCGTGGTCATGGGCCATCTTGTCGGTGGCCTGACCACGTTCTCGCTGCTGGTATGGATCGCGTGGCGTGCGACCGATCGGCCGATCACGCTGGCCGGTGCACGCGTGCTGCGCAATTGGGTCATCGTCGGGCTGGTGTTGCTGGGCATCCAGATTGCGCTGGGCGGTTGGGTCAGCGCCAACTACGCCGCGGTCGCCTGCGGCCTGGATTTCCCCAAGTGCGTGGGCCGCTGGTGGCCGCCGACCAATTTCAGCGAAGGCTTCGTGCTCTGGCGCGGCATCGGCGTGGATTACGAAGGCGGCGTGCTCGATGGCGCCTCGCGCATCGCCATCCAGATGACCCACCGCATCATGGCGGTGATCGTGGCGCTGTACATGCTGTTGCTGTCGTGGCGCCTGCTGCGCACGCCGGGCATGCGTGGCTGGGCGGTGACGGTGCTGGTGTTGATCCTGGCGCAGTTCACCCTGGGCGTGCTCAACGTCAAGTTGAACCTGCCGCTGCACGTGGCGGTGGCGCACAACGCTGGCGCTGCCCTGCTGTTGTTCACCCTGGTGTCGTTGTGCGCACGCCTGCGCTCGCCGGAATGACATTCCCCATGCGCCAGTACTGGTCGCTGACCAAGCCACGCGTGGTCGCGCTGATCGTGTTCACCGCGATCGTCGGCATGTTCCTGGCCATCGACGGCCTGCCAACGGGGCAGGAAACCCTGCGCGGTGGCCTGGGCTTCCTCGGCATCTGGCTGGCCGCGGCCAGTGCGGCGGCCATCAACCAGCTGCTGGATGCGCGCATCGACGCCAAGATGGCGCGCACCTCCTGGCGCCCGCTGGTGGTGGGCGAGGTCAAACCCTGGCAGGCGCTGGTGTTCGCGCTGTCGCTGGCGGTGTTGTCGATGACCATCCTGGTGGTGTGGGTCAACGTGATGACCGCGCTGCTGACCTTCGCTTCGCTGATCGGTTACGCGGTGGTCTACACGGTGTATCTCAAGCGCGCCACGCCGCAGAACATCGTGATTGGCGGCATTGCCGGCGCCGCGCCGCCGTTGCTGGGCTGGTCGACCATGACCGGCATGCAGGGCGACTGGGACTGGGCGCATGCGCTGCTGCTGGTGCTGATCATCTTCGTCTGGACGCCGCCGCATTTCTGGGCGCTGGCGATTTTCCGCCGCGAGGATTACGCGCGCGCACTGGTGCCGATGCTGCCGGTGACCCACGGCGTGACCTACACGCGCTGGCAGATCCTGTTCTACACGGTGTTGCTGGTGGAAGTGAGCGTGCTGCCGGTGATCTTCGGCATGAGCGGTCTGTTCTACCTGGGCGGCGCTCTGGTGCTGGGCCTGGTGTTCCTGTGGTACGCCTGGCGCCTGCTGGATCCGCCGGACGAGTTGTTCCCGATGAAGGTATTCAACTACTCCATCGTCTATCTGATGGCGATGTTCGCCTTCCTGCTGGTGGATCACTGGATCTGAATCCAGTGGCCGGGCCCTGTGCAAGACAGGCCCCGGCCTTTCGGTTTGCCGGCATCAGGCAGCCAGCGGGTCTTCCGTTTCCTCCAGGGCTTGCGCCAGTTGGGTGCTGAGCAGGCCCAGGCAGCCGCTCCACTGCTCGGGTGTGATGATGGGATCGTCATTGCGCGAGAGCGTCAGCAGGTGGAGCAGGTGCAGGGTTTCCTGCACGGTCCAGAGTTGCTGGCGGGCGTCGTCGGAGAACGGGGCGGGGGTGGGAGGGGCCGGCGGTGACGGGGGCGAAGGCGGTGCGGGAGGCGGGCTGAAGGCGCCTTCGGTAGCCGGGCGGAGGAGGGTGCTTGTAGGATTGAAGCTAGCCATGGTCAGTAACTCCTTTACTGGTTTTGGTTAGCGGGCCGGCTGAGTTGCTGCTCAGACGGTCCGCGCTTTTGTCTCGCAGCTGGGGTGAAGCGGGGCGCTGCGGGAGGGGGATGCCCTGTAGCAAAACCTAAGACCTGTAGCGACGAACTGCACCTATATCGCGAAAGAAATTTTGTCGGGGAAGTCCGCGTGTGAGCGTCGGAAACGGCTGACAGGAAGCGGGGGCCAGAGCAGGTTTTCTGGACGCTGCCGCAGCAAAGATGAAAACATGCTCTGACCCCTGTTTCAGAAGAGAACGCTCGTCAGCGAAGGGTAAGTCTGAGGCGTCAGATGCTCAACCTGGGAAAAGGCGGAACACTAGGGAGCGTAGGGAATGAAGAGCCTGTTGCTTCTACTTTTGGTTGCCAACGTGCAGGACTGCTTTGCAGGCGAGAAGAAGGAGTGCGACTTCTCGAAAGCTGAGCTTGAGAAAGAGGTGTCCAGATCGGCCAACTGGGAGCTGGTGCCAGGAGGGTACTGGAAGATGGTTGGGACGATCAGACCTCCGATCGGCGAACTTTGTGCATACCACTACTCGGCAGTCGTCGGAACTGGCAAGCATGGAATCGACAGGTTGGTCATCCTGCGTAGGGGTGGCAAGTACATGGGTTCTTATGGAATCACCCTACCCGAGAGCATAGACGTCTCCGGAAACACACTTCGTATTCAATCTGACGGCGGCAGCGTTGATGTCGTTGAATTTCGGTCGGAAGACTTGCCAGACACTATCTTCGTGGATGGTGAACTGATCCCCATAACGCCGTAGGAAAACAGGGGTCAGGGCAGGTCTTATGGATGCTGCCGGAGCCAAGATGAAAACGTGCTCTGACCCCTGTTTCCTTCGATCTTGATCGAGATCTGGCTGGAGGTGCTACAGGGCGCACTTCAATCGGTGCGGAGATAGCAATTTCTGGAAATACGAATGGCGTTTTAGGAATGGATGGTGGGACGATTCCTTCAACGGGTGCCGATACGTTGATGCACGAAATTGTCGCACATGCTTTGCCAGAGATTGGATTTCCAGGAACAGGGAACGGGATTCAAAACGAAAACATAATTCGAAAGGAAATTGGCCTGCCCCTTAGGCGCGAAATTGCTCATCCCGAAGTCAGGTAGACGAACATGCGCAGAGTAGTCATCTCGGTTCTCTTGCTCCTTACATCTTGTAACGCATCGGGTAATGAACTACGTCGATATCCGTTCAAAGAACTGATCGAACGGTCCGATGTCATCGTTGTGGCAACAGGGACGGGCCGCAAGAAGAAAGGCCTGTCAAGTTCTCTCAATGAAGTGAGTCGTCTTGAGGTTAAAACAGCGGTGAAAGGTGAGCCGAAATCCATCTTTGACTTGATCACCTCAGGTCAGTTCATTGAACTCGATGTCGATTGCTGCGAGAAGGGCGACTCATATTTGGTATTTGCGCAAGAAGCAAAATCAGAAATGTACGCGCCAACTAATGGTCAATTCAGTGTGCTTAGGGTGAAGGATGGGGAGGTTCTGAATTTTCTCGACTTTGGAACCTCGGAATCACTGGATGCAATTATCGAAAGCGTGAGAAGTTCGGACTGCAAAATAGACTTCAACGTTTCAGGACCCGAGTAATAGTTTGAACTCCATGGATTAGAACTCCAACTAGCGTAGTAGCAGGCTCGGAGAGGCTTGTGACGGAAACGTAGCTCTCCCTGGCAGTCGCGTTCTTAACAAGGGCCAAAGTTTGCTAATGAACAAGATGCTCAACGAAAAATGTCTTGGGCCGCACGCTGCGTCATTGCGACCGCATCGACCTACTTCAACAAGTGCTGCTGCCAAAACACCATCGATGCTGCACCAAAGTAATCACTGTTGGATTTCTTCTGGAACCCATGGCCCTCGTCCGAGAACTCCAGATACCACACCGGCTGCCCATTGCCGCGCACGGCCTTCACGATCTGCTCTGCCTCGGTGTACGGCACGCGCGGGTCATTGCGGCCCTGGGCAACGAACAACGGGGAGGTAATGCGCTTGGCGCCATTAAGCGGGGAGATCTTCTCGAAGTGCGCGGCCATCGCCGGATCCCGCTCGTCACCGTATTCGGCACGGCGCAGGTCGCGGCGGTAGCTCTCGGTGTTCTTCAGGAAGGTACCGAAGTGCGAGATGCCGACGATGTCGATGCCGGCGCGGATGCGATCGCTGTAATGCATCAGCGACGCCAGCACCATGTAGCCGCCATAGCTGCCACCCATCACGCCGACGCGGTTGGCATCCAGTTCCGGTTGTTGCGCAATCCAGTCCAGCAGCGCGCCGATGTCCTTGACCGAATCCTCGCGCTTGAAGCCATTGTCCATCTGCACAAAGCTTTTGCCGTAACCGGTGGAGCCGCGCACGTTGGGCACCAGCACCGCCACACCCAGTTCGTTGAGCAGGAACTGCGTGGTGGCGTTGAAGGTGGGCAGCGACTGGCCTTCCGGTCCGCCGTGGATGCTGATGATCACCGGCACCTTGCCGCCGGCCGCCGGCTTGCGCGGCTGGTAGTAGAACGCGGGAATCGTGCGCGGCTTGCCATCGACCTGATCAAAGGTGGGAAAGCGCACCAGCGTCGGCGCGACGAAGGTGGAGGAATCCAGCCCGCCGACTTCACTGCGCGTCCAGCGGGTGAGCGTGTTGGCCTGCAGATCGATCACCTGCACATCACTCGGCGAGGTCGCGGTGTTGAGGCTCAGCGCCAGCTGCTTGCCATCGGGCGAGAAGCCCAGGCCACCGACCACGCCGACAGGCAGCGCCGGCACCGGCAGTTCCTGCAGCGAAGGCCAGGCCAGCACATGCAGCTTGTCGATGCCGTCTTCATTGCTGACGTAGGCGATGCGCTTGCCGTCGCGTGAGACTTCCAGCGCATCCACATCCCAGGGGATATGCCCGCTGATCAACTTCAGCTCGCCGGTGGCGGGGTTGTGGTAACGCAGCGTGCGGAATTCCTGCGGCTTGCCGTCCACCGGCTCGTCGGACACGAACAGCGCGCTCTTGCCGCCGTCGACATAGCGGAACTCGCCGAACGCGGCCTTGCCGCCATCGACCGGGAAGCGCTTCAACGTGCCGGTGGCCAGATCCACTTCACCCGGGTAGGACTCATTGACCGAAACGTATTGGATCACCAGCAGCTTTTTGCCATCCGGCGAGAAGTCCAGCGCGTTCCAATGGCCACCCTCGGTCACCAGCGGGCGCGACTTGCGCGTGGCCAGATCCAGTAACCAGATGTCGCTGTCCTGGCCGTTGCGCGCGGTGCTGGTGAAAGCGAGCTGGCGGCCGTCATGCGAGAACAGCGGGCTGTCATTGCGCGACTTGCCGTCGGTGAGCAGCGTGGTCTGGCGCGACTTCAAGTCGAACCAGTACAGCTGCCAGAACTCGTTGCCGCCCTTGTCCTTGCCGAACACGAAGCCATCGTTGCCGGCCGGCGCGCTCTGCAAGCTGCTGAGCGGCTCGGGATAGAAGGTCAGCTGCTCGCGCATGCCCAGCGGCGCGCAGACCCGGTGCGCCTGCGCGGTCTCGGCGAAGCGGGTGCCAATGAGCACGCAGCCTTCCTGCGTCCAGCCGGAGAACAGCGCGCCGCGGGTGTTCTGGTAGCGGTTGAGCTGATCGATCAGCGCTTCGGGAATGGCCGGCACGTTCTCGGTGGTGCGATTGCCCACCTGTTCGCGTTGGGATGCTGTCGCGCCGGTGGTGCTCGACTGCGCGTGTGCGGAAGAGGCGAAGACGCCCAGGCCACAGGCCAGGGCGAGCAGGGCTGAACGATGCATCATTCTGGCTTCCCCAAGCGGATGAACGGCGAGCGTACCGTAAGCGAGACAGGAGGGGATGTGCCAGTGCGATATAGCTCAACCAGAAAGAGAGGTACCAGGTTCGGCCAAGGTCAAGAGCGACGGATAAGATGTCGACGCCCACGGCTAGGAGAAGGGCATCAGTCGATGCTCAATTCAAACTGCCAGAAAGAGCGTAAAGCGGTTCAAGCAGCCATTCGTACAACTTGCGGCGCTCGCCCATGATGTCGGCCTCAAGCGCCATGCCTGGCCGCAAAGGCTCTTCATTGCCATAGGCGAGCATGCTCTGCGACTCCAACAGGACGACGGCGCGGTAGTAGGGCTCGGAAAGACTGCCGTAAGCACCAGAGCTTTCCAGTTCATGCGGTTTCACTGCAATTCGCGAGATCCGTGCCACCCGTCCGCGAGCGTGTCCGAATTTCTGGTAGGGATATGCGGCATAGCGAAGTAGCACGGTGTCGCCCGGCTGAACGAAACCAATGGCCCGGCTGGGAATCCAGAGATGCGCCTGCAAGTTGGAGCCTTTCGGCACGAGGGAAACCAAATGTTGACCCGCCAGTACATTCTGGCCGGACTCGACCAGGTGCGTGGCCAGCAAGCCATCCACTGGTGCCTTCAACAGCACCTCGCTACTCGCCTGCTCTACGATGCGCTGGTGCTGCAACTGCGCCAGCGAGTTTATTGTGGCAGCCGATTGAGCCTGTCGCTTGGCCGGCAACTTGTGAAGGTCCTTACGCATTTGCAAAATGGTACGAGACAAATTAGTTGCTTGCCGTTCCATGGTCTGGAGCTGGTTAACCCATTCCAGCCAGGCCTGCTCCTGCTGGTCGACCTGAATCTTACTGACCACCTGCGTGTCGGAGATTCCCAGAAAGCGGTCAAGAGTTGCGCGCGCGAGCACGACTTGCTGCTGGCGTGTGGCGATGGATTGCTCGGTCTGCCGAAGTTCGAGTTCTACCTGTTGCAGTTGCTCAGTCAGGCTCTCGCGATCCAAGGACCATTGCACAGCACTCGCAGCATCAGCCATTCTCACGCTTGCAGCTTGAGCGTCCAAAGCTTGCCTGGAGGCCTTCTCCACACCCTGTCCGTCTGACAGCGCGTTTGGAACTTCGATGCGGACTAGAGGTTCACCGGCTTCCACTACGCGCCCCTCCGGTACGTAAAGGCGAGCTACAACTCCCGCCGCGGGTGCAAAAAGCGACGAAACGCCTAGATCGGGTACAAGTTGACCACGCACGCGCGAGTGATAGGAGTACTCTCCGAAGTACAGCAGAACCATCACGGTTCCTGTCAGCACCAAGGAGGCAGCACCCAGCACCCAAAGCCGTATTGGCTGGACCAGCGTTATCGAGCCAAGGTGGTGATTTTCGCGTGCGTCAATGGCTTCTTGTCGAAAGAGACCGCGCGCTACGAGCATGCTTCACCGAAGGACGGTAGATCTACTTCTGCGCATTCTCGTTTGTGCTCTCGAACAATACGCCCAGCTTCCATGACCAGTATTCGGTCAGCGCTGGCAATAGTCTCCGGGCGATGCGCAACAACAATTCGAGTCAACGGCAGGCGACCAATGGCCAGATTGACCTTACGTTCGCAGGTCACATCCAGATGACTGGAAGCTTCGTCCAGGAACAGAATGTGTGGTTCACAGTACAGAGCACGCGCTAAGAGAATCCGTTGCTTCTGTCCACCCGAAAAGGCCGAGCCCATGTCACCAGCCAAAGTCCGATAGCCCATGGGCATGGCCAGCACATCGTCATGGATTGCGGCAAGCCTAGCCGCGCGTTCAACACGCACAGGGTCGACGACCTCATGGCCCAGGGCAATGTTCTCGGCCACGCTCCCGGCGAAGAGTACGTCATCCTGCATGACCGCACCCACTTGTTGTCGATAGGAACGATGATGCTTGGCGTCTAAGCCCTGACCACCAATTCGAATGACGCCTTTGTCCGGATCCAAAAGGCCCAGGAGCAATTTCAGCAAGGTGCTCTTGCCACACCCAGACGGACCTACAATTGCTATTGACTCGCCATCAGCCACTTCAAAGCTGCAGTCGTGCAGAATCCACGGCTCATGCGGTGCATATCGAAAGGACAGGTTGGCTACGCTGAGGGATGCATTCCCCGCCGTCAGAATCTTGGCTTCGCCGACGACCGGCTGGGGAGCGGTGAGCGCGATGTCGGCCAGGCGCTCGCCATGTAAACCCAGCATGCGAAATTCAACGCCCTTGTCAATCAGGCTGGAGATGCGGCTTGAGAACTGGTCGCGGTATGCCATGTAGGCGATCAACATCCCTACCGAGAAGATATTCTCAAGTGTCAGTATGGCACCAAGCCATATGACGGTAAGCCGTTCCAGACCAAATATTATCTGGCTACTGCATGAGAAGAGCAGGCCAAGTCGTGCCAGAGAAACATCCCGATCGACTGTGCGCACGATGAGATTCTGGAACGCCGCTAGTCGAAGAGGCTCCGAGCCAGACACCTTGATGGATTGCATCCCTCGAAGAGTCTCCAACAGATGGCTATCTTGTCTTGCCCTCATCATCAGTTGCGCTTCCGTTCCATGGCGTAATGGGTGGAAGCTCAATGCTCGTAGCGCCATGTAACCAGTCGTGGCGACAAGTGAAACCAATGCCAACTTCCACGAGTACAGCAGCATCAGCGCAATGGTCAGGATTGCCATCGCCCCGTCGACGATGGCTTCGACCAAGGAAGTGGTTACGGCGCGTTGGATGCTCTGGACTGACGAGAATCGTGAGGCGACGTCTCCGAGATGCCGCTTCTCAAAGAATGCAAGCGGCAATCGAAACAGGTGACTACTCAGGTTGCACAGCCATTGCATTCCAACTTGGCTGGATAGGTGCATAACTGTCCAGGCGCGCAGGAAACCAATGCCAACCTGAAGGATGAAGATGGCCAGGAAGCCCAGGCCAAGGAGGGTCACTAGGTCTCGGTCAGCTAGAATAAGCGCATGGTCAACAATCCATTGCAAGTGAAACGGCGCGAGCATCACAAACACTTGCAGTGCCATCGATAGGGCCAGCACAAAACCGAGGGAACGCTTGAGGTTGTGGATATCTCCGCCAAGTTGACGGAGCGAAATGGTAGGTGGCTTGGCAGTAGGCTGGAAGTTGCCTTGTGGCGCTAGCTCTAACGCAATTCCACTGAACTTGCGCGAGAATTCTGCCCACGTGAACTGCATGGTTCCGACGGCAGGGTCCACAATCGTCAAGCGATTACGTCGTACGGCCTTGAGTACCACAAAGTGGTTGAGCTCCCAATGGAGAAGGCAGGGCAGCTCCAACTTGCCCACGTCGTTCAACTCCACTCGCAGAGCACGGGCACGCAATCCAAGATCTCCCGCGATCTCGATAAGCCGTAATAGTGTTGCGCCCTTTTGGGAGACCGAATGGCTACCGCGCAGAGCCCGCAGGCCACGGGAGTCGCCATGGTACGAAGCAATCATGGCCAAGCAAGCGAGGCCGCACTCAGAAGCTTCTGATTGCAGGTATACGTCCATGTTCCGGAAGACCGCCTATTCTTTGTGACGAAAAATGTAGTTCGCCAGCAAATAGGCAAGTAGTGAGACAGTGGCCAGCATTGGGATGTACAGGCTGCCAAGCAGCGCCCTTGGGAACGCAACGGATGCGAGCAGTACGAAAGCGATGATGGTAAGAGAGCGTAGAAAGTAGGTCATGCGCGCCGAGGGGCCGGTCACCCGGCCCCTCTAAGGTTACTGATACAGGTACCGGACAATCGAGCGACTGCCTGCAGGGCTGCGGATAGACATGCCTCCATCGTAGGGCGATGAGGCCCAGTTCGCGATAGCGGCACCGGCAATGCATCCTGCTGCACTGCCCCAAGGCCCCCCACGAGCGCCGATCGCGCCGCCGATTGCACACCCCCATGTCTCTCCCGACACCCCCAAGAGACCTCCGCCTGAGACTAATGCCAATTCGTCTTCGTTCAATTCGATCATGTCTTCATCTTCCAGCTGCGCCGCAGTACGCGGCACGCGGTAGATGAGCGTCTGGAGCATCCATGATGAATAAGAAGTGTCCTATTCAAACGAATGCACCTTCAAATACAAGAGCGCCTATGCGAAGTTCACCGAGTGCGCCGATATTCCCGCGTGATCCAGAAGTTGACGCCAGATTTCACTCCGGTCATCTTGTGACAATGTTGGAAGGTCGAAGTCAAACCGGATGGCTTCAGGCTCAGGGTTGCAGCTTTTCTTCCACCACCGGCGTCAGCGACTTCATGCCCGCCTGCCTGCCCAGTTCCAGTGCCTGCTCGCGGGTCGCGCCTTCTTCCTGCTGGGCCATCAGCGCCAGCAGGGCGCCGACGCGATTGCCGGAGGCGCAGTGGAGCAGTACCTGGTTGCCACCGCTTTCCAGCAACTGCTTGAGGCGTGCCGCATTGGCCGGGGTCAGATCCTCGGCGCCCTCGATTGGCAGGCGCTCGTAGCGCAGGCCCAGGCGCTTCGTCGCGGCGACTTCGTCGTAACCGCGATCCTCGCCTTCGCCGCGCAGATCGATCACGGTCTTGACGCCTTGCCCGGCGAAATCTTCCAGGCGTGCCTCGCTCGGCTGGCCACCGGTATGCAGGCCCGGGCGCGGTTCGCTGAAATCACCGGCCCACGCGGGCGCTGCCAGTAGCAACAGGAACAGGGAGAACGTGCAAATGGCTCGGTGCAGCTTCATGGCGACCTCCTTCAGCGGGTGACGCGCGCCTGCAACAGGGCGCGCAGTTCGTACTTGTCGGCTTCGTCCAGGCCCGTCTCGCGCTGCTTGGCCTGCAGCCCCTCGATGCGTTGCTGCAGCAGTTGCTTCTCCATCTGCTGCACGGCATCCAACAACTCGGTACGCCAGGTCGCTTCCTCGCCCGGCAGATCCTGCATGGCCAGTTTCTGCAGCGCCGCCTGCTCTTCGCGCTCGGCGAAATGTTCCAGCAGGGCGCCGGTGGTGATGTCCGGGCGCGCGTGCACGATGTCGATCAGTTCTTCCAGCAACTCCACGCCAGGTTGGCGCAGGCCGGCGAACACATACGGCGGCTCCACCGCCAACGCCATCGCCGGTTGGTGCAGCAGGCGCACGATGGCGCTGCGCACCAGGCTGGGCTTGGCATGGCCGGCTGCGGCCGGACGCCGCGCGCTGGTACTGGCCCGCATGGGCGCGGGCGGCGGTGGGGCCTGGCTCGCACCCACGCCGGTAATCTCGACCAGACGCTGGCGCATCAGATCGGCAAAGGCGCCATCGGGAATCTGCGCCAGCAGCGGCTTGGCACGTTCGGCCAGCCGCGCCTTGCCATCCAGCGTGCTGAGCTTGATGTCCTTGCCCAGTTCGTTGAAGAAGAATTCCGACAGCGGCGTGGCCTGCTGCAGGCGGGCATCGACGCCGGCCGCGCCTTCCTGGCGCACGATGGTGTCCGGATCCTCGCCATCGGGCAGGAACAGGAAGTAGGCCTGGCGACCATCCTTCATGCGCGGCAGCACCGACTCCAGCGCACGCCAGCCGGCACGCTGGCCAGCGGCGTCGCCATCGAAGCAGAAGTACACGTCCGGCGCGTTGCGGAACAGCAGCTCGGCATGTTCGGGCGTGGTCGCCGTGCCCAGCGTGGCCACCGCCTGCTTGACCCCGAACTGGAACAGCGAGACCACGTCCATGTAGCCCTCGACCACGATCAGGCGCGTGATCTTCTGGTTGGCCTGGCGTACCTGCCACAGCCCGTACAGTTCGCGGCCCTTGTGGAACAGCGCGGTCTCGGGCGAGTTGAGGTACTTGGGGCCGTCGTCCTTCTGCAGCACGCGGCCGCCAAAGGCGATCACCCGGCCACGCCGATCGTGGATCGGGAACATCACCCGGTCGCGGAACTTGTCGTAGGTGTGGCCGCGATCATTCTTGGACAGCATGCCGGCGCGATCGAGCAGCTTGAGTCGGCGCTCGTCCGTGCCCAGCGCATCCTTGAGTGCGGAAAAGCCATCGGGCGCATAGCCGATCAGGAACTGCGAACGGGTCTCCGCATCCACGCCGCGGCCGTCCAGGTAGGTGCGCGCCTTCTCGCTACCTTCGAGCTGGCGCTGGAAGAATCGCGCGGAGGCTTCCAGCGCACTGAACAGATCGCGGGTGTCGTTGTTCTCGTTGCGCTGCTGGGTTTCGCGCGGCACGTCCATGCCGTTGCGGCGCGCCAGTTCCTCGACCGCGTCGAGGAATTCCAGGCGGTCGTAATTCATCAGGAACGACAGCGCGGTGCCGTGCGCGCCGCAGCCGAAGCAGTGGTAGAACTGCTTGGTCGGCGAGACCGTGAACGAGGGCGAGCGTTCGTCATGGAACGGACAGCAGGCCGAGTATTCCTTGCCCTGCCGTTTCAGCGGCACGCGCGCGCCCACCACCTCGACGATATCCGTCCGGGCGAGCAGTTCGTCGATGAAGGCGTCAGGGATGCGGGCCATGGCCGACTAGGATGCCACGCCCGCGCGCCGGGGTCAGGCGGCAGGCGGTGTGGGCGTGCCGTGGCGAAGCTTGCGCCGGGCCTGCCAGCGTTCGTCGATGACCGCGGTCAGCAGTGCGCCGGTGAAAAACACCACGGTGGCGTAGTACATCCACACCAGCAGGATCACCAGCGTGCCCATCGAGCCGTAGGCGCTGCCGGGAGCAGCCTGGGCGATGTACAGGCCAATCAGCCAACGGCCGGCGACGAACATCGCCGAGGTCAACAACGCCCCCAGGAACGCCTGCCGCCAGACCACGCGCCGGTCGGGCAGGTAGTGGTAGAGCAGGGCGAAGGCGAAGATGTAGAGGGTCAGCGAGGCCGTGTTGCCCAACGCCGGCAACAGCGAGGGCACGCGCGCGAACACCACCTGCAAGGCGGTATTGAGGGTCATCGAGACCAGCAGCAGGAAGCCCAGCGCCAGCACCACGCCGAAGGAGAAAATACGCTTGCGCAGCCAGGCGCCGATGCCGTCCAGGCGTTCGACTTCGGTACGGAAGATCATGTTGAGCGCGGCCTGCAGCTGGCTGAAGACGGCGGTGGCGCCGATGAACAACAGCAAGGTGCTCCAGATCCCGGCAATCGAACCGATGCTCGGGCGGTTCTTGGCGTTCTGCACGATGGTTTCGGCAATCGTCGCGGCTTCGCGGCCGGCCAGTTCGGCTACCTGCCGCATCAGCGCGTCCTGCGCGCTGGGATACAGCGAGGTGGTCAGCCACAGCAGCAACACCAGCAAGGGCGCCAGCGACAGCAGGGCGTAGAAGGCCAGCGCCGCGGCCTGCGCCATCACGTCGATTTCGATGAAGCGCTGGATCAGCGCCGCCGGCAGACTGCGCTGCAGGTGTTGGGACCAATGGAGCAGGCGATCGCGCACGCTGTGCGGCTTCATCCGGACATCGACTCGGACCGAGACGGGACCAGCTTGCCAGAGGGCTGTCGTCGTGCCGTGAGGGTGCGGGCGCGCGCGCGATACGCGCCGTGGCGATCAGCGCCCGCTTTGCGCCAATGCCTGCAAGGCATCGCCGGTGAGGCGCTGCACGGTCCATTCGTCCTGGCCCACCGCGCCGAGCGTGCGGTAGAAGCCAATGGCCGGTGCGTTCCAGTCCAGCACCGACCATTCAAAACGACCATAGCCGCGCGCCACCGCCAGCTGCGCCAGATGCACCATCAGCGCACGGCCCAGGCCCAGCCCGCGAAAGGCCGGGCGCACGAACAGATCTTCCAGGTACAGCCCGGGCAGGCCGAGGAAGGTGGAGAAGTTGACGAAGAACAGGGCGAACCCGGCGGGTTCACCCTCCACTTCGGCCATCACCACCTCGGCCGGTGGCCGCTCGCCGAACAGCTGCGCCGCCAGGCCGGCTTCGGTGGCCACCGCCTCGTGGCTCAACCGCTCGTAGTCGGCCAGTTCGCGGATGAAGGCCAGGATCTGCGGCACATCCGCGCGGGTGGCCGGACGCAGCTGCAGCGAGGGAGCGGCGGCGGTCATGCCGGCCTTACTTGGCGAAGCGCTGCTTCACCAGCGCCGAGACCTGGCCCATGTCGGCCTGGCCGGCCAGGCGCGGCTTGAGCACGGCCATCAGCTTGCCCATGTCGGCCGGGCCGGCGGCGCCGGTCTCGGCAATGGCCGCGTCGATGGCGGCCAGCACTTCGGCCTCGCCCAACTTGGCCGGCAGGTAGCGCTCGATGACCACGATTTCGGCACGCTCGATCACGGCCAGGTCTTCACGGCCGGCGGCTTCGAACTGGGTGACCGAGTCCTTGCGCTGCTTGACCATCTTTTCCAGCACGGCCAGCACGGCGGCGTCGTCCAGCTCGACGCGCTCGTCCACTTCGCGCTGCTTGATGGCGGCGTTGATGAGGCGGATGACGCCCAGGGAATCCTTGTCGCCGGCCTTCATGGCCGCTTTCATGTCGTCGGTGAGCTGCTGCTTCAGGGACATAGCTTCATTCCTTTCAGTGGCGGCGACCGCAGGGAGGCGCGGCGGCCGGAATCAGATGCGTGAAAACGGGGGATCTAGAAACACAAAAAGCCGGCCACGCTCGCGCGTGCCGGCTTTTGGCGAAGCGCCGTCGCTCAGTACAGGCGCTGGCGCTTGGTGACGTCGCGCGACGAACGACGCAGCTGACGCTTCACCGCAGCAGCGGCCTTGCGCTTGCGTTCCTGGGTCGGCTTTTCGTAGAACTCGCGCTTGCGGGTTTCAGCCAGCACGCCGGCCTTTTCGCAGGTGCGCTTGAAGCGACGCAACGCAAACTCAAACGGCTCGTTTTCGCGGACTTTGACGCTGGGCATACGTAATCTCTATAGGGTAAACGGCCCGGCCTACCGGGTGAGCCGCGCATTATAGCGATGAGCGGCGGAAAGGTGCAACATAGCCGGCATGAAGGTTCTTGGTATCGAAACCAGCTGCGACGAGACCGGCGTAGCCGTCTATGACACGGCCCGGGCGGGTGCCGACGGGTTGCTGGCCCATGCGGTGTACAGCCAGATCGACCTGCACGCCCAGTATGGCGGGGTGGTGCCGGAACTGGCCAGCCGCGACCACGTGCGCAAGCTGCTGCCGCTGATTCGCCAGACCTTGGCCGAGGCCGGGCTGGACATCCGCGACCTGGACGGGGTGGCCTATACGGCCGGCCCGGGCCTGGTCGGGGCCCTGCTGGTGGGCGCGGGCGTGGCCCGCTCGCTGGCGTGGGCGCTGGAAGTGCCCGCCGTGGCCGTCCACCACATGGAAGGCCACCTGCTGGCTCCGCTGATTGAAAACGACCCGCCGGAGCCGCCGTTCGTGGCCCTGCTGGTCTCCGGCGGGCACACCCAGCTGGTGGCGGTCGACGCCATCGGCCGCTATCGCCTGCTGGGCGAGACCCTGGACGACGCCGCGGGCGAGGCTTTCGACAAGACCGCCAAATTGATGGGCCTGCCATACCCGGGGGGCCCGCAACTGGCCCGGCTGGCCGAGGCGGGCACGCCCGGCCGCTACAAGTTCGCCCGGCCCATGACCGATCGGCCCGGCCTGGATTTCAGCTTCTCGGGCCTGAAGACCCAGGTGCTGCTGGCCTGGCGCGACAGCGACCAGAGCGATCAGACCAAGGCCGACATCGCGCGGGGCTTCGAGGACGCGGTGGTGGAGACCCTCGCGATCAAATGCCAGCGTGCGCTGGATGCGGCCGGTTGCGACACCCTGATCGTGGCCGGCGGCGTGGGCGCCAACAAACGCCTGCGCCAACGCCTGCATGAGATGACCGAGCGCCGGATCGGCGGTCGCGTCTGTTTCCCGCGGCTGGAGCTGTGCACCGACAATGGCGCGATGATCGCCTTCGCCGGCGCGCTGCGGCTGGAAGCCGGCCAACACGAAGATGCGCAGGTCAAGGTCACGCCGCGCTGGGACATGGCCACCCTGCCGCAGGTGCAGGCGCCCGCCGTCGCCGCCGCCTGAGCCGCGCGCTGGATTACTCTTTACGCTTTCCCCCCGGCGTCGCGCATGGACAAGGTGTTCATTGAAGGATTGCAGGCCGATGCCGTCATCGGCATCCATGACTGGGAGAAGCGCATCCGCCAGACGCTTCGGCTGGATCTGGAACTGGGCTTCGACAACCGCGTGCCGGCAGCGACCGACGCGGTGACCGATACGCTGGACTACGACGCCATCAGCCGCCGGCTGACCGCCTATATCGAAGGCTCCTCGTTCGGCCTGGTGGAAACCCTGGCCGAGCGCTGCGCGGCGATCCTGCAGGAAGAATTCGGCGTGGCCTGGTTGCGCCTGCGCCTGGCCAAGCCGGGCGCGGTGCGCAACGCGGTGGCGGTGGGCGTGATTATCGAGCGCGGCCGCGCATGAGCGAACGCGAGGCAGCGCATTACCTGCTGCTGCTGGGCAGTGCGCGCGAAGATGCTGCGTTGCGTGTCGCGCAGGCGCGTGACGGCCTGTCGAGCCTGGGCCAGATCGTCGCGGTTTCCGAGGTGGTCAGCGGACCCAGCGTCAGCCCGGGTGATCCGCATGTCTATGCCAACCAGGCCCTGCGGCTGGCCTCGCCGCTGGCGCGCGATGACTTGAACCTGGCGCTCAAGCAGCTGGAGTACCAGCTCGGTCGCCGGCCGGGCGATGCATCCTGCGCCATCGATATCGATCTGGCCCGCGAGTACGACGATGCCGGCGCGCTGCGCTGGGAAAACCCGGCCAAGCTGGCCCATCGCCTGTTCCTGGATCTGGCCGCGCAGGTGCAGCCCGAACGCGCCTAGATGAAGAGGCTGCGGCCGCCGTCCACCGCTATCAGCTGCCCGGTCACGTAGCCATTGCCATCCAGCAGCCAGCGCACCGCCGACACGATGTCTTCCGGTGAACCCTGGCGCTTGAGCGCGGTGCGCGAATGCACCAGCTCCAGGGTTTCGGCCTTGATCGGATTCTCCGACCACAGCACGTTGCCTGGCGCGATCGCGTTGACTCGAACTTCCGGCCCCAGTTCGCGCGCCAGCGACTGGGTCATCATCACCAGCGCCGCCTTGGCCATGCAGTAGATCGTGTGGCCGGCGAGCGGGCGCTGTGCGTAGATGTCGGCGATGTTGACGATGGCGCCATGGCTGGCTTTCAGGTGCGGCGCCGCCGCCTGTGCCAGGAAGAACGGCGCGCGCGCATTGGAGGCGAACAACTCGTCCCATTGCTGCGGCGTGGCCTGGCCAATCGGCGTGGCGTAGTAGGCCGAGGCGTTGTTGACCAGCGCATCGAGCCGGCCGTAGTGGCCGACCGTGCGCGCGACCAGCTCGGGCAGGCGATCGAACTCGGCCAGGTCCGCATGCAGGGTCAGCACGCTGCCTTTGCGCTGCTGTTCCAGTTCTTCGGCCAAGGCCTGCATCTGCTCACCGGAGTGGCGATAGTGCAGCGCCAGCCGATAGCCGTCCGCATGCAGCGCCCGGGCTATCGCCGCACCCACGCGTTTGGCGCTGCCGGTGATCAAGGCGACGCGGTTGGACTCGGGCATGCGGATCTCCTGGCAGGGCGGGCGTCATGATCGCTGTCGACGCTTGACGGGCGGCGGCGGCATGGCGCATGTTGCATTGCATCACGTCCTGTCGCCTGCCGCGGCGGGGCCAGCGGAAGGATCGGATGGACTGGGCCAAGTACCGTACCACCACCTTTGACGAACTGATCCAGCCGGACGGTCGACCGCGTCCGGCCGCGCGCCGCCTGATCGACAGCCTGACCGGCTTGAACCCGCGCGAACTGGCCGAACGGCAACTGGCCGCCGATGTGATCGCGCAGGCGCAGGGCATCACCTTCACCGTGTACTCGGACGGGCGCAACGTTGACCGCACGCTGCCGTTCGACTTGATCCCCCGCGTCATCGATCGCCGCGAATGGCAGCGCACCGAGGCCGGGCTGAAACAACGCATGCAGGCCCTGAACCAGTTCATCGGCGACATCTACGGCGAGCAGCGCATCGTGCAGGACAAGGTGTTCCCGGCCATGCTGCTGAAAGAGTCGGTGAACTTCCGCCCGCAGTGCGTGGGCATCAAGCCACCCTTGGGCGTGTGGGCGCATATCTGCGGTTCGGACCTGGTGCGCGACGGCGACGGCACGCTCTATGCGCTGGAAGACAACCTGCGCATTCCCAGCGGCGTGTCGTACATGCTGGAAAACCGCATGGTCGCCAAGCGCGTTTTTCCCGAACTGTTCGAGACCAGCGCGATCCTGCCGGTGGATGACTATCCCGCGCAGCTGTACGACACACTCGCCGCGTTGTCGCCGCGGCCGGGCGACTCACCGGTAATCGCGCTGCTCACGCCGGGCGTGTTCAACAGCGCCTACTTCGAGCATGCCTATCTGGCGCAGGCGATGGGCATCGAACTGGTGGAAGGCAGCGACCTGTTCGTGTCCGACGACGACTGCACCTACATGCGCACGGTGTACGGCCCGCAGCGCGTGGACGTGATCTACCGGCGCATCGATGATCTGTACCTGGATCCGGAAGCCTTCCATCCCGACTCCATGCTGGGCGTGCCCGGACTGCTGCGCAGCTGGCGTGCCGGCAAGGTCGCCCTGGCCAATGCACCGGGCGCCGGCGTGGCCGATGACAAGGTGGTGTTTGCCTACGTGCCGCAGATGATCAAGTACTACCTGGATCAGGATCCGATCCTGCCCAACGTGCCCAGCTACCTCTGCCACGACAAGCGCGATCGCAAGTACGTGCTGGAACACCTGGACCAACTGGTGGTCAAGCCCGCCAACGAATCCGGCGGCTACGGCATGCTGATCGGACCGCGCGCCAGCCAGCAGGAACGCGCAAAGTTCCGCGAACTGATCCTGGCCAATCCGCGCAACTACATGGCCCAGCCGACACTGTCCCTGTCCACCGCGCCGATCGTGACGCCACAGGGTCCGTCGCCACGCCATCTGGATCTGCGTCCGTTCGTGCTGTCGCGCGAGGATATCTACGTCACCACCGGTGGATTGACGCGGGTGGCGATGACGGAAGGCTCGCTGGTGGTGAACTCCTCGCAGGGCGGCGGGGCCAAGGACACCTGGGTGGTCGATCTCGAAGAGGAAGACGCCTGATGCTTTCGCGCGTCGCCGAAAACCTCTACTGGTTCAGCCGCTACCTTCGCCGCGCGGAAAACACCGCGCGCCTCATCGGCGTCGGCAGCCAGCTGCAACTGGATCTGCCGCGCAGCGTGCGCTTCACCTGGCGGCCGATGATCGATACCGTCGGCGCCAGCGAATGCTTCGCCGAGCACTACCCCGATGATGGCGAAGCAGATGATGGCCAGGTGGTCGGCTTCCTGTTGCTGGATCCGCGCAATCCGTCCTCGCTGCACAGTTCGGTGGAATCGGCGCGCGAGATCCTGCGCGGCATCCGCGACACCCTGCCTTCGGAAGTGTGGGAAGCCATCAACGATCTGCACCAGCACATCGGCAGCAGCGGCGAGCGCGGACTGACCCGGCGCTATCGGGTCGACTTCCTCACCCGCATCGTCGATGGCTGCCTGAAGGTGTCCGGCCTGCTCAGCGCCAACGTCAGCCGCGACATCGGCTTCCAGTTCCTGCGCCTGGGCACCGCGCTGGAGCAGGCCGACATGACCACCCGCATCATCGATGCCGGCGCTTCCGGGCTGGTCACCCCGCGCAGCGAGGAAGATCGCGAGACCTTCCGCAACCTGCAATGGATGGCGGTGCTGCGTTCACTGGCGGCCTACCAGATGTACCGCCGCCACGTGCGCCAGCGTGTCACCGCCGAGCTGGCGTTGCGCTTCCTGCTGCAGAACGCCGAGTTTCCGCGCAGCGTGCAGTTCTGCCTGACCCGCATCCAGAACGTGCTGCCGACCATGCCACCGCGTCCGGCCGTGGATCGTCACCTCAACCGCGTGATCGGCCAGACCCGCAATGCCGATGCGTACTGGTTGGCCAGCCACGACCCGGCCAGCTTCATGGATGAAATCCAGGTCCACCTGGGGGCGATGCACGATGCGATCGCGGCGGGGTATTTCGCCGACTGAGCTGGCGTTGCCGACCCCGCACCCAACGAGTAGGATTCAATCCTGTTCCCTGGGGGCGCGGCCATGCGCAGCACTCAACAGTTCAGCATCACCCTACCGAATGAGATGGCAGATACCGTGCGCGCAAAAGTGGCATCCGGCGAATACGCGACCGAAAGCGAGGTCATACGCGATGGTCTGCGCGCCCTGCTGGCACGGGATCGTGCCGTGGAGGCCTGGCTGAAGCAGGAAGTTGCACCGGCCGCCAAGGCGCTGGCAGCGGATCCCACGCGTGGTGTTTCAGCGTCCCAAGTCAAACAGCAACTGGCAGCTCGGCGCCGCGCCAAGGAATGAGCACGAGTGAGCTTCACCGTTCGGTTTGCGCCAGAAGTGGCGGCGCAGTTGCAGGCCATTGAAGACTTCATTTCACGGACTCAGGCCACCACGACGGCAGCGGCGTTCGTCGACGCCATCGTCAGCCATTGCGAAAACTTGGCGACATTCCCGCTGCGTGGCATCCGCCGCGATGACCTGCTGCCCGGACTGCGCATCAGCCACTATCGGGGCCGCACCATCATCGCCTTCACGGTCGACACACCGGCCAGCGTCGTGTCCATCCTGGGGGTGTACTACGGTGGCCGTGACTACGACGCAGTGATCGTTGGCGCGTAGCAAGGCTGCGGCTACGGTATTGAAGGCGGGTCACCTGCGCCTTGCCCTGCCGCGAATCAAACTCGACGATGGCAAATCTGCCCTCCGGCAGCTTGTCCAGGCGGCTGTAGTAGTCAATGCGCGCCGCGTCGCGGGCCAGCGGCCTGTCGACTATCGAGCGGGTCAGCCGCATCGTCGTGGTGAACACGGTCTCATTGCTGTTTTCATGGAACCAGACTACTGCTGGCCTTGCATATCCCCGGGGTCGCGGCGGGTCGCGGTGTTGCGAGGTGGTGCATGCCGTGGCGCGCTCGACGGCTCGGCGTCCTCGGCGCGTGCCGGTTCCCACGGAAAACGCGGCAGGCTGTGCACGGCCGCTTCCAGCTTCTGCGACCAGCTGTCGTGGATTTCCGCGTAGAGCGGTGTATCGCCTTCCAGGCGCATCTGCTGGGTCAGCTTGAGATCGCCATTGCGCAGCAGCGCCAGATCAATCGGCATGCCCACCGACAGGTTGGAGCGGATGGTCGAGTCCAGCGAGACCAGCGCACAGCGGGCGGCATTCTCCAGCGAGGTCTCCGGGCGCAGGATGCGATCCAGGATCGGCTTGCCGTACTTGGATTCGCCGATCTGCAGGTACGGCGTTTCCGGCGAGGCGGCGATGCAGTTGCCGAGCGGATAGATCATGTACAGCCCCGGTCGCTCGCCGGCGATCTGGCCACCGAGGATCAAGGTGGACTGCACGCTCACGCCGCTGTGCTGCGGATCGTTGCCGATCCTGGCCTGGCTGGAGACAAGCACCTCGCCGACGTACTCGGCCACCTGGTAGAGGTGGCGGAAGCTGCGCAGGTTGCGTGGCGCGCCGTCATCCACGTCGCTCTGCAACTTGGAGATGGTGAGCTGGGTGGTGGCCAGGTTGCCCGCCGACAGCAACACGAACACGCGCTCGCCGGGAAACTCGAAGGTGTGCATCTTGCGGTGCACCCGCACATCATCGAACGAGGCGCTGGTGCGCGTGTCGGCGGCAAACACCAGGCCCTGATCCACTTCGATGCCGACGCAATAAGTCATGATCCGTCCGTTGCTGCTGTGCACCACGATTGTAGGCAGTTTTGCCGGGCGTGCCAGTCGGGAACGGGGTTTCCGGCGACGATCCGTACAATGGCCTTCCCCACCCGACGTTGCCCGCCCCATGGCTGCCCCGCTTCCTTTGCCCGATGACGACGCGCTGGCGCATAGCCAGCACCTGAGCGACCTGATCCGCCAGGAGATGCGCGCCGAGGGCGGGCGCATGCCGTTCTCGCGCTTCATGGAGCGCTGCCTGTACGCGCCCGGGCTCGGTTACTACAGCGCCGGCAGCACCAAGTTCGGCGAGGCCGGCGATTTCATCACCGCGCCGGAGCTCGGGCCGCTGTTCGCCACCTGCGTGGCCACGGCGGTCGCGCCGGTGATGCAGCAGTTGGGCCCGCAGGCGGAGTTCTTCGAGATTGGCGGTGGCAGCGGCGCCTTCGCCGAGATCATGCTCAAGCGGATGCTCGAGCTGGATGCCTTGCCCACGCGCTACGCCATCCTGGAGCCGAGTGCGGATCTGCGCGAGCGCCAGCGCGAACGCCTGGCGCGGCGACTGGTGCCGCCGGTGTTCGAATTGGTGGAATGGCTGGATGGTCCGCCCGGCGAACCGTGGAATGGCGTGCTGTTCGCCAACGAGGTGATCGATGCACTGCCCACGCCGCGCTTCACCCTGCGCGATGGCGAGGTGTTCGAGGAATACGTCGCGCTGGACGAGCAGGGGAGTTTCATCCGCGAGGATCGCCCGGCCGACGCCTTGCTGGCGGCGGCGGTGCGGCATGTCGAACGCTACCTGGAGCAGCCGTTCGCGGACGGCTACCGTTCCGAGTTGCTGCCGCAGCTGCCGTACTGGATCCAGGCGGTGATGGGTGGCCTGCAGTCCGGCGCCATGCTGTTTGCCGACTATGGCTACCCGCGTCGCGAGTTCTACCTGCCGGATCGCGACCAGGGAACCTTGCGCGCCTTCTATCGCCAGCACCTGCATGCCGACGCGTACCTGCATCCGGGTCTGCAGGATCTGACCGCGTCGGTCGACTTCACCGCACTGGCCGAAGCCGGCACCAACGCGGGCTTTGATCTGGCTGGTTACAGCGATCAGGCCAGCTTCCTGCTGGGCAACGGTCTGCCGGACCGCCTGCAGGAAATCGAGGAGCGCGCCGATGAAGCAGCCAAACTGCGTTTCCGCAACGAGGCCAAGAAGCTGACCCTGCCCAGCGAGATGGGCGAGCGCTTCCAGGTGATGGGATTCTCGCGCGATGTCGAGTTCGGCACGGCGTTCCTGGCCAATGATCTGACCTGGCGGCTGTGATGCTGGCGGGACTGAAGCCATTCCGGCGCCCGGCGCTGTGGTTGGGGCTGTGGCTGCTGTCCATTGCCATCGTGGTGATCCTGTCGCTGACGCCGCCGCCACCGTTTCCGGATCTGCCGTCGGGTACCGACAAGCTCGAACATGCCTTGTCTTACGGCCTGCTGGCGTGTGGCGCGGTGCAGCTGTTCCTGCGCCGCAGCAGCCAGTGGCTGGCGGGCCTGGGCCTGGTGGCGATGGGCGTGGGACTGGAGTTCGCGCAGGGCGCGTTCACCACTGATCGCATGCAGGATCCCGCCGATGCGATCGCCAACAGCGTGGGCGTGCTGTTGGGGTTGGCCACCGGGTTCACCCCGATGCGCGACTGGCTGTTGAGAGCCGAGGCAAAGCGCTGAGCCACGCCCACCGTCGCGTTTCTGTAGGAGGGGCTTTAGCCCCGAACCTGATGAATCTTAAGATCGCGGGTATTCCCGCCATCTGACCCAGTACGAGCTTCGGGGCTGGCTTCCAACAGACGCATGTCTGGTCAGCCCCTCCTACAGAAACGCGACGGCATGGTGCGTGGAGCAGGCGGAATCCGTCACTCGGCACGCATCAACTTCACCTCATCCAGCACCCACATCGTCGGCCGGGTGTCACCGCTGAAGTTCAGGCACAGCCCCTGCGCAGCGCGCGCGCTGGCGGGCAGCGAGGCCTGCAGGGTGATGAATCCGTCTGCATCCGGTGTAGCTGGCAGCGACACGCGCGCGACCGGCTCGCCTTTGCAATCGCCGGTGCGAACCAGCAGTTCGCCGTGCGCGGTGGCAGCGGCTTCGAACTTGCGATTCTTCTCGTCATGAGCCAACTGGAAGTAGTACGGGATCTGGCCAGCGCGGACCTGCACGCTTGCCGCTTCCTGCAACGGCGCATCGGCCCAACGCCAGCAGGGATTGAAGATGGTGACGTTGAACAGGGCGCGCGCGCCCTCGCGAGGGCCGTCATCTTCCAGCCGCAGCAGCAGACGTCCCGCATCCGGGCAGGTGTCCAGCTCGTCATCGTGGCGCGTCAGCAGTGAGGCCGCATCGATCAGGCGCGAGCTGGACGGAGCCAGCGGCTCGCCATCAAAGAAGGCAGCGGCACGCACGGTGGTGGGCAACGGCAGCGACAGGGGTTGCTGGTAGAGCGGCGAGCTTGCGGTGGGCTCGCTGCCATCGATGGAGTAGTGGACGGCGTAGCCCAGCGGATTCTGCAACTCAAGCCGTGCCGACTTGCCATCCACGGACTTCGGCGCGCCGATGATCACCTGGAACGGCGTCTGCGCGTAGCCGATGCCATGGGCCTGATAACGCCGCAGCTGCGCGGGCAGGCGCTGCAGGAAATCGGCGTAATCCCTGCGCTCCGCCGGCGACCAGCCCACTTCGGCCAGCGCCGCCAGGCGCGGGAAGAGATGGTGGTACAGGCGCTCGACGGTGCGCGTGTGTTCGGTCCACAGGTTGGCCTGCAAGCCGAGGATGTGGTGGCGCAGGGACGCATCCAGCGCTGCGGGTACCGGCTCGAAGCCGTACACCTGCGCAAGGGTCACCTGTGCGGGACGACCGGGCGGCTCATCGGTCGAACCCGTCTGCAGGTAATCCAGGTAGAGATGCGACTTGGGCGTCATCACCACGTCGTGGCCTTGCTTCGCCGCTTCCAGTCCGCCTTCGGTGCCGCGCCATGACATCACCGTGGCTTCCGGCGGCAGGCCGCCTTCGAGGATTTCATCCCAGCCGATCAAACGGCGGTCATGCGCTTCCAGGAACTTCTCCAGGCGCTTGATGATGTGGCTCTGCATGTGGAATTCGTCAGGCACGCCGAGCTCGCGCATGCGCGCCTGCACGTGC
Organism: Pseudoxanthomonas indica; assembly: GCF_900167565.1. NCBI lineage: Bacteria > Pseudomonadati > Pseudomonadota > Gammaproteobacteria > Lysobacterales > Lysobacteraceae > Pseudoxanthomonas > Pseudoxanthomonas indica. The sequence continues at coordinate 2,253,509 of NZ_FUZV01000001.1, forward strand.
GCCGACGCCTGCCATTGGTCCTTCACCGCCTCGTCCGCGCCGACATGCACGTAGCGGCCGGGGAACAGATCGATCACCTCGGTAAGCACATCCTCGAGGAAACGCAAGGTGCCTTCCTCGGTGTTGAACAGATAGCTGTGCACGCCCCATTGATTGGAAATCTCCGGACGCGTGCCCAGCACGCCGAGTTCCGGATAGGCCGCAATCGCCGCCTGCGCGTGACCGGGGACATCGATTTCCGGCATTACGGTGATATGGCGTTCGGCGGCATACGCCACTACCTCGCGAATCTGTTGCTGGCTGTAGTAGCCGCAGTATTTCACCGGCTTGCCCGAGGCATCGCGCCCTGCATCGCCGGCCGGCGTGCGGCAGCTGCCGATGTCGGTGAGCTTGGGATACTTCCTGATCTCGATGCGCCAGCCCTGGTCATCGGTCAGATGCCAGTGGAAGGTGTTGAGCTTATGCAGGGCCATGGCGTCGAGCAGGCGCTTGATCTCGTCCACGCTCCAGAAATGCCGGGCCGAATCGAGCATGAAGCCGCGCCAGCCAAAGCGTGGTGCATCGTCGATGCGAACGGCGCCGATACGCAGCGCGCCATCGGCGGCAGGGGTCGCCAGCTGCCACAGCGTCACCGCACCGTAGAACAGGCCGCGTGCATCGCTGGCGGCAACGCGGATGCCGCGCTCGGCGACTTCCAGTCGATAGCCTTCGGGATTTTCGCTGGCCTGCGGCGTGATCTCGAACGTGATGCCGGCGTCCGCGCTATCGGTCAATGCCAACGGGGTCGGTAGCGCGTCGCGCATCCATGCTTGGAAGTGCAGCGCAACGGCACGTGCCTCGTCACCTTTGGCATGAAGGCCGGTGGCGGTGGTGATCACGAACTGCCCCGGCTGCGTCTGCAGCTGCGCCGGAGCGGGAATGAGTGAAGGAGTTGCAGCCGAGTCCGCGGGACGGGTGGACGTGGCAGCAAACGCTGGCAAGGCAAACAGGGACGCGACCAGAATCAGCAGGCGACGGCAACCACGCGGCGACACGAACGACATCGGCATTCCCCAAAAAAAAATACGGGCCCAGAAGGCCTGGGCCCGAGGAGAGACATTACCTGACGGTAAAGCGGCAAGTGGAACGGGGGGAGCACTCCCTGCTCCTCGCCACGGCCGGAGCCGCGACGCGGGAGCCGGCGCGGGCCGACTCCCGATCCAGTGCAACAGTGCTTAGAACTGGAAGCGCAGCGAAGCCATATAGCGACGGCCGCTGCGATACACGCCGCGGGTCAGACGCTCGGTGGTGGCGTAGCTGTGGTAAGCCTCATCCAGCAAGTTCATGGCTTCCAGACCGATGCTGAAGTTGTCGGTGAAGTTGTAGGCCACCGAGGCGTCCACCGAGTCGTAGGCGCGGGTCCAGAGGTTGTCGCCGCGATCCACGTTGGTGAAGTACTTGCTGCGGTGCGAGTAGGTGATGCGCGCGGTCCAGTCGTCGGTTTCGAAGAACGGGCTGACGTTGAACTGGGTCTGCGAGTTGTACGGCAGCGGATCACCGGTATCGGACTTGCCGTCGGAGTAGGTGTAGTTGGTCACCATGCCGAACGCGTCGGTGAAGTTGTACTGCCAGGCCAGCGACAAGCCCTTGATCTTGGCGTTGCCGGCGTTGTCCGGACGCGAGATCTGGTAGATCGTCTCGGCACCTTGGCTCTGGTTGAAGTGGCTTTCGGCGCGGGTGGTCTCCAGCACGTAGTCGGAGATGTCCTTGTAGAACAGCGTACCGGCCAGGATCGCGTTCTCGGAGAAGTACCACTCTGCCGAGAAGTCCAGGTTGGTCGAACGATACGGATCCAGATCCGGATTGCCGCCGCCGCCGGTCAGGGTCTGATCACCCAGCCACAGGTAGCTGGACATCTGCCCGAAGTTCGGACGCGCCATCACCTTGGCGGCCGAGAAGCGCAGCACCCACTCATCGGTCAGGTCATAGACCAGGTTCACGTTCGGCAGCAGGTTGTCGTACTTCTTCTTCACGCTGACCGGTGCATAGCCGTCGGCCGGGCACGGCGGCGGCACGTCGGTGGCGACGCAGGCGAAGCTGGCGCTTTCGGACTCGGTTTCCACGTAGCGGACGCCGATGTTGCCGCGCAGCCGATCCCAGCTGAAGTCGCCCTGCACGTAAGCGGCGTTTACGTCTTCGGTGATGGTCCAGGTGTTGGCCGCGAACGACGGATCGTTGAACGTGCTGGGCACCGGCATGGTCTGCCAGGGGGCCAGCCAATCGCCGCTCATGATGTAGTCGGCCAACGCCCAGCCGTCAATGGTGAAGCGGTTGCCCAGATCACCCACGTTGGTGAAGCCATTGAGGTAGTTGCTGGGCACCTGGCGCGGATTGAACATCGAAGTCGGTGCGTCGCCGTAACCCTGCACCGAGGCCAACGACACGCCGCCCATTTCCTGGCCGGTCTCGTGTTCGCGGCGCTTCACGCCGAAGCGCAGCTGGTAGAGCGGCGAATCGAAGCGGATGCCGAAATCGAGCTGGCCGTACTTCTCTTCATCGTGATTGGGCTTGAACACCACGTTGCCGCCCCAGCCGGTGTTCCAGGTGGAGGGGCTGCTGGGATCCGAACCCCAGCCGCCGTCCATGCGGAACGCATCGGGATTGGTGAACGGATTGGCGCCGGGGAAAGTCACCTTGCCCGGGAAATGCGGCGCGCCGCTGATGTCGTAGGAGTAGTTGGCGCGGGCCAGGAACTCGCCGAACACCTGCTTGCTGGTGCCGCCCGTGGCCTTGGTGGTGCCGAGGGTGCCGGAGACGAAGAATTTGTCGTTGTCGAACTTGGCCTTCAGGTCGTAGGAGTCGGTGTCCACTTCGGCCAGGCGATTCTGCAGGTCATACACCAGCAGCGCGTTGTTGAAGGAGGCCTTGGTGATCACGCCATCGTCGATGGTCACGTCGGTCAGCTTCATCAGGCTGTTCCAGGCGTTGCCCATGAAGGCGAACATCGACTGGTTCATGTTGTCGTAGCTGGCGTCCACGCGCAGGGCGTTGAACTCGATGTCGAAGTGCTCGGTCGGCTTGAACTGCAGGGCCACCGAGTAGGTGTCGCGCTTGCGTTCCTGCTCGAAGTAGGAGGCGCTGAGCGAGTTGGGGCCGCGTGCGTCCAGATCCGTTTCCAGTTCGGCGGCGCAGGCTTCCAGGCAGTTGCGGACCGGATACCCGACCGACCAGTCGATCGGCACGTTGTTGACCGAGCCACCGCCGCCCTGGCCGTCGCGGTAATCGCGGGCAGCCACGGTGCCGTAAGCCTCGATGCCGTCACGGCGGATGTTCTCTGTGGACGTCTGCGCCGAGACGATCACGCCGAAGGTATCGGAGGCGTTTTTCCAGCCGAGCATCACCGATCCTTGCGGATCGAATTCCTGCACGCGATCGTTGTAGAGCGAGCTGATCTGCCCGGACACCAGGAAGTTCTCCTGCTGGTCCAGCGGCTTGCGCGTGCTGACGATCACCGTGCCGCCGATCGAACCTTCGTCGATGTAGGCTTCCGGCGACTTGTAGACCTCGACCTTGCCGACGATCTGCGGCGCCAGCAGCGAGTAGTTGAAGGTGCGGCCTGGCTGGTCGACGATGAACCAGTCGGCCGAGGCCACGGTCTGGCCATTGAGCAGGGTGCGGTTGAGCGCCGGATCGGTACCCAGGATGCTGACCTTTTCGCCCTGGCCGAACAGCCGGTCGATGGTCACGCCCGGGATGATGGTCATGGCTTCGGCCACGTTGGTGGCCGGGAACTTGCCGACGTCCTCAGCGGTAATCACGTCGACGATGGCATCGGCATTGCGCTTGGTATCCAGCGCCTGCTGCAAGCTGCCGCGGATGCCGGTGACGACGACGCGATCCAGTTCCTGGGCCTGCTCCCCCGAGGCGGCCGGTGCCGCGGCGCCGCTGTCCTGCGCGTGGGCCTGTGCGGCCACGCCCAGACACATCACGATCGCAGCGGATAGTGTGGTCTTGCGGTAACTCATGGTGTCTCTCCCAACATGATGGTGGTGTCGCCCTGCGCTGCAGGTCGTGTGGTGGCCTGATTCCCCGGCGGGCCACCGCTCGCCTTGCTACCGACTGCCTGTTTGATCGAGGTACCAGCTGGCGGCGCCAATCACGCCGAGTTGCCCGTGCTCGACCAGCTTCACGGGAATACGTTCCAGCGCCTGTCGCATCGGCCCCTTGTTGAGGAAGCGCGGCACGAAGTCGCTGGTGGGTAGGAAGTCGCGGATCTGCGGCAGGATGCCGCCGGCCAGGTAGATGCCGCCCTGGATGCCGTAGAGCAGTGCCAGATCACCGACCACGCTGCCGAGCAGCGCGCAGAACACCTGCAGGGCGTCGTGCGCATGCTCGTCATAGGCGTGCTCGTCGCTGTTGGCCAGCGCGGCAGCGGTGATATCGCCGGGCGCGACAAGCGTGGGCTGGACCTGGCGCAAAGCGCACAGCGCCCGGTAGAGATTGAGCAGGCCGGGACCCGACAGCGCATGTTCGATCGACACATGCCCACGCTCGCGCAGCAGATGGCGAATCAGCGTGATCTCGAGTTCATTGCCGCCGGCCAGCGCGGCCTGGCCGGCTTCGGTCGGCAGCACGATCGGACGCGGCTGCGCCGGAATCCACACTGCCGCGCCCAGGCCGGTGCCCGGGCCCAGCACGAGTTGCGGACCGGCCGGACCCTGCTCGGGGCCGGTAAGCTGCAGCACCTGGCTGGCATCGACCTGCGCGGCGGCGTAAGCCACGGCCTGGAAATCGTTGACCAGACGCAGTTCAAGCAAGCCCGCCTGCTGGCGGATGCGCTCCGGATGCAGCGACCAGGGCAGGTTGGCGGTGATGACCGTGCCGTCGTCGAGCGGAAAACCGGCGCTGGCGATCACGCCGCGCGATACCGGCGCCGGCAGCGATCGCAGGAAGTCCTGCACGATCTCGCCCAGGCCGGGGTAATCGGCGCAGGCGTATTTGCGGTAATCGAAGATCGCGACCGGCTGCCGCGCCAGCCCGGTGGCGGTGACACGCGCAATGCGGACATGGGTGCCACCAACGTCAGCGGCCAGGAACGCCTCATCGGCATTCGGCTGCAGGTCTACGGGCGATGGATTGGCGATTGCGACCACACGTCTCCCCACATGTCTCGATTCGCGATGCGCTATCCCCCGATAGCGCTGGAACCGAGTGTGTGAGAGAGCTGACAACGTTGTCAAGCGATTTGGAAAAGATTTTCAGATCTCACTACCTCACGCCGACTCAATGTAAACCATTGAAATTCATGCTTGTTATGGCTAACAGGCAGGGGGGCGCAGCGGACAAAGCGTAATTGCCAGGGAGAGGAACGGCATCTTTCGTGTCCTTGGCAAAAAAAATTTGCGTCTATCGGTCAAAAGAAAGGCCGCCCAAGGGCGGCCTTTCCGGTGCAACCGTGGGAAGCGACGAATCAGGGCGTGGTCGACGCCGGCACCAGCGTGACGCGATCCAACACCCACATGGTCGGGCGGGTGTCGCCGGTAAAGCGGATGCACAGATCCGCCGCTTCGTTCTGCGCCGGCAGGTCCGCGCTCAGGCTGACAAAGCCATCGGCATCCGGCTTGGCCGGCAGCGGCACGCTGGCCAGCGTCTTGCCTTCGCAACCGGCGCTGATTTCAAGTTCGCCATGCGCGGTCTTGGCAGGCACGAACTTGCGGTGCGATTCGTCATGCGCCAACTGGAAGTAGTACGGAATCTGGCCAGCACGTACCTGCAGCTTGGAGATGCCCTGCAACGGCGCCGCTTTCCACGACCAGCACGGATTGAAGATGTCGACATTGAAGATCGCACGCTCGCCCTTGAGCGGGCCGTCATCTTCCAGGCGCAGCATCAGGCTCTGCGTGCACATCGCCAGTTGTTCGTCGGTACGGCTCAGGCGTGACGCCGCGTCGACACTCAGGCTGCTCGGCGCCACCAGCGCATGGCCATCGGCAAACACCGCCGCGCGCACCTGCACCGGCAGGTTCAGCTGCAAGGGCTCGCGATACGGCGATGCCAGCAAGGTCGGTTCGCTGCCATCGGTGGTGTAGCGGATGTCGGTGTAGCCCAGGGCATTGGCCAGGGTGATGCGCACGCCGCCGGCGGCATCGTCGGCCACGTCATAGGTCACTTCAAACGGCGTCTGCGCGTAGGCGATGCCCAGCGCCTGGTAACGTTGCAATTGCTTCGGCAGGCGGACCAGGAAGTCGTCGTAGTTCTTGCTGGACTTCGGCGACCAGCCGGTTTCGGCCACGGCCGCGATGCGCGGATAGATCGCATGCTGCACGCGGTCGAAGAAACGCATGTGCTCGGTCCACACATTGGCCTGCACGCCCAGGATGTGCTGGTGTTTGTCGGCCGCCAGCTTCTCCGGCACCGGATCGAACGCATAGGCCTGCTTCAGCGGAATGGTGGCCGGACGGCCCGGCGGTTCGTTCGGCGAACTGGTCTGCAGGTAGTCCAGGTACAGATCGCTGGAGGGCGCCATCACCACATCGTGGCCCTGCTCGGCCGCCTGGATGCCGCCTTCGATACCGCGCCAGGACATGACCGTGGCCGAGGGCGGCAGGTGGCCTTCGAGGATTTCATCCCAGCCGATCAAACGGCGCTGGCGCGACTCCAGGAATTTCTCCAGCCGCTCGACCATCATGCTCTGCATGCCCATCTCGGTCTTCACGCCCAGCTCGCGCATATGCGCCTGCACGCGCGCCGAGCCTTCCCATTGGTCCTTGACCGCTTCGTCGCCACCGATGTGGATGTACTCGCCCGGGAACAGATCCACCACTTCGGCCAGCACGTCCTCGTAGAACTTGAGCGTGCTGTCTTCGGTGTTGATCAGATAGGTGTTGACGCCCCATTCGTTCGACACGGCCGGCTTGTCACCCAGCACGCCCAGCTCCGGATACGCCGCGACCGCTGCCTGCGAATGGCCGGGTACGTTGATCTCCGGAACGATGGTGATGTGGCGTTCGGCCGCGTACTTCACCACGTCGCGAATCTGATCCTGCGTGTAGAAGCCGCAATAAGGCACCGGCGCACCGGTGGCGGGATCCTTGCCGCCATCGCCGGCCGGAATGCGGCAACCACCGACTTCGGTGAGCTTGGGATACTTCTTGATCTCGATGCGCCAGCCCTGGTCATCGGTCAGATGCCAGTGGAAGGTGTTGAGCTTGTGCAGCGCCATCGCATCGAGCGTCTGCTTGACCTGCTCCACGCTCCAGAAGTGGCGCGCCGAGTCCAGCATCAGGCCGCGCCAGGCAAACCGAGGGCTGTCTTCGATGTGCAGCGCGGGCAGCGAGATCGCATTGCCTTGTGCGGGCACCAGCAACTGCCACAGTGTCACCGCGCCGTAGTACAAGCCACGCGCATCACGCGCGCTGACGCGCACGCCGCTGGGGCCCACGTCCAGCGTATAGGACTCGACCGATTCGCCCTTGGCGGCCGGGTCGATCACGAAATGGATGCCGCGATCATTCTTGCCGGCGGCAGCAGCGGCCGGTTTGAGCGCCACGCCATGGCTGCTGGCCAGGAAGGCCGCGAATTGTGCGGCCACCTGTTGCGCTTCAGCGCCGTCGGCCAACAGGGCGGTGCCGGCATCGACGCGGAACTCGCCGGCCTGCGCCTGCAGCGAAGCGGGCACGGGGATCAGGCCCAGGCTGGTGGCCGTCACCGGCTGTGCCGACGTGCCGGCCTCGCTGGCGGCGGCGGGCGGTTCCTGCGGCTTGCAGGCCGTCAGCCCGGTCAGGGCCAGGGCAATCAACACGGGCGCGATGGCGCGCGGCATCTTCTTCTGGGTCATTGGATCTCGCTCGAAGTGGAAAGAGGCTTCCGCAGGGGCAGAACTGTACGCAAAAAAAAGCGGGCCCGGACAAGTCCGAGCCCGCAGAGGGAAAAACACGCGGTAAAGCAGAAATCAGAACTTGAACTGCACCTGCGCCTGGTAACGACGGCCGCTGCGGTAGATGCCGCGGGGCAGTTCGGTGGTGTTGGCGTAGTTGAAGTACTTCTCGTCCAGCAGGTTCATCGCGTCGAACGACACGCGCCAGTGGTCGCTGATCTGGTAGCCCACCGAGGCGTCCACCGAGGTGTAGTCATCGGAGTACATCTGGTCACCGCGGTCCACCCCGGTGAAGTAGGACGAACGCCAGGCGTAGGTGACGCGCGCGCTCCACTTGTCGTTCTCGTAGAACGGGCTGATGTTGAGCTGGTTCTTGGAGTTGTACGGCAGGTCACGACCCGAATCCGTACCGGCATCGGAGTAGGTGTAGTTGGCGGTCAGGCCGAAGCCGTCACCCAACAGCTGCTGGTACGACAGCGAGACGCCCTTGACCGTGGCGGTGCCGCCGTTGCCCGGACGCGACACCGAGTAGGTATCCACGGTGCCGGTGGTCATGTTGAAGTGCTGCTCGGTGAACGTGGTGTCCAGGATGTAGTTGCTGATGTCCTTGTAGAACACGTTGGCGGCCAGGATCGAATTCTCGGCGTAGTACCACTCGGCCGAAGCATCGATGTTGGTCGACTCGTACGGATCCAGGTTCGGGTTGCCGCCCCAGCCGGTATGCACGGTGTCGGACAGCGACAGGAACGGGGTCAGGCTGGCGTAGTTGGCGCGCGCGATGACCTTGGCCGCCGATGCACGCAGGACCACGTCTTCACCCAGGTCGTAGGCCACGTTGATGTTCGGAAGAACATCGTTGTAGCTCTTGCTGTACGAGACCGGGATGTAGGTGGCGCCGGTGGCGTCGTTGGGGTCGCGGTTGTAACCGGTGCTGGTCTGATCCGTGCGCACGTAACGGGCGCCGAAGTTGCCGCGGAAGCCGCCGGCCGAGAAATCCGCCTGCGCGTAGTACGCATCGATGTCTTCGGTGACCTTCCAGGTTTCTTCGTAGAAGTGGTAGACCGGTGCGCTGGTCAGGCCACGATCGGCGATGGCGTCGGCCAGCGCCCAGCCGTCGATGATGATGCGGTTGCGCATTTCATCGCTGACCTGGCCAAAGCCGTCGAGGTAGCTATCCGGAGCACGATGGGCGCCGAACTGTGATGCCGCCCAGGCCACGCCATTGAGCGTCCAGCCGTCCTGATACTGGCTGGTTTCGTGCTCGCGACGCTTGTAGCCGAACTGCACGCGGCTGATGGCGCTGTTGAAGTTCAGGCCGAAATCGATCTGGCCGTACTTTTCTTCGTCGGTGGTCGGCTTGGTGACCAGGTTGCCGCCCCAACCCGGGTCGGTGACCCAGTTGGCGCCGTTCTGGGTGACGGTCGGATCGTCATAGTTGATCTGCACCGGCGTACCGCGCGCACCGGTGATGTCGAACGAGTAGTCGGCCCAGTTGAGGAACTCGCCGAACAGCTGGCGACCGGTACCGCCATCGGCCTTGGTGCGGCCGACTTCGGCCGACAGCGACCAGGCTTCGTCACGCCATGCACCCTTGAGGTGGTAGGAATCGGTGTTCACTTCCGACTCGCGGTTCTGCACGTCCAGCACGCTCAGCGCGTTGGTGAAGTGGGCCTGCTTGATGATGCCGTTCTGGATGTTGATGCTGTCCAGGCGACCCAGTGAGTTCCATTCGTTGGCCGGGAAGGTGTACATCGACTGGTTGACGTTGTCGTAGTCGGCGCTCACGTCCAGGGCGTTGAATTCCAGCTCCAGCTTGTCCACCGGCTTCCACTGCACGCCGAGCGAATAGCCCAGGCGCTTGCGCTCCTGCTGGAAGAACGAGGTGCCGATGGCGTTGGGGCCGCGGGCATTCGGGTTGGCGGCAATCGCGGCGGCGCATTCGTCCACGCAGGTGCCGTTGTCGATCGCCGGCTGGAACGCCGAAGCGGCCATGGTGCCGTAGCTTTCCACGCCTTCGCGCTGGATGTTCTCGGTGGACTGCTGCACGCCGAGGGTGAAGCCGAAGGTCTTGGCGTCGTTGCGCCAGCTGAACATGCCCGAGATGTTCGGGTCGCCTTCACTGGCGCGATCGTTGTACAGGTAGCCGACCGAACCGCTGACGGTGTTGGCTTCCACGTCCAGCGGCCGGACCGTATGCAGGATCACGGTGCCGCCGATGGAGCCTTCGTCGATGCGCGCTTCCGGGGTCTTGTAGACCTCGGCGCGACCGATGACCTGCGGAGCCAGCAGCGTGTAGTTGAAGGTGCGACCCGGCTGATCAAGGATGAACCAGTCCGCCGAGGCCACGGTCTGGCCATTGAGCAGGGTGCGGTTCAAGGCCGGGTCGGTACCCAGGATGCTGACGCGCTCGCCCTGGCCAAACAGGCGATCCACGGTCACGCCCGGCAGGTGCGACAGCGACTCGGCGACGTTGGTGTCGGGGAACTTGCCGATGTCTTCGGCGGTGATGGCATCGACGATGGCGTCGGCGTTGCGCTTGGTTTCCAGCGATTTCTGCAGACTCAGGCGGATGCCGGTGACGGTCACCGCATCCAGCTCGGTGGCCTGTTCCGGCGCGGGCGCCGGTGCCGCTTCCTGCGCGTGCAGTTGCAGCGAGAACGCAAGACCCGTCGCGACGGCGACGGAAAGTAGCGATTTACGGTGATTCATGGTGTCTCTCCCATCATGATTTTTGGTTGTCGGTCCAGCTTCCTGGCCGTGTTGCTCACTTGCCTTTGCAAAAAGCCGGCCGACCGCTCCGACCTGGTTACCGCGTGCGCCTGTCCCGGCGCCTACTCTTTTCTTGGACTGCTTCAATCACTCGCGACCTGGTCCAGATACCAACTGGCGGCGCCGATGACGCCCAGTTGCCCGTGCTCGACCAGCTTCACGGGGACGCCTTCCAGCGCCTGCCGCATCGGTCCCTTGTTGAGGAACCGATGGACGAAGTCGCTGTGCGGCAGAAATTGCTTGAGCTGCGGCAGGATGCCGCCGGCCAGATACACGCCACCCTGGATGCCGTAGAGCAGCGCCATGTCGCCGACCACGCTGCCCAACAATGCGCAGAAACTGCGCAGTGCGCGCAGTGCCAGCACATCGGTGTCGGCCAGCGCGGCGGCGGTGACTTCGCCGGGCGCGGTGAAGCGCGGCGGGTAGCCGGCGATCGCGCAATGGGCCTGGTAGAGGTTCAACAGGCCCGGCCCTGACAACGCGTGCTCGATGGAAACGTGCGAGCGCTGCTTGAGCATGTGCCCAAGCAGCGCGAGTTCCTCTTCATTGCCGGCCGCCAACGCGGCCTGGCCGGCTTCGGTCGGCAGCACGACCGGGCGCGGATGGGCAGGAATCCAGACCGCCGCACCCAGGCCGGTACCCGGACCCAGGATCAGCACCGGCCCGGTCGGCGCCTGCTCGGGCCCGGTCAGTTGCAGTACTTCACTGGCATCGACATGGGCGGCGGCGTGGGCGACGGCTTCGAAATCATTGACCAGGCGCAGTTCGGCCAGGCCCAGTTGTTCGGCGATGCGCCGCGGCGCCAGCGGCCACGGCAGGTTGGCGGTGATCACGCTGCCATCGGCCAGCGGATAGCCGGCGCTGGCGATCACGCCGCGCCGTACCGGCACGCCCGGCAGCGAACGCAGGAAATCGCCCAGGATCTCGGCCAGGCCGGCGTGCTGGGCGCAGGCATACTTCTGGTACTGCAGCACTTCCGGATGCCCATCGGCGCCCGGCTGGACCAGGCCCACGCGGACATGCGTACCGCCGACATCGGCAGCCAGAAAGGCTTCGCCTGCATTCATGCGCACGTCCACCGGCACTGGATTGGCAATTGCGACCACACGTTTCCCCACATGTTCGCGAGGGCGAAGTGCACCCTGATGGCGCCGGAGTGTGGGAGTGGTTTGACAACGTTGTCAACACTCTGTCATGAAATAGGGGCAGGGCTGGCATCAGTCGGATCACTTTTGCAAAGGATCCGTCATAGACAACCCTATTCAGTTCCAAAAGCACCAAATACGGTTCAGATTTCGTGAAATTGCGGCCGACAACGTGGGTCACGGCTGCTGCACTGCAAGATCGGAATGGCTGATGCAACGCACCAAGGGAGTGGCTCGCCGCGCCAGGGCGGGTGGTGTGATCGGCGATTCTGTGACAACGTTTGTCCCGGGAGTTGCCCATGGCCTGTCCATGGCAAGCAGCAGCGGCTCGGGCCGCCAATCATCGAGAGGGGAGTTCGCCACACATGTCCGCCGTCCAAGCCGTACCCGGCACACGCCAGTTCACGTCGATTGCGATCATCGGCCTGCTGTTTTTCATCTTCGGCTTTGTCACCTGGCTCAATGGCCCGCTGATCGGCTTTGCCGAACTGGCGTTCGATGTCAGCGAGGCCTACGCCTTCCTGATTCCGAGCGCGTTCTACATTTCCTATTTCTGCCTGGCCTTGCCGTCGTCGGTGATCCTCAAGCGCACCGGCATGAAGAAGGGCATGGCGTTGGGCCTGTTCGCCATGGCCGTGGGCGCGGTGGTGTTCGGCCAATACACCACGCACCGCTGGTATCCCGGCGCGCTGGCCGGCATCTTCACCATCGGCGCCGGCCTGGCCATCCTGCAGACCGCAGCCAATCCCTACATCAGCATCCTGGGTCCGATCGAAGGCGCGGCGCAGCGCATCGCGGTGATGGGCATCTGCAACAAGATTGCCGGCATCCTGGCGCCGCTGGTGCTGGCCACTTATGTATTGCATGGCATGGGCGATCTCGCCGGCCAGGTCGCCGCGGCCACGCCTGAGGCCAAGGAAGCGCTGCTCAACGAATTTGCCGCGCGCATCTACCTGCCCTATATGGGCATGGCCGCGTTGCTGGTGTTGCTGGCCATCGGCATCCTGTTCTCGCCGCTGCCGGAAGTGAAAACCGCCGAGGCCAATGCCAGCGTCGACGCCAGCGGGGCGGCCGGCAAGCGCAGCGCGTTCCAGTTCCCGCACCTGATGCTGGGCGTGATCTGCCTGTTCGTTTACGTGGGCGTGGAAGTGCTGGCCGGTGATGCGATTGGCGCCTACGGCAAGGGCTTTGGCCTGCCGCTGGATGAAACCAAGATGTTCACCTCCTACACGCTTGGCGCGATGTTGGTGGGGTATGTGGTCGGCCTGATCGCGATCCCGCGCTTCATTTCGCAGGAACGCTACCTGAGTGTTTCAGCAGTGCTGGGCATCGCCTTCGCCATTGGCGCGTTCCTCACCCATGGCTACGTGTCGGTGCTGTTCGTGGCCGCGCTCGGGTTTGCCAACGCCATGATGTGGCCGGCGATCTTCCCGCTGGCGATCAAGGGCCTGGGCCGCTTCACCGAAACCGGGTCGGCCCTGCTGATCATGGGCATCGCCGGCGGCGCGGTGATTCCGCAGCTGTTCGCGGTACTCAAGCAGGCGCACGATTTCCAGCTGGTGTTCACCGCGTTGGCGGTGCCCTGCTACCTCTACATCCTCTACTTCGCCTTGCGCGGCCACCGCGCCGGCAAGACGCAGTCGGCGTGATCGCGGCATGATTGGCGGGGACAACCTCCATGGCTGAAGGCATGCGCAGACCCACCATCAAGGACGTGGCCGAGCGCGCGAAGGTCTCGTTGAAGACCGTCTCGCGCGTGATCAACAACGAGCCATCGGTCATGCAGGGCACGCGTGCGCGCGTCCTGCATGCGATCGCCGAGCTGGACTACGAACCGGATCAGTCCGCGCGCAACCTGCGCAGCGGCACGCCGTTCGTGATCGGCCTGGTCTACGACAATCCCAACCCGTACCACATCATCGGTGTGCAGAACGGCGTGCTGGCGGCGTGCAGGGAAACCGGCTTCGGCCTGCAGATCCATCCCTGCGATTCCACCTCGCCGCTGCTGGCCGAGGAACTGGCCGAGTTCGTGCAACGCTCGCGCCTGGCCGGGCTGGTGCTGACCGCGCCGATGTCCGAGCGCATGGATCTGGTCAATGCGCTGGCCGCACGCGGGGTCAAGCTGGTGCGGATCATCGCGGCCATGGAAGACCCGCAGGACGGCCATCCCTGCGTCTACGTGGATGATCACGATGCCGCCTACGAGATTACCGAGCACCTGATCCAGCTCGGCCACCAGCGCATCGGTTTTCTCTGGGGTGGCCTGGCGCATCGCTCCAGCATCGAGCGCTACAACGGCTACGAGAAGGCGCTGAAGGATTACGGCATCACCCTGGACAAGCATCTGGTGGTGCCGGGCGACTACACCTTCGACGACGGCTTCCGTGGTGCGCGCCGCCTGCTGGCGCTGCGTGAACCGCCCACCGCCATCTTCGGCTCCAATGACGAAATCGCCGCCGGCGTGCTGGCCGCGGCCAAGTCGGCCGGCATGAACGTGCCGTACGAGTTGTCCATTGCCGGCTTCGAGGACAGCCCGTTCTCGCGCCAGTCCTGGCCACCGTTGACCACCGCCAAACAGGCCACCGAGGACATCGCCAAGCAGGCCGCGCGCCTGCTGATCGCCACGCTGCGCCAGGACGCCTACGACGACACCCCCGCCCCCGTGCACAACCAGGGCTTCGTGCCGCAGCTGGTGGTGCGTGGCTCCACCGCGCCGGTCCGCCTGCGCACCGAACGCAACGACTCATCGCCATGAACGACTCTGCAAGCCTTCCCGCCGCCAACGCCACGCTGATGTTCCAGGAGGCGCAGCAGACTGCCGATGTGGTGACCGCGCAGTACGCGCGCAACGAGGCCACCATCGCCCGGCTGGCTGCGGATCTGCGCGCCAACCCGCCGCCGTTCGTGGTGACCTGTGCACGCGGCAGTTCGGATCATGCGGCCACCTACGCCAAGTACCTGTTCGAGACCCAGCTGGGCTTCGTCACCGCGTCGGCGTCGCCGTCGGTGGGTTCGGTCTACGAAGCGCGCCAGCAGCTCAAGGATGCGCTGTACATCGTCATCTCGCAGTCCGGCAAGAGTCCGGACCTGCTGCACAACGCGCGTGCCGCCGCCGCTGCCGGCGCGCGGGTCGTGGCCTTCGTCAACGTCGAGGATTCGCCGCTGGCCGAACTGGCGCAGACCGTCATTCCGCTGCATGCCGGCCCCGAGCGCAGTGTCGCGGCGACCAAGAGCTACCTGGCCTCGCTGGCCGCGATCCTGCAACTGGGCGCGCACTGGAAAGACGAGGGGCCGCTGCGCGAGGCCCTGGGCAAGTTGCCCGACAGCCTGCGCGCCGCCTGGCAGGCCGACTGGTCGGCGCTCACCGATGGGCTGGTCGATGCGCACAATCTGTTCGTGCTCGGACGCGGCCTGGGCCTGGCGGCTGCACAGGAAGCCGCGCTCAAGTTCAAGGAAACCTGCGGCCTGCATGCCGAAGCCTACAGCTCGGCCGAAGTGAAGCATGGGCCGATGGCGCTGGTCGGTCCGGGCTTTCCGGTGCTGTGCTTTGCCCAGCCGGATGAAACCGAAGCCGGCACGTTGGCGTTGGCCAAGGAATTCCGCGCGCGCGGCGCACAGGTGTGGGTGGCGGCCGAACATGCCGATCCGTCCGCCGGCCCGGGCCAATCGCTGGCGTTGGCCAAGGCGCCGCATCCGGCCTGCTCACCGCTGTTGACCATCCAGAGTTACTACCGCGCCATCAATGCCTTGGCGCTGCGGCGTGGCTTCAACCCGGATGTGCCGCCGCATCTGAACAAGGTGACGGAGACGGTATGAGCATCGCCCTGATCAATGCGCGCGTGCTGACCACGCAGGGGTTCCGCGATGACCTGGCGGTGATCCTCGATGGCCGCGACATCCAGTCGCTGCTGCCGCTGAGCGAAGTGCCGGCGTCCACTGCACGCCATGATCTGCAGGGCGCCACCCTGCTGCCGGGCTACATCGATGCGCAGGTCAACGGCGGCGGCGGTATGCTGTTCAACAACGCGCCGACCGTGGACACCTTGCGTCGCATCGGTGAGGCGCATCGCCAGTTCGGCACCACCGGTTTCCTGCCCACGCTCATCAGTGATGACGCCGAGGTGATGCGCGAAGCCATTGCCGCTACCCGCGCGGCCATCGAAGCCGGCGTGCCCGGCGTGCTCGGCATCCATCTGGAAGGCCCGTACCTGGCGCCGGCGCGCAAGGGCACGCATGACGCAGGCAAGTTCCGCGTGCCCGACGCAGCGGAAATCGCCATGGCCGCTTCGCTCGACAACGGCGTGACCCTGCTGACGCTGGCGCCGGAACGTATTCCCGTTGACAGCATCCGCGATCTGGTCGCGCGCGGGGTGATTGTCGCCGCCGGCCATACCGCCGGCAGTTACGAAGAAATCCGCGCCGGGCTGGACGCCGGCATCAGCGGTTTCACCCATCTGTACAACGCCATGTCGCCGCTGCAGGGCCGCGAACCCGGCGCGGTGGGCGCGGCGCTGGAAGACCGCAACAGCTGGTGCGGCATCATCGCCGATGGCCATCATGTACACGCCGGCAGCTTGCGCGTGGCGCTGGCGGCCAAGCCGGTCGGCAAGGTATTCCTGGTGACCGACGCCATGCCGCCGGTGGGCTCGGACGATCCCAGCTACGTGCTGTATGGCGAAACCATCACCGTGCAGGACGGCGTGGTCCGCAACGCCGCCGGCTCGCTGGCCGGATCGGCGCTGGACATGGCCACGGCCGTGCGCAACGCGGTGCAGATGTTGGGGCTGCCCTTGGCAGAAGCCGCGCGCATGGCATCGACGTATCCGGCCGACTTCCTGGGACTGTCGGCCAGCCATGGCCGGATCGCGCCGGGCTACCGCGCCGATCTGGTCGCGGTGGATGCGGACTTGAACGTGGTGGGCAGCTGGATTGACGGTCAACACGCAGCGTGACGGCGAGCCCGGCCCCCGTTCGATTCGCATCGGTGGATGCGCTGCGCGGCCTGACCGTGGCGGCGATGTTGCTGGTCAACAATCCGGGTGACTGGGGCCATGTCTACGCGCCCTTGCTGCATGCGCCGTGGCATGGCTGCACGCCGACCGATCTGATCTTCCCGTTCTTCCTTTTCATTGTCGGCGTGTCGATTGCGCTGGGCATTTCGCCACGCCGGGAAGCCGGCGCCGCTGCCGCTCCGTTGATGCGCGCGGCGCTGTGGCGTGGCGCGAAGATCATCGGCATCGGATTGTTGCTGCACCTGTTGGCATGGTGGTGGCTCGACACGCCGCACTATCGACCCTGGGGCGTGCTGCAACGGATTGGCCTGTGCTTCATCGCCGCCGCCTGGCTGGCCTTGTATCTGCGCCCGCGTGCACGCGTGTTGGTGTTGCTGGCGATCCTGCTGGGCTACTGGGCACTGCTGGCCTGCAACGGCGGCTATGCGCCCTGGAGCAACCTGGCCAGTCGCATCGATACGGCTTTGGTCGGCGCGCTCGCCTATGCGCACGATGCCGCCAGCGGCCGTGGCCATGATCCGGAAGGCCTGCTCAGTACCCTGCCGGCCATCGCCACCACCCTGCTTGGCGTGATGGCAGGCGATGCCCTGCGACGTGATCAGGCGCGCTGGCTGCCGTTGGCGGCGATCGCGTTGCTGCTGGCCGGCGCGGCATGGTCGTTGCTGATGCCGTTCAACAAGAATCTGTGGACGTCTTCCTACGTGCTGTGGACGGCCGGTTGGGCGACGCTGGCGCTCTGGCTTGCGCATCGACTGATCGATCAGCGCGGCTTGCCGGCGCTGGGGCGCAGTTTTGGCGTCAACGCCATCGCCGCCTACGCCGGTTCGGCGATCATGGTCTATGCGTTCGCGGGCCTGGGCTGGTGGGGGCCGATCTACCAGCACGGCTTTGCCGGCTGGATGACGCCGCGCTTCGGGCCGACCCTGCCCTCGCTGGCCTTCGCGCTGGCCTTCGTGGCGCTGTGGTGGCTGATTGTGCGGGTCATGGATGCCCGCGGCCTGCACCTGAAGGTCTGAACCGGCGCCCGGTCACGCTTTCCTACGCGCCGGTGCGGTACAACGCCGCCACGTACTCCGATGCGAGTCCACCATGCGCACGTCCCGGTTGAGTGTTGCCTGCGTTGCCCCCGTGGTCATGAGCCTGAGCCTGCTGGCCTGCGATGCCAGTCCGGTGACCGAGGCCAGCGAAGAGAACCCGGCGACGTCACCGACGTTGCCGTTGGCCGTGCACGTCTCCCCGCGCGTGCTGCTGGCGCAACAGGCCAGCGCACAACGCGCCGAGGGCATGTCGCCGCCGCGGCGGATTCCGGATCCGCCCTTCGTCAGCGCCGAGGTGGCGCGCTTCGATCAACCGTGGGCGATGACGTTCCTGCCTGACGGCCGCCTGCTGGTCACCGAGAAGCCGGGACATCTGCGCCTGATCAACGTGGCCACGCGGCAGACCGGCGAAATCCTCGGCGTACCCACGGTCGCCTACGGTGGCCAGGGTGGACTGGGCGATGTGATCCTGCATCCGCAGTACGCCAGCAATGGCCTGGTGTATCTGAGCTATGCCGAAGAGGGCACGGGTGGGCGCGGCGCGGCGGTGGCGCGCGCGCGCCTGCAGCTGGACGCCAGCGGCAACGGCGGCACACTGCAGAACCTGCAGGTGATCTGGCGGCAGACTCCCAAGGTCAGTGGCGACGCCCATTACAGCCATCGGCTGTTGTTCGATCGCGAAGGCAAGCTCTGGGTCAGTTCCGGCGAGCGGCAGAAGGGTTCACCGGCCCAGGATCTGCAGAGCAACCTCGGCAAGATTCTGCGGCTCAATGATGACGGCACGCCTGCGGCCGGCAATCCCTTCGCCGCGCAGGGCGGCCGCGCTGCACAGGTGTGGTCGTATGGTCATCGCAACGTGCTGGGGCTGGCGCTGGACGCCACCGGCCGGCTCTGGGCGCACGAGATGGGGCCGGCCGGCGGCGACGAGCTCAATCTGATTGAACGCGGCTCCAACTATGGCTGGCCGATTGTGTCCAATGGCGACAATTACGACGGCAGCCCCATCCCGGATCACCCGACCCGACCCGAATTCAACGCGCCGGAGATTTCCTGGACGCCGGTGATCGCGCCGGCCGGTTTCGTGATCTACAGCGGCGAATTGTTTCCGTACTTCCAGAATTACGGCTTCATTGGCGGGTTGGCATCGCAGGCGCTTGTCCAGGTGGAGATGGGCGAGTCACCGCGCGAATACCGCCGTTACCCGATGGGCCGGCGCATCCGCGAAGTGGAGCAGGGCCCGGATGGCGCCCTGTGGGTGCTGGAGGATGGCGCCGACGCGCGCCTGCTCAAGCTCACGCCCAATCGGCTGTGAGCCTGGCACGCGCGATTACTCCGGTGGCAGGCTGTAATCGAACACGTAGTGGTGCTGGCCCTCGCTGATTTCGATGCGCATGCTGCCGCGCAATCCGCTCAGTTCGCCGCTGGCCGAATCGGCTACCACCTGCACGCTCAAGCTGGGCGCGCCGCGATCCATCACGGCGCTGTGCAACAACACAAAGCTGCCACGCTTGCCGTGCAGGGTGCCGTCGACGCGCTCGAGCGCCACGTAGGCAGCCGAGCCTTTCACTTCGGTCATGACCGCCAGCATCTCGCCCAGGCTGGCGGCGTCCAGGTCGCCGCGGAACTGCTTGTCGATGGTCTGCCGACCCAGGCGCGCGGCCTCGATGCCGGGGCTGGCTTGCTGCAACTGCAGCTTGACCTCGAACTGACCCTTTGCCTGCGCGAGCATGGACGACTCCTGCGGATGGATGAAGGTGGGAACCTGCGCGCTGGCTTCATGCCACCGGTTTGCGCGCGCGCTGGATGGCGCCGATGCGCGCATGTTTCAGGGCCTCGCCGATCTCCGGGCCGCTCAGGCCGGGCAGCGCCACATCGCGCGCGCTTACCGCACAGGCGGCGGCGTGCAGTCGCTGCAGTTCCGCGCCTTGCGGATAGCTCGCCTCCTCGCTGCCCAGGCGACCGCGCTTGTCGGCTTCGCAGACCAGCGCCAGCTGGGCGATACGCTCGGGTTTGCGGAACGCATCGCAGCGCGCCAGCACCTCGTACACGGTAGCGTCGCGCAGCTCGTCCAGGCGATGCACGTTGAGGTGTTCGCGGCAGGCGAGCACCGCCAGATCGCGATGCTCCACCGGCACCTTGAGGCGCTCGCTGAGCTGGATGGCCGGCGCGATGCCGCGTTGCTCGTGCATCACGTGGCGCGGCAGTTCCGCTTCCGGCGTCATCGCCTTGCCCAGATCATGGCAGAGCGCGGCATAGCCGATGCGATCATCGCCGCGCGCCAGACGCGCGGCCATGTCGCTGACCATCTGCTGGTGCACGCCGGTATCCACTTCGGGATGGAACTCGGCGCGCTGCGGCACGCCGTACAGCGCGTCCACTTCCGGCAATACGCTGGCCAGGGCATTGGCCTCGCGCAAGGTCGCCAGGAAGGCCGAGGGGCGCTCGGACGCCAGCGCCCGCCGCAATTCCTGCCAGACCCGTTCCGGCACCAGCGCATCGAGCTCGCCGCTGGCCGCCATCTCGCGCATCAAGGCCAAGGTCTCCGGTGCAATCCGGAAACCCAGCGGCGCCAGCCGCGCCATGAAGCGCGCGGCTCGCAAGACGCGCACGGGATCTTCGACAAAGGCGGGGCCGACATGGCGCAGCACGCGTGCCTGCAGATCCGCCTGGCCACCGTAGGGATCGATCACGCGGCCATCCGCGTCTTCGGCCAGCGCATTGATGGTGAAGTCGCGTCGCTGCAGATCTTCTTCCAGCGTCACCGCCGGATCGGTATCCACCACGAAGCCGCGATAGCCGCGGCCACTCTTGCGCTCGGTGCGGGCCAGGGCGTACTCCTCGCCGCTGTCCGGATGCAGGAACACCGGAAAGTCGCGGCCCACCGTCTTGTAGCCCAGCGCCAGCATCTGCTGCGGGGTGGCGCCGACCACCACATGGTCGCGGTCGCCGGGCGGCAAGCCCAGCAGACGATCACGCACCGCACCGCCGACAAGGAAGATCTTCATGCGCGCATGATGCCTGATGCGCGCCGGCCTGGCTCAACTGCGCGGCAGGCGCGCTTCCGGGCAGACAAAACTGCGGCGCTTGCCATCGAGCTTGCCCAGCATGCGGTCGGTGATCGGCAGGGCGTTGCCGTTGAGGCGCCAGTCGTAGATCACGCTGAAGGCCAGCACGCGCGCCACGTAATCGCGCGTTTCCTTGTAGCTGATGGTCTCGATCCAGATGTCCGGATCAAAGCCCGGCCGCTGCGACTGCCAGCGCGCAGTGGGCGTGGGGCCGGCGTTGTAGGCGGCGATGGCGATGTAGGGCATGCCGTACTTGTTTTCCATCTCGCGCAGATAGGCCGTGCCGATCTGGATGTTGGTGTCGGAGTCGTACAGGCTGGCTGCGCCGGTCCAGGGCAGGCCAATCTTCTTGGCGGTGGCGGCGCCGGTGGCGGGCACCACCTGCATCAGCCCCATCGCATTGGCGGCCGATCGCGCCCTGGGGTTGAACACGGATTCGGCACGGATTTCCGCGGCCACCCAGGCCGGGTCGATGGCGTTCTTCGCCGCCTCGCGTTTGATGGTCTCGCCATGGTGCAGCGGGAAGCGCAACTGGTACAGCCGCTGTTCCTCCGGATTCTTGCCGAGCGAGAAAACCGCGCGATCGAACCAGCCGTTGTCCTGCGCCACCTCCACCGCCAGCCGGCGCTGGACGTCGTCGAAACGCGACAGCGCGCTGTTCCATTCGGCGGTGGCCCAGCCCGGGCGATCCAGTTGCCACAGCAGCATCGCGCGGACGATGGCGGGATCGCGCGCGATCCGGGCCTTGTCGGCGTCGCTGTCGTTGGAAATCCACGGACACAGCGCGTAGGGCTGGTTGAGTCGATCGGCGGCAAGGAAGCCGTGGAAGGTGGGCGAGCGCGCCACCTCGGCGAACAGACGCTGCGCAGCAGCCTGGTCCCCGGTCTTCTCCGAGAGTCGGGCTTCGAAATACTTCCAGCGATCATCGCCGCGCTGCTTGGCCGGCATCCTGCGCAGGGCCACCAGCGCATTGCGCCAGTCGCCACGCGCCATCGCCTCGCGCACGCGCCACTCGTGCAGGCGTTCGTCGTAGGCGCCCTCGGGTACTTCGTTGAGACGGCGGGCGGAATCGGGTTCGTAGGAAGCCACGCTCCACAGCGCGATCTGGTAGAGCACGCGGCCGCGATCGGCGTCGGTCAGGCCCAGCGCGCTGGTGTATTGCGCCAGCTCGGTTTCGGCGGCGGATGGGTTCTTGCCGGCCAGTCGCGCCAGGCCATAACTGGCCATGCGTCGGCTGCGATCCGTGCGCGGCCAGTTGAGCGCGCGCGCATGCGGCGCGTCTATGAAGGCCGCGTAGTCGGCGGCCAGTGCCGTTTCATCGGCGGGCAGACCGCGCGCGGCGCTGCGCATCACGGCCGCTTGCCCGGCGGCAGCGGCGGCATCGATGCGTTCCCAGCGCAGTGCGGGCGGCAATCCGCCGCGATTGGCGAGCACGGCGAACACCGGATCGCAGACATCCGGCAGCGATTTGTCCGCGCCGCGCCACAGCGCCTGCGCATCCCGGGTCCATTGCGCGTCGGCACGACCGGTGGCCTGGCGCGCATTCAATTCGGCGCAGCGCAGGGTGGTGTTTTCACTGCCGGTGTAGGCCGACAGGAAAGTCGGCCAGTCCTGCCGGCGCGACAGCGACGCCAGCCAGACGGCGCGGAAATTGTCGGCCACTGCCTGGCCTTCGTAGCGTTTGAGAAACGCCTGCGCCTGCGCCGTGGACACGGCATCGATATCGCGCCGCAGGCTGGCCAGTTCTATCCAGCCATACAACGGATGCGTGGACAGTCCGGGAAACTGCGCGGTGTTGAACTGGCCGCGTTCGGCGGCTTCCAGCGCAGCGCGCACGTTGGCCAGCGACGCCTGCGTGGCGCCGGCATTGCCTGCGCCGGGCGGCGCTGCATTGCCGGTGTTGTTCTGGGCCTGCACGGCAGGCGCGGCAAGCAGTGCCAGCGTGGCGGCGAGTACGATGAGGGACAGTCGGGGGCTCATGCGCCGGAATATACCGGACAGCGATGAACGGATTCGTGGACAAGGATGATCAGCGACGATCGCGAGCAGCGACTATCCTTGCCAGGGAAGTCCTTCATCGTCGACGCTCTTCATCGGCGCGTGTTTTCAGTAGCAGCATCCTTACCAGGAGCAGGGTTTGCAGCATTTCTGGATTTTTCCGCTGCTCGGCATCATTGCCGGCGTACTGGCGGGCTTGTTGGGCATTGGCGGCGGGCTGGTGCTGGTGGCGGCGCTGGTGTGGCTGTTGCCGTGGTTCGGCATACCGCAGGAAGCCGCGATGCATGCGGCCCTGGCCAGTTCGTTGGCCAGCATCGTGCTGACCGCAACGTCCTCTGCGACCGCGCATCACCGCCGCGGCAGCGTGATGTGGCCCACCGTGGCCTGGATGGTGCCGGGCCTGCTGCTGGGCGGTTGGCTGGGCAGCGGCGTGGCGGTGTATCTGGATGATGCGGTGCTGCGTTGGGTGGTGGCGATCTACTGCCTGATTGCCGGCGCGCAGATGGCGTTCGGCAAGACCCGCGGCGCGCCCGATGGGCAGGCCGTGCCTGCACCGCGCGGCTGGCCGATGACCGTGGCCGGCTCCGCGATTGGTGCGGTATCGGCGGTGGTGGGCATCGGCGGTGGCAGCATGACCGTGCCCCTGCTGGTGCATCGCGGTGTGGCGCCGGTGCGTGCGGTCGGCACGTCCAGCGCTTGCGGCGTGGCCATCGCCATCGGCAGTGCGCTGGGCTACGCGCTGCATGCGCCGGCCGGCGCCTTGCCGCAGCATGCGGTGGGTTACGTCTATCTGCCTGCTGCGATTGGCGTCGCCATCGCGTCGGTCCTGGCCGCGCCGTATGGCACGCGCCTGGCGCACCGCATCAGCGGTGTGGCGCTCAAGCGGGTGTTCGCCATCTTCATGGTGGTGATGGGGATCAGCATCATCGTCGCCGGCTGATCGCGGCGTGCACGGCGCGGTGCGGCGTGGCGTCGCGTGGAATCAGCGCAGGGCGCTGTCCGGCACGTCGATGTTCATTGCCAGCGCCAGGTGATCGGAATTGGCCGCGGGCACTGCGCGTGCATCGTCGGCCACCAGGTCTTCGCTGATCAGGATGTGGTCGATCGCGCGCTGTGGCTTCCAGCTCGGAAACGTGGCGATGCGGTGTTCCGGCGGACGCAGCCGCGTGTTCTTGTACAGCACGTCCATTTCCGGCATGTCGCACATGCAGTTGAAATCGCCCATCAGCACCGCGTGCGGATGATCGGCCAACAGTTCGGCAATGAACGAGAGTTGCGACTTGCGCGAGTTGGCGCCCAGCGACAGGTGCGCCACTGCCACGGTCAAGCCCTCGTCACCTTCGCCAAAGCGCGCGACCAGCACGCCGCGCCCGGCGATGCGGCCGGGCAGGGCGTGATCGGAGACTTCCCGGGGTTCGAGCCGACTCAGCAGGCCGTTGGCGCTGGAAGCCACCCGCCCGACATTGCGGTTGGGCTGGTGGGTCCAGTAATCGAAGCCGGCACGTTCGGCCAGATAGTGCGTCTGGTTGGTGAACCCCGAGCGCAGGCTGCCGGGATCGGCTTCCTGCAGGCCGACGATGTCGTGTTCGCCGGCCAGCTGCGCGATGACGTCCAGGCTGCCGCGCTTGTTGCCGGCGGGCAAGGCATGCGACCAGCTGCGGGTGACGTAGTCGCTGTAGCGGCGGGTGCTCGAGCCTGCCTGGATGTTGGCGCTGAGCACCCGCAGCCGGCGCTTGCCGGTAGGTGTTGTCATGGGGGGGACATCAACACGGATGGAACTGCACCTTACTTGGCGGCGCGTTCCTGCGCGATCAAGGCGTCGGTGATGCGCAACATGTCCGGGAAGCTACGGCCCTTCACCAGATACTTGCCATTGACGACCAGCGACGGCGTGCCGCTGACGCCCGCGGCCATGGCGAACTGCTTGGCGCGGTTGATCTTGGCCGAGGTGCCAAAGCTGTTCATCAGACCCAGGAATTCCTTGGCATCCACGCCGTAGCCGGCGTAGAAGGCGGCAACCTTGGCCGGATCCGGCTTCTGGCCTTCGCCCGGCAGGCTGCGATTGGCGTGGATCTGGGTGAACACCGCGTCATGCGTGCGCTCGACCAGGCCCTTGCTTTCGGCGGCATAGAACGCCTGCGCATAGGGCTGCCATTCCGGACCGAAGGCCACCGGCACATAGGTCAGGCGGACATCGGCCGGCAGCGTCTTGCGCCACGGCATGATCTGGCCCTGGAAGCTGGCGCAGGCCGGGCAGACATAGCCGAACACTTCGACCACTTCGATCTTGCCGTTCAACGGCAGGAAGGGCTGGCCATTGGGGATCAGCACGTAGTCCACGCCGGGGACCGGCGCCGGGCCGGCCGGAACGATGGGCGCGGGAGCAGGAGCAGCCGCTGCGGCGCCCGCATCGGGGGCGGCCGGCGCTGCAGCATCAGCGGCAGGAGCGGCGGTGCCATCGGCAGCCGGAGCTGCTGCATCGGCGGCGGGGGCGGGCGTTTCGGCCGGTGCGCTGGCAGGCGCATCAGCGGCCGGCGTCACGGTGGATTCTTCCTTGGGACCACATGCCGCGAGCAGCGGCAGCAGGGCGAACGCGAGCAGATAGTGACGAAGCTTCATGAGCGAGGGCTCCAGCAGGGAAAGAGGATTCTACTTGCGCGCGCCGGCGCGCTCGCGCGCGACCAGCCAGTCGACGATGGCCAGCACCTGGTCGTAGTTGCTGCCACCGGTGACGCGATACTTGCCGGCCACGATTAGCGTGGGCGTGCCGCTGACACCGGCATCCATGGCAAAGCGCTTGGCGCGTTCGACTTTCTCGCCAACCGCATCGCTGCGCAACAGGGCGGCGAATTTCTCGCGGTCGGCGCCGTAGTTGGCATAGAAATCAGCCAGCTCGTCGACCGACGGATTGTGCATGGGCAATGCGCCGGTTTCGTGCAGTGCCTTGAACACCGCGGTGTGGCTGGCGCCCAGCACGCCGGCCGACTCGGCCGCGTAGTAGGCGCGGGCAAACGGCAGCCAGCTGCTGGACAGCGCGGCCGGCACCTGGGTCAGTTGCACGTCCTTGGGCTGGCGACGCTTCCAGGTCTGCAGCGCCGGTTCGAAATGGGCGCAATGCACGCAGGCGTAGGAGAACACTTCGGCGACTTCGATCTTGCCTTTGGCAGCGGCGAACGGCTTGCCGTCGGCGATCACCTCGTAGTCCTGGCCGGCCACGGGCGCGGGCTTGGCTTGCGCCAAGGCCAGCAATGGCATGCAGGACAGCAGGATCGACGCCAACAGGGCCAGCAGCGCGGTCGATCGGGTCAGCGCGTGTTTCCTCATCCATCCCTCCGTGACAAAAAGAAACGCCGGCCATGGTGTGGCCGGCGCAATGAACAGGAGCTGTGAATCAGGGCTGCCGGGCAGCCATCACACTCACGACTTCTTGGCTGGCTTGGTGCTGGCCGCTTGATCGTCGGCGCGGTCATGCAGGCCTTGCAGATAGCTGCCCAGCGCCTGGATTTCCTGCTCGGTCAGCGGATGCGCGACCTGCGCCATGATGTTGAAGTGGCTGGCGTCCTTTTCGGTGGTTGTGCCGGCCTGGTATTCCTGCAGGCGACGGACCACATAGGCCTGCTGCTGACCACCCACATGCGGATACGCCGGACCCGGATTGCCGGCGCCGGTCGGGCCATGGCAGGCCATGCACGCCGGAATGCCGCGCGCGGCGTCACCGGAACGGTACAGCTGCTGGCCGATTTCGTAGAACTTCTTGCCGTCGTACACGCCGCCACTGACCGCGCCGTCGTCGGCCAGGCTGGCGCCCGACTTCTGGGTGGCGAAGTACGCGCCGACGTCGCGCATGTCCTGCGCGCTCAGGCTCTGGGCGAACGGCACCATCACCGGGGCCATGCCGCTGGTGCGCTGGCCGCTGGCGAACAGAGCCAGCTGGCGCGCCATGTAGCGCTCGCTCTGGCCTGCAATGCGCGGGTACTGCGGGTCGCTGGGGTTGCCGTCGGCGCCATGGCAGGCGGCGCATGCAGCAGCCTTGGTCTGTCCGGCGGCGGCGTCGCCCCAGGTGGTCTTGGTCAGGTCGATGTCCAACGAGGCGGTTTCCACCGGCGCGTTGTCCGGTACCGGCACGACGGTGGTCTGTGCATAGGCGGCTGCGGCGACGGCCAGTACGGCCAGTCCAGTCAGTCCCCAAACGCGAGCGTGGCGCATGCTAAAGCTCCGAAATTATTACGAAAGCGGCCCAAGGAAACGGCGCCATGGGCCACCGCGAAACCTCCGAATTATCCCTTCGCGGGCCTGCTCCGGTCAATTCATGCGTTAGTTGGGCCGTGGGAAGGGCCGGACATGCCATCCTAGTGGCATGTCCAATCTGCTCAATGCCGCCCACTACCTGCTGTCGGCGCACAACTCCCGCCAGTTGCCGATCGACGAGGGCCATGAGGTCGCGTTCGCCGGCCGCTCCAACGCCGGCAAATCCAGCGCGCTCAACGCCTTGGCCGGTCACAACGCGCTGGCGCGGGTCTCCAAGACCCCCGGCCGGACCCAGCAACTGGTGTTCTTCGAAGTGCGTCCGGCGCGCAACTTGGTGGACCTGCCCGGCTATGGCTACGCCAAGGTGCCGCACGACCTGCAGGCGCACTGGCAGGCCTTCATCCAGGGCTATTTCAATACCCGCCAGGCGCTCAAGGGCCTGGTGGTGGTGATGGATATCCGACATCCACTCAAGGATTACGACCGCCAGATGCTCGGCTACGCGGTGCAGCGCGGCATTCCGGCGCATGCGCTGCTGACCAAGGCCGACAAGCTCGGCCGTGGCCAGCAGATGCAGACCCTGCAGGCGGTGAAGAAGTCGCTGTTCGCCGATTTCGCCGACAGCGTCAGCGTGCAGGCGTTCTCGGCCGAGTCCAAACAAGGCGTGGAAGAAGCCCGTGCCGTGGTGTCCAACTGGCTGGAACTGACGCCGGCTACATCGCCACGTTGAACAAGCGGCCGACGGCGGTTGCCGCGGCCATCGCCAGCGCCCCCCAGAAGCCGACCCGCAACGCGCCGCGCAGCACCGGTGCGCCGCCCACGCGGGCGGCCAAGGCGCCCGACAACAGCAATCCCACGATCGTGGCCAGCGTGGTGATGCTGGCCACGCGCCCCTCCGGCGATGCCAGCGCGGCCACGATGGGCAAGGTGGAACCCACGCAGAAGGCCGCGGCCGACGCCAACGCCGCCTGCAGCGGACGGGCACGCAAGGCCTCGGTGATGCCCAGTTCGTCACGCGCATGGGCGCCGAGCGCATCGTGCGCCGTCAGTTGTTCGGCCACCTGCCGTGCCAGCGCAGGCTCCAG
Organism: Pseudoxanthomonas indica; assembly: GCF_900167565.1. NCBI lineage: Bacteria > Pseudomonadati > Pseudomonadota > Gammaproteobacteria > Lysobacterales > Lysobacteraceae > Pseudoxanthomonas > Pseudoxanthomonas indica. Next base: position 2,281,723 of record NZ_FUZV01000001.1, read on the forward strand.
CCCGCGTTGCACGTAGATGTGGGTGAGCTCGGCCAGTTCCGGCCCGGGTTCGGTGTGCAGTTCGTGGCGTTCCATCGCCAGGTCGGCGGCTTCGGCATCGGCCTGCGATTGCACGGAGACATACTCGCCCGCGGCCATCGACATGGCGCCGGCCACCACACCGGCGATACCGGTGACCAGGATGGTCTGCACGCTCGCGCCGCTGGCCGCCACGCCCACCACGATCCCAGCCACCGATACGATGCCGTCATTCGCACCGAGCACGGCCGCACGCAGCCAACCTACCCGCTGGCTGCGGTGGCGTTCCGGATGGCGGCTGACGGCATGGGAGATATGGCGTGGCATGCCGCAAGCTTAGGCGCGCCCTGTACTTGCGGTCGACCCCCTCCGGGGCACGGCGATGGCGGAACACTGCAGTGCCGGCGTGACGTGATTGGCGTCCCGTTCCAACCGCTATAGTGCGCACCTTGGCGGCCTGTCCGCACCCCCACACCTGCCAGCGAGTCCGCCTTTGTCCAGTCCCAGCCATGTCGCCGACACGCTGATCACCGATCGTGCGCAACTCGTGGAGTACATCGCCAGCGGCGAAAAGCCGATCGGCGAGTGGCGCATCGGCACCGAGCACGAGAAATTCGGCTTCCGCCTGGACGATCTGCGCCCACCCACCTTCGACGGTGACCGCGGCATCGAAGCCCTGCTCAAGGGCCTGGTGCCGTTCGGCTGGGAACCGATCGAGGAAAAGGGCCGCGTGATTGCCCTCACCCGCGACGGCGCCTCGGTCACCCTGGAGCCGGCCGGCCAGTTGGAACTGTCCGGCGCCGCGCTGGAAACCATCCACCAGACCTGCACCGAAGTGGGCACCCACCTGCATGAGGTCAAGCAAGTAGCCGATGCATTGCAGCTCGGCTTCCTCGGCATGGGCTTCCAGCCCAAGTGGACGCGCGAAGAGATGCCCTGGATGCCCAAGGGCCGCTACCAGATCATGAAGTCGTACATGCCCAAGGTCGGATCGCTGGGCCTGGACATGATGACCCGCACCTGCACCGTGCAGGTCAACCTGGACTACGCCAGCGAAGCGGACATGATCAAGAAGTTCCGCGTGTCGCTGGCGTTGCAGCCGATCGCCACTGCGCTGTTCGCCGATTCGCCGTTCACCGAAGGCAAGCCCAACGGCTACCAGAGTTATCGCTCGCATATCTGGACCGACACCGATGGTGATCGCACCGGCATGCTCGATTTCGTCTTCGAAGACGGCTTCGGCTACGAGCGCTATGTCGACTACCTGCTCGACGTGCCGATGTACTTCAGCTACCGCGACGGCATCTACCACGACGCCAGCGGCCAGAGCTTCCGCGACTTCCTGCAGGGGCGCTTGCCGGTCTTGCCGGGTGCCTTGCCGACGTTGCGCGACTGGTCAGATCACATGACCACCGCGTTCCCGGAAGTGCGGATGAAGAAATTCCTGGAGATGCGCGGCGCCGACGGGGGGCCATGGAATCGGCTGTGCGCGCTGCCGGCTTTCTGGGTGGGCCTGTTGTACGACGATGCCGCGCTCGATGCTGCCTGGGACCTGGTCAAGGACTTCAGCCTGGAAGAACGCCACGCGCTGCGCGACGGGGTGCCCAAGCATGCGCTCAAGCTGCCGTTCCGCGGTGGCACGGTGCGCGATATCGCCGCGCAGGCCGTGCGCATCGCGGTTGCCGGCTTGCGCCGACGTGCCCGATTCAACGGCCGGGGCGTGGACGAAAGCGGCTTCCTGGATGCGCTGGTGGAGATCGTCGAATCCAACCAGACGCCAGCCGAACGCAAGCTCGAACTCTTCCACGGTGCCTGGAAGGGGGACGTGGATCAGGTCTTCCGCGAATTCGCCTACTGAAGCCGGTCGGCCGCGGCGACCGGCTCGCCGCCCTTGCGACGCCGGCGGCAACCTGCATCGGCCTGGGCGGCATTCGATGCCTGCGCCAGGGCGGCCAGGTTTGACGCCGGGCGGGTCGCGGCGCGCAGATCCTGCGAGGGCAGCACGCCGTACACCTGCCGGTACTGGCGGGCGAAGCGTCCGAAATCCCAGACCCCGTAGTCGCTGCACAACGAGGTGATGGTTTCGCCATCGTGCGCGCTGCACAACGCCTGGTGGATCGCATGCAGGCGCCGGATCATCAGGTAGCGATGCGGGCTGACCCCGAACTGCTCCAGGAACACCGTGCGCAATGTGCGGTCGGATACACCGGCGGCAGCGCAGAGATCGTCCACGCTCAAGGGTCGGGCCAGTTCCGCGTCGATCAGTTCCAGGCAGCGGCTGATGACCAGGTGGCGTTGCAGCGGGGGACGGCCACGCGCCGCGCGCGGACTTTCGGCATGGCTCGCGCGCAAGTTGAAGATCGCTTCCAGCAACTGATGCGCCGCCATGATGCGGGCGTTGCCATGGAGCGCTTCGGCATCATCGTCGTCCCGCTCATACAGCCGACGTACCAGTCGCACCAGCGCCATCAGCGCCGGCTCGCCGGACTGGAATATCTGTGAGGGTGGCAGAACGTCAGATTCGACGAAGTCGTGTTCCAGCCGGTGGCGCATCACGCCGCGCCTGAAATGCAGGCGTATCCAGCGGGTGGAAGTCGCCATGCGCAGCTGATGGCCCTGGCCCGGATGCCGGGATTCCAACATCGCCTGCGCCGCGCCGTCACCGTACAGCATGACCACGGCGGCATCCGACAAGGGAATGTAGATCGAATACTGATCATCCAGGCTGATGCCGTGCAACAGGTTGCTGGCGCCGCCGAGCACCATCAGCACGGTTACGTCACCCAAAGGCAACACGCGCAGCTGCCAGGCACGTTCACTTCGTCGCGTGTGCAGGGTGCGGCCACGCGCGGCAGGCAAGGCGTAGTTGATCTCTCCGAAATCGCGACAGGACACCCGGGCCATCGCACCCTCCTGGCCATAGATTTTTCCGGTTTTACGTGGCAGTCGTCGAAAGCGCAGCGAATATAGCGTCCGAAAACCGGGACGATCCACCGATCGTTCGACCGTTCATCCCATTCGCCAGCGTGCGTTTTTCCAGATACGCATCGTGAGTCGGAATACGGATAAAAGCGCTGATGCTGGTCCGGCCCCTTCGCGCCGGCGCCTGGACATGAAATTGCTGGCCGTTCACCGCAGGCTGACCCTGATGCAGGCATGCCATGGATCCGTTGCTGCTCGTCGTTGCCCCCATGGCGCACGCTGGCCATACGCTGTCGGCCACGGCGATCTTTGCCGTGCTGTTCCTGATGCTTGGCCCGCTCAAGATCATCGGGCCATTCTTCGCGCAGACGCGCGATAAGACACCTGCGCAGAGGCGCGAACCGGCTTCCTTCCCTGATCCCCCCACCACCCCCCTAGTGGAGGCAACAGCATGGCGACTGCCAAGAAGACCAGTTCCAAATCCGTCCCCGCCAAGGCCAGCGGCGCCAAGGCCGGTGCCAGGGATCGGCCCAACATTCTGGTGATCTGGGGTGACGACATCGGTTTGTGGAATGTCGGCGCCTACACCCACGGCATGATGGGACACACGCCCAACATCGACAGCATCGCCCGTGACGGCATGTTGTTCACCGATCACTACGGGCAACCCAGCTGCACCGCCGGACGCGCCGCCTTCATCATGGGCCAGATGCCGATCCGCACCGGCATGACCACCATCGGCATTCCCGGCTCGGCGCGCGGCATCCAGAAGTCCGATCCCACCCTGGCCGAAGTGCTCAAGTCGCAGGGCTATGCCACGGCCCAATTCGGCAAGAACCACCTGGGGGATCGCAACGAGTTCCTGCCCACCGTGCACGGTTTCGACGAGTGGTTCGGCAACCTGTACCACCTCAATGCCGAGGAAGAACCCGAAGAGCTCGACTATCCGGGCCAGAAGAATCCCAACTACAAGAGTCAGTTCGGCCCGCGCGGCGTGCTGCATGCCTGGGCAACCAGCAAGGACGACGCCACCACCGACAAGAAATTCGGCCGGGTAGGCAAGCAGAAGATCGAGGACACCGGCGCACTGACCCGCAAGCGGATGGAAACTTTTGACGGCGAAGTGCTGGAGCACACGCTGGACTGGCTGGACAGGGCAGTGGACTCAGGTCAGCCGTTCTTCTGCTGGCACAACACCACGGCCTGTCACATCTGGTCGCACTCGCCGAAGAAGTACATCCAGAAGGCAGTGGACGAAGGGCGCGCCGAGGAAGACGTCTACCGCGCCAAGATGATCGAGCATGACGAACAGGTGGGCGTGTTGCTGAAGAAGCTCCGGCAACTCGGCGTGGCCGACAATACCATCGTCATCTACAGCACCGACAACGGCAACGAGTTGATGATGTGGCCCGATGGCGGCTACGCGCCATTCCGCGGCGAGAAGGGCACGACCTGGGAAGGCGGCGTGCGCGTGCCCTGCCTGGTCAAGTGGCCGGATCGCATCCCGGCCGGCAGCGTGTCCAACGGTATACAGAACCACGAAGACCTGTTCGCCACCCTGGCAGCGGCCGCCGGCTTGCCGGATCTGAAGGCGCAATTGCTCAAGGGCCATACGATGAATGGCACCAAGTACAAGGTGCATCTGGATGGCTACAACAACCTGGAGCACTGGACCGGCCGATCCGAGAAGTCGGCGCGCCGCGAGATCTTCTACTACGACGAAACCGATCTGATGGCGCTGCGCGTGGACAACTGGAAGATGCACATCGGCGTCAAGAAGGAAGGCAGCTGGTTCAATCCCAAGTCGTACCCCAGCGTGCCGTACCTGTTCAACCTGCGCATGGACCCGATGGAAAAGATGGACCCCGAGTCGCACGAGTGGGGTTACATCGGCCGCAAGTTCCTCGCCGCCAAATTGTGGGCGCCCACGGCGGGCGGTCCGTTCATTGCTGCTCATCTCAAGAGCCTCATGGACTATCCGCCTTCGCAGGGCGCCGACACGTTGAGCCTGCACAAGGCGCTGGAAGCTGCCCAGCGCAAGCTGGAGACGCCGCACGGCAGCAGCAACTGATGAGCCATGCGTGGGCGTGGCCGAATGCCGCGTCCATGCACGGTCGCAAGCGTTTTTGTTTCCGGTAATTACGTAGCCCACCCCAGCAAGGATGTCCACGATGAATCACACCAACAGCTTGACTGGTCTGACCATGACGGGCCCTTTCAATCCCCTGCTTGTCGTCGCCCCCGAACTGCCCCTGCACAAGCGCGGGCGTCCGCCGGTGATGTTGCGTCGCGCACTGTCCACCGCCATGGCCAAGATCGATGCCTGCGATCAAGGCAGCCTGCGCGTGGACGAACTCTGCGTCTTGGCTGGCGTCAGTCCCAGAACCATGCGCACCGCCTTCCAGGTCACCCTGGGGATGCCGCCGAGCCAGTACATCCGCCGGCGCCGCCTGCACCTGGTGCGCGGTACGCTGCAGCAGCATCATCCGGGTCAGACCACCATCGCCGCGGTGGCGCACCGCTTCGGCTTCCACGATCCCGGCCGCATGGCCGCGGACTACCACAGCCTGTTTGGCGAGTATCCCAGCGATACCCTGCGCCGACACGAGGTGGAAGAAGAAGTCTCGGCCTGATCACGCCTGTCCGTGCGCGCTCGACTGGCCGCAGCCGAGCGCCTGCGGCTAGACTGACCGCACCCGACCGGCAGGTCGCGATGTGGATGTTGGCCCATGCGCCCAGTGCGTACCTGCGCGATCCTGATGCTGTGCCTGCTGATGACGGCTGCCGCGGCAGCGGCATCGGCGCAGCGCCTGACTGCCACGGGCGCACCGCTGTCCGATGCCGCGCAGGCGGCGAAGGGGCCGCTGGCGGTGCCGGTGGGCGACATCCCCTGGCGCGCGGACGCCGACGAACGCTTTGTCACCGACGTCATCGCCCGCGCCACCCGCCGGGATCCGCTGGCGGCTTTTGGTCCGCGCCTGCTGTCGATCCGCCAGTCGGTGGATGAGAAGACCCGGGTCTTCCAGTACGACGAACTGCGCACGCTGCCGATCCTGCGGCTGGAAAGCCTGGAGCGGCACTGGAACTTCGATGCCCGCCAGTACGCGCGCTGGCGCTCGGATCTGCGCGCGGCCACCGAGCCGCTGGCCGACGACGCCTCGGAGCTGGCGCATCGCCGTGGCGACTGGGAGCTGACGCGCACGACCTATCCCCGCGGCAGCCTGCCCGACGCGCTGAGTGACCGCATCGATGCGGTCATCGGCCATCTCAAGGGCGCCGAGCAGGCGCTGTCCAAGCCGCTGGCACGACAGATCGAACTGGGTCGGCAGGCCAATGCCCTGGACACCCGCATCGAGGCCGGACGCGCCACCGTGACCGCCGCGATTGACTACATCGACAAGCGTTTGTTGAAGATGGACTCGCCGCCGATCTGGGCGGTCAAATCCACGGCCGTGCAGGGCAACTCCACGGTGCAGGCGCTGACCGAGGGCTTCGAGCTGGAGGCCAGCTTCGCCAAGCAGTACAACGCCGCCGATCTCGGCAACCAGCGTCTGTTGAGCGTGCTGCGTTACGTGCTGCTGCCGGTATTGCTGTGGATGGCCTGGCGCGAACGCAAGCGGGTCAGCGCGGTGCCGCGCGAGCCCTCGGCGCAACAGGTGCTGAGCCGGCCCATCTCGGCCTGGCTGCTGCTGTCGATGGTGGGCGTGCTGGTGCTGGAACCGAACGCGCCGTTGATCGTGCACCAGCTGGCGATGGCGGTGGCCTTGATTCCGGTGCTGCGCCTGCTGCCGTTCGAAGGGCGCCGCCTGTTGGGCCCCTGGCCGTACACGGCCACCGTGTTCTATCTGCTGGAGCGGCTCGGCTTTTTCCTGCTGGCCGATGCGCTGGCGTATCGCTGGTACTACCTGATCCTGGCGCTACTGTGCCTGTCCACGACCCTGTGGCTGTTGTGGCGTGCGCGTCAGCGGCTGCATCACAGCATCGAAGAAAAGCTGGTGCGCGCCATTGCCTGGCTGACGGTGGCGATGTTGCTGGTGTCGCTGGCCTGCAACGTGGCCGGAAATGCGTCGATGGCCGAGATGCTCACCAGTGGCATCATCGACAGCGGCTACCTGGCCCTGGTGATCTACGCCACGGTCAACGTCTTCAATACCCTGTTGCACCTGCTGTTCGCCTGGCTGGCCAGGACGCCACTGCGGGTCATGCACCGGCATGCCGGTGCACTGCTGCGCCTGTGCATGCGCCTGCTGGTGGGCGCGGCGATCATTGGCTGGCTGGCGTTCACCCTCAATCGCTTCCGGGTGTTCCGCCCGCTCTACGCCTGGCTGGAAACGGTGGTGACCCACCGCCTCGAATACGGCGAGCTGTCGATCAGCCTGGGCCATGTACTGGTGTTCGCCCTGGCGGTGTTCCTGACCTATTGGGTGGCCAACGCGGTGCGGCTGCTGCTGAAAGAGGAAGTCCTGACCCGCATGGCGCTGCCGCGTGGCGTGGACAACAGCATCGCCTCACTGAGTTACTACGCGCTGTTGCTGCTGGGCCTGTTGGCGGCGTTGTCGGCGGCGGGCCTGAAGGTGGGCCAGCTGACCTTCCTGTTTGGCGCACTGGGCGTGGGCATTGGCCTGGGCCTGCAGGATGTGGTCAAGAATTTCGTCTCCGGTTTGATCCTGATGTTCGAGCGACCGGTCAAGCCGGGCGATGTCGTGGACATCAGTGGCACGGTCGGCCGCGTGCGCGACATCGGCATGCGCGCCACCACGGTCAAGACTTTTGAAGGCGCCGACGTGGTGGTGCCCAACGGCATGCTGCTGTCGGACAAGGTGACCAACTGGACGCTGATGGATCGCAACCGCCGGTTGGATCTGGAAGTGGGCGTGGCCTACGGCAGCGATGTGGCCCAGGTGATGCAACTGCTGGAGCGTGCCACCCGCGAGACCCAGGGCGTGTCCAACGATCCGGCGCCGAGCGTGCTGTTTTCCGGCCTGGGTGCCAGCGCATTGAATTTTTCGGTGCGCGCGTGGACACGCGAGTTCGACGACTGGGTCAGCATCCGCAGCCAGCTGCTGGCGCGGATCTATGCGGACCTGCAGACCGCGCGCATCGAGATTCCGTTCCCGCAGCAGGATCTGCATCTGCGCAGCATGTCGGCGGAGTTGGTGGAGGCTTTCAGGGCGGCGTCCTCTTCACCCGCGTCACCGCCCAATGCAGCGACGCCCGACTAACGCGTCTTGCGTTGCAGGATCAACCAAATCAGCGCGCACGCCATCAGAAACGTGGCGGCAAGCGATGCCCCAGGCGGGACCAGCTCGCTCCAGCCAACCCCGAAGTAGGGATCTCCCAATCGGAAATTAGTCACCACCATGACGGCCGCCAGCACCGAATAGGGCAGCACCACTGCGCCCAGTGGCAGTGCAACGGGTGTCACCAGGATCGCCAGCATGGCCGCCAGGGCAAGCACCAGCACCATCAACGGCACGTCGCAAGGCATGCGCTTGAGCTTGCCAAGGCACCAGCGCGTGGCGAAGAAGGTGGGAACGAGCAACAGCGCCCAGATGGCCAGCTGCGTGAGATGCCAGAGCATAGGTGGTTGGAACCTTGCGAACAAAAGAAACGTCCTGCGCGTGCGCAGTGGCGAGTCATGGGTTCTAACGATTGGACGGTGGCCTCGCCAAGCGAAGGCTGATCACACATTCAGGTGGCGTCAGGGCGTCAACGTGAGGTCGCAGCGCCGGGAAACCATGAAAGTGGGTGCAAGCCCGGCCGGATTGTCGCAAGGGCCCGCCTTCCATATACTCTACCCCAGTATTGGATATGCCCTGGAACCACGATGCCGCACACCGCTCACGAAAAAAAGCGCGTGCTCGCCCGTGTCCGCCGCATCCGCGGCCAGACCGAGGCCTTGGAGCGCGCGCTGGAGGCCAACGCCGACTGTGGCGCGGTGCTGCAGCAGATCGCGGCCATACGCGGTGCGGTCAATGGCTTGATGTCGGAAGTGATGGAAGCGCATATCCGCGAGGAATTCGGCCAACCCGCCAAGTCCGATGCCCAGCGCCAGGCGCGGGTCAGCGAGATGGCCGGCCTGGTGCGCTCCTACCTCAAATGACCACGCGGCCCGCGCCGCATGTTCCCCCATCGAATCCGCAGGAGTTTGCAATGAAGAGTCGCGCCGCCGTCGCCTTTGGTCCTGGCAAGCCGCTGGAAATCGTCGAGATCGATGTCGCTCCGCCCAAGGCCGGCGAAGTGCTGGTCAAGATCACCCATACCGGTGTCTGCCACACCGATGCCTTCACCCTCAGCGGTGATGATCCGGAAGGCATCTTCCCCGCCGTGCTGGGCCATGAAGGCGGTGGCATCGTGGTGGAAGTGGGCGAGGGCGTGACCAGCGTCAAGGTGGGCGATCACGTCATCCCGCTGTATACGGCTGAGTGCCGCAAGTGCAAGTTCTGCCTGTCCGGCAAGACCAACCTCTGCCAGGCCGTGCGCGCCACCCAGGGCAAGGGCCTGATGCCGGACGGCACCAGCCGCTTCTCCTACAACGGCGAACCGATTTACCACTACATGGGCACCAGCACCTTCAGTGAGTACACGGTGGTGCCGGAGATTTCGCTGGCGGTGGTGAATGAAGAAGCGCCGCTGGAAAAGGTCTGCCTGCTTGGCTGCGGCGTCACCACCGGCATCGGCGCGGTCCACAACACCGCCAAGGTGAAGGAAGGCGACAGCGTGGCCGTGTTCGGCCTGGGCGGCATCGGCCTGGCGGTGATCCAGGGCGCGGTGCAGGCCAAGGCCGGACGCATCGTCGCGATCGATACCAACCCGGGCAAGTTCGATCTGGCCCGGCAGATGGGCGCCACCGACTGCGTCAATCCCAAGGATTACGACAAGCCAATCCAGGAGGTGATCGTCGAGCTCACCGACGGCGGCGTGGATTTCAGTTTCGAATGCATCGGCAATGTCGAAGTGATGCGGGCGGCGCTGGAGTGCTGCCACAAGGGCTGGGGCGAAAGCGTGATCATCGGCGTGGCCGGCGCCGGCCAGGAGATCCGCACGCGTCCGTTCCAGCTGGTCACCGGCCGGGTCTGGCGCGGCAGCGCCTTTGGTGGCGTCAAGGGGCGCACCCAGTTGCCGGGCATGGTGGAGCAGGCCATGCGTGGCGAGATCCAGCTGGATCCTTTCATCACCCATACCCTGCCGCTGGATCGCATCAATGAAGCATTTGATCTGATGCACGAAGGCAAGTCGATCCGCACCGTCATCCATTTCGAGTGACGGAGTCGCGCGCATGAGCCTGGAACGCATCGAGCACCGCGCCTGTTTCGGCGGCTGGCAGGACGTGTACCGGCACCGCTCGACGGTACTGGACAGCACGATGAACTTTGCCGTGTACCTGCCGCCGCAGGCGGCGCAGTCGCGCCTGCCGGTGCTGTACTGGTTGTCGGGCCTGACCTGCAACGAGCAGAACTTCATCACCAAGGCCGGCGCGCAGCGCTATGCCGCCGAGCATGGCGTCATCCTGGTCGCGCCCGATACGAGTCCGCGCGGCGATGACGTGGCCGATGCCGAGGGCTACGATCTGGGCAAGGGTGCGGGCTTCTACCTCAACGCCACCCAGGCGCCCTGGGCTTCGCATTACCGCATGCACGACTACATCGTCGATGAACTGCCGGCGCTGATCGAAGCCGAGCTGGCCGCCAGTGATGTGCGCGCCATCAGCGGGCATTCGATGGGCGGGCATGGCGCGCTGTCGATCGCCTTGCGTAATCCGGGCCGCTATCGCAGCGCCTCGGCGTTCTCGCCGATTGTCGCGCCCAGCCAGGTGCCGTGGGGGCAGAAGGCGTTCACTGCCTATCTCGGCGAGGATCGGCAGGCGTGGAAGGCATGGGATACCGTCGAGCTCATCGCCAGTGCCCGCGAGCACTTGCCGCTGCGGGTGGATCAAGGCGAGGCGGATGAGTTCCTGCGCGAGCAGTTGCGTCCCGAGTTGCTGCAGGCGGCGTGCGAACGGGTCGGGCATCCGCTGGATCTGCGCCTGCATGCCGGCTACGACCACAGCTACTACTTCATTGCCAGCTTCATCGGCGAGCACGTCGCCTGGCACGCGCAGCACCTGCGCTAGGCCAGCAAAAAGTCCGTGTAGGCGAAGCGCTCGTCGCGCAGGATGGTTTCACCGCGCCGCACATCGAGCGGCGCGGTGAACATGGGACCGGCGCTGACGCAGGTATGGAACTCGCCATTCTCGCCGCAGGCGTCCACCGCCTGCGGAAGTTCGGCCAGCAACGCGGCATCGAAATCGCGGCCGGCAAAGCGCGCATCCAGTTGCTGCGTATCCACGCAGCACAGCTGCGCGCGCAGGCCGCCAGCGATCATCTGCCGTGACAGTGCAGGGGTATCGCTGCCGAACAGCGGCGTGACCAGATCCCATCCGACACGCGCCAGGTTCTGCTGGCGATAGTCGCGGATGTCCTGCAGTAACAGATCGCCGAAGGCCATCGTGCGCAGGTCCGGCCACCGCGCCGAGGCCTCGGCCAGCGCCTGCGCCATCGCTTGCTCGTAATCATCATTGATGCAGCGCGCTGGAATCATCGCCTCGATGACCGGCAGGCCCGCCGCCCGCGCCTGCGCATGCAGGATCTCGCGGCGGATGCCCTGCATGGAAATGCGGTCGTATTCGCGGGTGATGGTGCTGAGCAGGCCGACGACTTCCACATCATCACGCTGGCGCAGCACGTGGAGCGTCCACGCCGCGTCCTTGCCCCCGCTCCAGGCGAGCAGGACCGGCGTGGCGACCGCCATCAGGCGGCCGAGACGTCGCGCAGTTCCCAGGCGCTGCCGGAGAGCAGGCGCAGGCGGTGCTTGAGCACCTGGCCGGGAATGGAGGTGGTGGCTACCAGGCCGATGCGCAGATCGTCCTGCTCGCCGGTCACCTGGGCGCTGGGGTCGATCAGGCCCAGGCTTTGATCGACATCGTCCGGATCATCCTGGCGCGCACGCCATCGCTCGAACAGGCCGTCGGTGCGCAGGGCATCCTGCAATTGCGCCGCGAACTCGTCGGCGCCGTGGGCGGTGAAGCTCAAATCGGCGTCGCTGCCGCGGGCGCGGTCGGGATTGGGAAGGCTGATGTAATAGCGCACGGTCATACGATCCTCATTCGGCGGGTCCATTGCGACCCGCCTGGCTTGCTGGGGAATTCCCCGGCGGGTTCGCCACAGGGTAGCGAGCCGCGCCGTTAGCGAGGCGTCATGACGCCGCCTGCCAGTTAAACCGCCTTGAACGGCTGGGGCGTCGCCGCGAAACCGACCACCACCGCACCCTTGCCGACATTGACCATGCCGGTCAGGCTCATCACGCTTTCGAACACGTCCACCTTGTTGTTCTCGCAGATGTCGCGCAGGCGCTGGTAGCCGGGCAGGGCGCGCATTTCCGCCAACTCGCCGCCGTAGCTCAGGCAGACGGTGGGGGTCATCAGTCCACCCATCACCCGGTGGCCGGTAAAGCGGAACAACTGCTCCACCGCGTTCTCGAAGCCCTTGATCTTGGCCACCGGCTCGGTGTTGCCCGCATGTCCGTACAACACCGGCTTGATGTCCAGCGCGCTGCCCAGCGCCGCACTCAGCAGGCCGACGCTGCGATCGCCCTTGGTGCGTGCACGCGCACGCAGGTAATAGAGATCGCGCGGGATCATGTAGCCGTGGGTGTTGGACGCCAGCAGCTCCAGCTTTTCGCGGATCTGCTGCACATTGGCGCCGGCATCGCGCATGCGCACGGCTTCTACCGCGGTCACGCCCTGGGCGGCGAACAGGTTCTGGGTGTCGATCACGCGCAGCGCGAACGGCGAATTGAAGCCTGCCGCCTGCCGCACCGGCTTGTAGTCGTTGAGGATCGCAAAGCTGGCCTGCATCGCGTTCTCGTGGATCGGACTACGCGTCTTGGTGATGGTCATGCAGAAGACGTGGTCATAGTCGATGACCAACTGGCCCAGGAACAGATCCCGGATCTGGTTGACGGTGAAAGGCGTGGTCTCGGCCTCGTGTCCTCGTTCGGCCACGTGCGCGTGGAGGAAGCCAAGGGTGGCCTCCTCATCACGGTGATCGGCCAGTACCGCGTCGCCAATGCGCACGGTGATCGGCAGCACCACGATGTTGTTTTTCTGCAAAAAGTCCTGCGGTAAATCGCAGGCGGAATCGACGACTATCCCAATGCGCATTTCAGCCCCTCCCGGCATGCATGGCATTCATTGTTTTGTCCGCGCACGCTAACGCATGCCGGGCTCGACGTCTTGGGGGGCAGGCGTAACAGGCGCGCGGGCCCTCACTGTAGCGGGCTGCCGGTCACATACGAAATGGGACCGGGTCTATGGTCCAGCCCGCCAACCCGTGCCAAAACGTAATGTGCGCATGGTCACAGTTTAACGGAGTTGCTGCTTGTCCGCGGCGGGTCGGAGCCCGACACTGCGCGCCGAGAGCAGGGAGCCGCATGAAACTGGGGTGGTGGGGAGTTCTGCTGGGGATGGCACTGATGCAGCCGGTGGTGGCGCAGGAAAGCGGCATCACGCGCATCGATCGCATCCTGCCCGCAACCGCGGCACAGCAGTCGAGTCAAAAGGCCGGGCTGTTCTCCGAGCGCAGGTTCCAGGAACCGTCGGCCACCGCCGCCGATGTCCGGGTGCTGGGCAATGGCGAATGGCGGGTGCTGCCGCGCGCCGGGATGGAGGCGCCGCTGCTGCTGGTCTACCACCCGTACAGCGCGCGCGTGACCGTGCTGGATCGACCTGGCGGCAAACCGATCAGCCAGAGCGTCTTCGATCGCAACCTGGATCCCAGCTACTCGCGCCACGCCCTGGTATTCCCCCTGCGGAGCGAGGGCCAGCCCATCTACGTCAAGGTGGAAGACGCGCGTTACCCGCTGCATGTGGCCGTGGCGTCACGCTCCGCGCATGCGGTGGCGGATCTGGCGCATACGCGCGCCCTGATGGCCTCGGTCGGCGTGATCCTGGGCGTGGCCCTGACCGTGCTGTTGTTCTGGGCCATGCTGCGTGATCGCGTCTATCTGCTGTACGCCGGCAGCATGCTGCTGGAACTGCTGTACATCCTGTGCAGCTACGGCGAGGCCTATGCCACGCCCGGCCTGCGCGCTTTTAGCATCCTGGGCGCACCGGGGCTGTGGACCATCGCCACCCTGGCCACCATCCTCACCACCCGCCTGATGATCGAATACGCCGATCTGCGCGCGCGGGTGCCGCGCGTGACGCGTGTGCTCAGCTGGGTCGGCATCTACGCGCCCGCCGTGGCGCTGGCGGCCTTGGCCCTGCCCTGGCCGGCACGCAAGGAATGGTTTCCCGACGTGGGCAACGTGCTGTTCCTGCTCAGCCACCTGTTTGGCCTGCTGGCGCTGTGCCTGGCCTGGCGGCGTGGCAGCCGGCATGCGGCGTACTTCCTTGCCGCATGGGTGCCGCTGGTGGCGTTCGGCACGTTCCGCGCCGCGCAGATCAGCTTGGGCGTGCCGGTCGAGAACTGGGTCGACTACGGCTACCCGATCGTGCTGGCCTTCGCCGCCGTGGTGATGGCGCTGGGCCTGGCCGATCGCATGCTCACCTTCCGCCGCGAACGCGACACCGCCAAGGAGCACGCCGAGCGCGACGGCCTGACCGGCGTGCTCAATCGCAACGCGATCGAGTACCGGCTGGACTGGGCGATTCTGGAACGCCGGCGCGAGCACATCCCGCTGTCGGTGGTCTTCATCGACCTGGACTTCTTCAAGCAGATCAATGACCGCCACGGCCACGCCCTGGGCGATCACTGCCTGCGTGCGGTGACCCGGGTGATCAGCGAAGAGTTCCAGTACGGCGACCAGCTGGGCCGGATGGGCGGCGAAGAATTCGTGCTGGTGCTGACCAGCGTGGATGGCGCGGCCGCGGCACGCATCGCCGAACGCGTGCGCGGCAAGATTGAGCGCCACTGCGCGGTGGTCGACGACATCAGCGTCGGCGTGACTGCCAGCCTGGGCGTGGCCGAATGCACCGCCCAGGACACCGTGGCCAGCCTGATTAAGCGTGCCGATGAAGCCATGTACCGCGCCAAGCGCGCCGGTGGCAACCGCGTGCGCCTGGAGGAAGCCCTGAGCGCGGCGCCGGCCGACTCCGCACCGGCGCACTAGCAGCTTGCGCGCCTATCGCCCGTATGCGCGCGGCAAGGATCCTTCCGCTCGCAGATAACGTTCGCGCAACTCGGTCTGGCGCGAACGCATCGGCACCGCCTTGCCGCCCAGCCACAGTTGCTGCGCGGTGTTGATCACGTCCAGCGGATCGCCCGTCCACAGCACCAGGTCGGCCTGCTTGCCCGGCGCAATCGTGCCAATCCGGTCGTCCACCCCAAACGCCTGCGCCGGTACCCGGGTCATCGCCGCCAGGCCCTTTTCCCAGGGCAGGCCATTGGCCACCGCATTGCCGGCATGCTGGCGCAACTTGCGCGCGTTGTGCGAGGCATCGCCGGACTGGCTGAAGCCGACACTGACGCCGGCCGCATCCAGGCGCGCGGCGTTTTCCAGGGTGGCGCCAATCTGATCGAAATCGGCCGGCAGATCCGCCAGGCCATCGACGAACACCGGCACCTTGGCCTGTGCCAGGGCCGCGCCCAGTTTCCAGGCTTCGGCGCCGCCGCTGATCGCGACGCGCACGTTCTCCTTCTGCGCCCAACGCAGCAACTGGCGGATGTCGGCGGCTCGATTGACGTTGACCACGATGCGGCCCTGTCCGGCCAGAAAGCGCGCCAGCACCGCGCGACCGGCCGGTGTCAGCAGCGCGTGTGGCGAATCGGACGGCACCCGGCCGCGGGCTTCGGCGACCAGCTGATCCAGCAGCATCCATTGCGCCGCACGCGACTTGCCACTCAATTCCGAGGCGCCACTGCCCAGGCGCACGAACAAGGCGCGCGGACCGATGGGATCGGCACTGCCATCCAACCGCAGGATGCCGCCCTGACCGGCCACGAACGATCCGCCGGTGGATGCGCCGAGCAGGGTGTAGCCATAGCCTTCCACCCGCGCGACCGGAATCAACACCGAGTCCGGGTTGTACGCCAGGGTGACGTCGAACTCCGGCCGCACCGGTTGCAGGGTGGACAGCGACACCGAACTGTCGTCGGTCGCCGATTCGCCCGAGACTTCTTCCACGCCGATTTCGGTGATGCCGGCAAAGAACGCCGGGGTCAGCGGCTTGCCCTGCGCATCGACGGTCTCCACGCCGGCCGGCGCGGACAGGCCGCTGCCGACCGCCTGGATGACGCCGTTGCGTACCAGCACATCGCTGTTGCGCAGGGTTCCCTGGCCGCCGGCGGTATGCACGGTGGCGTTGCGGATCAGTATGTTCTGAGCCAGCACCGGGGCGGTGGCGAACAGCGCGGCGGCCAGCAGGCCAAGACGCAGGTGACGACGCATGCGCAGTGAGGTGGCGATCATGGCGTCACCTCCTGGCCCAGCAGGAAGTCGGAAGTAGGTTGATGACTGCGGTCTCGTCGGTCATACACGCGCGCGCCTTCGATATAAACCTGCTCGGCCTGCGCATACACGCTGAAGGGATTCTGGTTCCAGATCACCACGTCACCCAGTTTGCCGGCTTCCAGCGTGCCGGTCTGCTCGGCCACGCCCAACGCCTTGGCCGCATTGGCGGTGAGCCAGGCAATCGCATGCTCGGGCGTGATCTCGCCCATGCCGGCACGGCGTGCGCTGGCGATCACCTTGGCGGCTTCCTGGTTGAGGCGCTGGATGCCTTCCTCCGAATCCGAGTGCACGATCGCGCAGCTGTTGGCAGGACGATCGACCAGTGCGATGTTCTCCTGGATGCCGTCGAAGGCCTCCATCTTGAAGCCCCACCAGTCGGCCCAGAGCGCACCGCAGACGCCTTCGGCGGCCAGCCTGTCAGCGAGCTTGTAGGCCTCCACGCCGTGGTGGAAAGCGGCGATCTTGAAGCCGAACTCCTTGGCCAGATCCAGCATCGTGGCCATCTCATCGGCGCGGTAGCAATGGATATGCACCAGGATCTCGCCGTTGATCGCGCCGGCCAGCGTGTCCAGTTTCAGATCGCGCTTGCCGCCGCTGTCACCGCCGCTGTCCTGGCCTTCGCCACCGGAGGCGCGCTGCCACCAGCGCTTCTTCTTCGGTTCGCTCTGCGCAGGCGCATTCTTCTTCAGATACTCGCTGGCATCGATGAAGGCCGCGCGATACCCGGCCACGTTGCCCATCCGGGTCATCGGCGGCGTGCCCTTGCCGCCATACACGCGCTTGGGATTTTCGCCGCAGGCCATCTTCAAACCCCACGGCGCACCCGGGAATTTCATCCCCTGGTAGGTGGTGGCCGGCACGTTGCGCAGGGTCACGCCGCGCCCGCCCACCAAGTTGGCCGAGCCGGGCAGCACCAGCAGGGTGGTGATGCCACCGGCCAACGCGGTGTGGAAGCCGGGATCCTGCGGCCACACCGAATGTTCGGCCCAGACATTGGCGGTGACCGAACCGGTCATCTCGTTGCCGTCCTGGTGTGCGCGCGCACCCGGGCTGGGATACACGCCCAGGTGCGAGTGCACGTCGATCAATCCCGGCGTGACCCACTTGCCCTGCGCATCGACGCGCACGGCATCGGCCGGCGCCTGCAGATCCTGCCCCACCGCCACGATGCGGCCGTCCTGCACCAGTACGTCGGCCTGCTCCAGGCGCTGGCCGGTGCCGGTCAGCACGGTGGCGTTCTCGATCAACACCGGTGCGGCGGCAATGGCTTTGTACGTACTCGGATACGGGTCTTGGGTGAAGCGGGACGGTGCGGTGGCGGCGTAGGCCTGGCCGCACGCGAGGGCCAGGCAGTGCAGCCCGGCCAACAGGATCAGTCGCATGGATTCCCCGGAAAACAAGGTGACAGGGGAGCGAAGCTAGCCGCGCATGCGGCATTTGCCAAGTGCATGGCGATGCCCGGGCGGCGCGGGCACATGCCGGCAAATGTGATGTGAAGCTATATTGCGCTTCCCGTCGCTCGCGGTTCTCCATGCCAGCCCGTCAGCCTTCGCCTTCGCCACCGGCGGGTACCGTCACCGCCTCGCAGCCTGATCCCGCGCCACGCATCCTGGTGGCCGTGGACAAGCCGCTGATCCGCCATGGCCTGATCCGCGTGATCGAAGCGATGCAGCTGCAAGCGCAGCTGCAGACATCGGACAACGTACACAGCACGCGCGAGTTGTTGCAGGACCCGGGCTGCACGATCCTGCTCATTGATGCCGCCCAGGCCGCAGCGCTGGGCGAGACCGGCCTGGCGGGCGTGGCCCGTTGCCGCATCCTGCTGGTGACTGCGCGCGAGCATGCCGGCGAGCGTGCGTTGACCGGGCAAGCGCAGGCCTGCGGCATGCTGCGCGAAGCCGAGATGCAGGCCACCATGGAAGCCCTGCTGCGCACCCTGGACCGCTGCAGCGTGCAGGTGGCGCAGCCCGATTGCTGTGGCCTCTGCCTGGCCCGGCAGACCTGGCAACCCGCGCCGCTGCCGTTGTCACCGCGCGAGCGCCAGGTGTTCCTGTCCATTGGCGCCGGCCGGGGCCCGCGCGAGATTGCCGCCGAGCTGCAGATCTCGGTCAAGACCGTGGAAAGCCACCGCGAGAAGATCAAGCACAAGCTGTTGCTGGACAGCGGCGATGCGCTGCTGCATGCGGCGGTGCGTTGGCGCGACGGCTATGGATTACATGAAGTCGAATCCGCCTCAGGCTGAGGCAGGCGCGCGCAACCAGCGGGCCATGAACTGGTCGGCCGGCAACGCCGCATCGAAGTGGAAGCCCTGCGCAAAGCGGCAGCCCAGCTCCAACAACGTCGCCGCCTGCGCAGGCGATTCCACGCCCTCGGCGATCAAGTCCAGCTCCAGGCTGCGCGCCATCGCGATGGTCGCCACCACGATGGCGTAGTCATTGCGGTGCTCCAGCATGCTGCGCACGAAGGCGCGATCCAGCTTGAGCCGATCCAGCGGAAACCCCTTCAGATGCGCCAGCGACGAGTAGCCGACGCCAAAATCGTCCAGCGACAGCGAGAATCCGGCAGTCTTCAACTGCCGCAGGGTCGCCATCGAGGTTTCCGGATCCGCCATCAAGCCGCTTTCGGTGAGCTCGAGATCAAAGCGATGCGGCTGCAGGCCGGCCTGGCGCACCTGGGTGATCAAGCGTGCGGCGAGTTCGGCATCATCGAACTGGCGCGGTGACAGGTTGATCGCCAACCGTCCCGGCAGGCGCAGGCCCAATGCATCCCACGCGCGCAGGCGATGGCAGGCGGTCTTGACCACCCACTGACCGAGCGGCCCGATCAGGCCGCGGTGTTCGGCCAGCGGAATGAATTCATCGGGACTGACCTGTCCGAGCACGGCGTCGTTCCAGCGCAGCAGGGCCTCGGCACCGAGCAGGCGACCATCGGCCAGGCTGACCTGTGGCTGGTAGTACAGCGACAGGCTGCCGTCGCGCAGCGCATGTTCCAGCCGGTCGGCCATCTGCACGCGGCGGACCAGCCGCGTGCTCATCTCCGGCTGGTAGGTGCATACGCTCTGGCGTGCGCGCTTGGCCGCGTACATGGCGGTGTCCGCATTGCGCACCAGCAACTCGCTGCTGGCGCCATCGCCGGGATACACAGACACGCCAATGCTGGCCTTCAAACTCAAGACGTTCCCGCCCATCGTCATCGGCCTGGCCACCGCCTCGGCCAGGCGCAGGGCGATGGCGCGCGCCGAGGCCGCATCGGCGCCGGCCGCCAGCACCACGAATTCATCGCCGCCCAGCCGCGCCACCAGTTCGTCCTGGCGCAGGTGATCGCGCAGGCGCCTCCCGAGTTCCACCAGCACCGCATCGCCCATGCTGTGGCCCTTGGTGTCATTGATGTCCTTGAACTCGTCCAGATCGATGAACAACACCGAGAACACCCGCCCGCTGGAGGCCGCATCGGCGATCTGCCGTTCCAGGTTGGCGTAGAAATTGGCGCGGTTCGGCAGGCCGGTCAGATCGTCGTACAGGGCCAGCTGCTCGATGCGCGAGAGCTGCGACATCTGCAGGGCCTGGCTTTCGCGCAGCGACTGGTTGGTCTGTGACAGCGCCTTGCGATCGGCGCTGACGTAGGCATTCATCGCCAGGCTGATATCGAACAACAGGCGTTTGACCGTGGCGCGGATGGCCTCGGAGAAGAAGCGTGGATCGTGCTCCAGCAACGGGTCCAGTGAGTCCATCACCACCCCCAGCAGCTTGCTACAGGCGGCCAGGTACCAGTGTGGTTCCAGGCCTATCTGATGGTGGACCGTGCCGATGCGCAGGCGGTTCTCGACATACGTGGCGTCGATCGGCGCGCAGAACAGTTCAGCCGCATAGCGCTGCTGGGCCTTGCGCAGGCGTTGCAGCTGCTGCCAGTCGTGCAGGTAGGCGCCGGTCTCGGCGAAGGCGCCCACATGCGCGTAGAAGCGATCGATGCTGTCGGCATGGGCACCCTGCACGACGTCCCATAGCTGGGCCAGGCGGCTGGCGTCCTCTTCTCCCAGTTCGAAGAAGGCCAGGCGCTGCTGCAGGTCTTTGGCGCTGATCTCGGCGTCCGTGCGCGGCATGCGCGGACTAGGCGGTTGGAGGTCCATGCGGCGAGCGGAATGGGCGCGTCCGCGCCCGCCGGGGAGCGGAGACCCCCCTTCCAACGGAGCGTAATCCAGCGTGTCCACGGCTCGCCATCGGTGAAACCCCGATGGCGCAGGGCGCGCCTGGCTGCCAGGGCCGTGGCGAGTTTGCTAACGTGGCCCACGACAACGACAAGAGCACGCCGCCGTGAAAGACAAATCCGAAATCGTCGACAACTGGTTGCCGCGCTATACCGGCGTGCCCCTGGATCAGTTTGGCGAACACGTGCTGCTGACCAATTTCGGTGGCTACCTGCATACGTTCTCGCAGCTCACCGGTGCGCCCATCGTCGGCCTGGATCGGCCGATGGCCAGCGCAACCGCCGACGGCATCACCCTGATCAACTTCGGCATGGGCAGCCCCAATGCCGCCACCATGATGGATCTGCTTTCGGCGATCATGCCCAAGGCCGTGCTGTTCCTGGGCAAGTGTGGCGGCTTGAAGCGCAAGAACCAGCTGGGCGACCTGGTGCTGCCGATCGCCGCGATCCGCGGCGAAGGCACCAGCAACGACTACCTGCTGCCGGAAGTGCCGGCGCTGCCGGCCTTCGCGTTGCAACGCGCGGTCTCCACCACCATCCGCGATCTGGGCCTGGATTACTGGACCGGCACGGTCTACACCACCAATCGCCGCGTCTGGGAACACGACGACGCCTTCAAGGAACGCCTGCGGGTGATGCGCTGCATGGCCATCGACATGGAGACCGCGACGATCTTCGCCGCCGGTTTCGCCAACCGGATTCCCTCAGGTGCGCTGCTGCTGGTCTCGGATCAGCCGATGGTGCCGGAAGGGGTGAAGACCGAAGCCTCCGATGCCAAGGTGAGCTCGTCCTACGTGCAGAACCACATCCAGATCGGCATCGAGGCGCTCAAGCTGATCCGCCGCAACGGCAAGTCCGTGCGGCATCTGCGATTCGACGAATGAGGTGAGCCATGAATGAAGCACGCGCGGTAGTCGAATTCTGGCGTGAGGCCGGCTACGACAAGTGGTTTGGCCGCAACGCCGACTTCGACCGCCAGTTCCAGCAACGCTTCCACGCCGTGCATCTATCGGCGGCGCGGCGCGAGCACGAGGACTGGGCCGAGGACGCCACCGGTGCGCTGGCCCTGGTGCTGTTGCTGGATCAGTTTCCACGCAACTGTTTTCGCCAGTGCGCGCATTCCTACGCCACCGACGGACTGGCGCGGCACTATGCGGCACGCGCCATCGAGGCCGGCCTGGATGCGCAGGTGGAGACGTCGCTGCGGATCTTCTTCTACATGCCGTTCGAGCATTCCGAGGATCTGGCCGATCAGCAGCGCGCGCTGGAGCTGTTTGCCGCCATCGGCGATGCCGAGTACCAGAAGTACGCGCAGCTGCATTACGACCTGATCGCGCGCTTCGGCCGTTTCCCGCACCGCAACCAGGCGTTGGGGCGGGAATCGACGCAGGAGGAAATCGACTATCTGGCCGCCGGCGGTTTCGCCGGCTGACCCTGGTCGCGATCAGTACTTGCTGATCGTGCCATCCACTTCATCGGCCCAGGCATTGATGCCGCCGGTGATGTTGTAGACCTGGCTGAAACCCAGCGCGCGGAATTCTTCCGCGGCCTGCTGGCTGCGGCCGCCGCTGCGGCACAGGAACGCCAGCGCGGTGTCCTTGGGCAGGGATTCCAGCACCGCACGCTCGCCGCCATCGAAGGTGCGGAACGGCAGCGAGACGCTGGCCAGGGCACGCTCGTCGGCCGGGCGCACGTCCACCAGCATCACTTCACCGGTGCGCGCCTTGGCGTCGGCTTCGGCGGCGGACAGCGTCTGCACCGGCTTGGGCGCGTTGGGGTTGTCGATGGCCAGGCCCTTGCCGCGGAAATCATCGACCCAGTCGATGGTGATGCCGTCGGCGCGACGCGCGCTGGCCAGGTCGAACTGCACGCGGATGCCGTTGGATTCGCTGGCGATGGCGTTGGCGTCGAACTGCGCCAACTGGAAGTTGGGCTGGAACTGGGCGTTGATGGACAGCGCCAGCGAAGCGCCGGCGCCTGCATCGGCCACTGCGCCCTTGAGCATTTCGGCGGCGGCCGGGGTGATGGTGATCGCCGGCGGCGTGCGATCCGGCGCCTGCAGGCCGAGCAGGCCGGCCAGCTCGCCGGAGTTGGTCATCTGCTCGATGATGTCGCTGCCGCCGACCAGTTCACCATCGACGTACAACTGGGGAATGGTCGGCCATTCGCCGTAGACCTTGATGCCTTCGCGGATTTCCTGGTCGGCCAGCACGTTGACGTGCGCATAGTCCACGCCCAGCGCACTGAGTGCGCCCACTGCCTTGGCCGAGAATCCGCACTGCGGCATTTCCGGCTGGCCCTTCATGAACAACACGACGCGGTTGGAGTGCAGCAGGGTTTCGATACGGGTGCGCAGGGCGGGATCGAGGGACATGGACAGTTACCGGGAGACGGAAAGGGAATTTTACGCCCCATGGCATCATGGGACATGAGTTACGTCAGGACACTGCATCGCATCCCGCGTCGACCCGGCCTGATATTGGGCCTGTTGGCGCTGTCGCAAGTCGCGGTGGTGGCGGCGTGGTGGCACTGGGGCTGGAGGATCGGCCTGCCGTTGATGCTGGCCACGCACCTGGCCGTGGTCTGGGGCACCCTGAATCCGCGCTCGCGCCTGTTCTGCCCGGCGCTGACCCACCTGCCGACCCGGGCCCGCGAAGTCTGGCTGACCATCGACGACGGCCCCTCCGAAGACACCCGGGCGATGCTGGATCTGCTCGAGCGGCACAACGCGCGGGCCACCTTCTTCGTGGTCGGCGAACGCGCGCTGGCGCGGCCCGACCTGGTCAACGAAATCCTGCGTCGCGGCCATGGCCTGGGCAACCACAGCCTCAGCCACCCGGATCTGCGCTTCTGGCGGCTGGGCCCGCAGGCGCTGGAGCAGGAAATCGGCCGCAACCAGTCCGTGCTCACCGCCATCACCGGGCAGACGCCGCGCTGGTATCGCTCGGTGGTGGGCATGACCAATCCCTTCGTCGGCCTGTCGCTGAAGCGCCATCATCTGGCGCGGGTCGCGTGGAGCGCACGCGGATTCGACGGCGTGGACTGCCAGCCCGACACGGTGCTGGCGCGGCTCAAGCGTTCCATTGGACCCGGCGCCATCGTGCTGCTGCATGAAGGCGCCAGCCACGGCCACAACCTCGGGATCCTGTCGCAGTTGCTGGATTGGCTGGCGGCGCAGGGCTATCGAACGGTCTTGCCGGAAGCCAGCAGCAGCCTCCAGGCGACGCGCTGAAAAACCGGTCGCAACAGGCTCAGGCGGTCGCCAGCAGCCGGCGTGCCAGCGGCAGGGCGGCGTGAGCCCAGGCTGTGTACTGCAACGCCGAAGGATGCAGGCCATCGTCGGCGAGCCAACTGGCGGCCGGGTTGCCGCGACTCAATCCGGTGATGTCGACAAAGCCGACGCCGCGCGCCGCGCAGGCCTGCCATGCGGCCGCGTTGTAAGCATCCAGCTCGCTGGCAATCAGGCTCGCGTCGCGTTGTTCCGCGGCAGCAAACGGGGTGACGCCCCAGTCCGGAATCGACAACACCAGCACGCGGTCCGGACGATTGCCGGCAAAGCCAATCGCCCGCCACAACAGTGCGGAGAATTGCGCCTGGTATTCCTCCACGCTGCGCCCGCGGTACTGGTTGTTGACGCCAATCAGCAGGCTGACGAAATCGTGGTCGCCCAGCGGTTCCTGCGCCTGGATCGCGGCGTCCAGTTCGTCGGTGGTCCAGCCGGTGGTGGCGATGATGCGCGGATCGGCCAGCGCGATGCCTTCGCTGCGCAACAGCCGCGCAAGCTGCATCGGCCAGCGCCCCTCTTCCGCCACGGCTTCGCCAATGGTGTAGGAATCGCCTAGCGCCAGATAGCGCAGTTCGGGCAGCAGGTCGGTATGGGATGGGGGCTGTTGGCTCATGGGCGCATGATGCGCCCAATCCATTGCGATGGGATCACCGCCTGTGTGGCGCCACCCAATCAGAAAAAAACGGAGCCGCAAGGCTCCGCTTTCATTCATGGTGATAGGCGCCCGGCTCAGGCAGCGGGGCGGCTGCGTCCCTTGATCGGCACGACCTTGGTCACCGCTTCGGCGCGCCGGGCCAGGGCGCGATCGATGCGGGCGAACACATCGCGCATCACCGCGGCTTCCGGCAACAGGGTCACGCGGAAGTGATGGCGGTAAGGCACGTTGAAGCTCGAACCCGGCACCACCAGCACGCCCTCGCTTTCCATCAGTTCCAGCGCGAACGCGTGGTCATCGAAGCCGCGCGCGGCATCACCCACCACCGCCGGGAAGGCGTACAGCGCACCGGCCGGACGCACCAGCTCGAGGTGATCGCTGGCTTCGCAGGCATCGATGACGGCGCGGCGGGTTTCGTACAGTCGACCGCCTGGCGCGCACAGCGCCGAGATGGTGTCCGGCCCGTTCACCGCCGCGGCCACGGCGTACTGGCCGGGTACGTTGGCGCACAGACGCAAGGCGCTGAGCAGGTCCATGGCGTGCAGGAATTCGCGCACACGCTCGATGTCGCCCGACAGCACCGACCAGCCCACCCGCCAGCCGCAGGCGCGATGGACCTTGCTCAGACCGCTGAAGGTGATGCAGGGATGATCGCCGGCCAACGGCGCGACCGGCTCGAACTTGGCATCGTCGTACAGCACCTGGTCGTAGATTTCGTCGACCATCAGCAGCAGGTGGTGCTTGGCCGCGATCGCGACGATCCGCTCCAGCAACTCGCGCGGATAGGTGGCGCCGGTCGGGTTGTTGGGATTGATCAGCACGATCGCGCGGGTGCGCGAGGACACCAATTGCTCGATCTCGTTCGGATCGGGCAGGAAGTCGTTGTCCGGATCGCAGCGGTAATACACCGGGCGGCCGTCGTTGAGGATCGTCGCGGCCGACCACAGCGGATAGTCGGGCGAGGGCACCAGCACTTCATCGCCCGGATTGAGCAGGGCGCGCAGCGACAGATCGATCAGCTCGCTGACGCCATTGCCGATGAACACCCGGTCCGGATGCGCATGCGGCGTGCCACGCGCGGCATAGGCCGCGGCCACCGCTTCACGCGCCGCCGGCAGGCCCTGCTGGTGGGTGTAGGGATCGGTGTGATCGATGTCGCCGATGATCGCCTTCTGCAGATGCGCCGGTGCACGGAAACCGAAGGCGCCGGGATTGCCGATGTTCAACTTGATCAGCTTGCGTCCCTGGGCCTCCAGCTCACGAGCTCGCCGAGCCAGCTCGCCACGAATCTCGTAACGGACTTCTGACAGGCGCTCGCGGGTGGCGAGCTTGGCGGACGGAGGCAGGGAGGACATCGCAGTGGCTGAATAGTGAGTGGGACAGGCACTTTAACGGAAAATTCCCGCTTCCAGCGCCGCTGGGTTTAGGAGGCGTCTAGAATCCGCCCATGCCCAATTCACAACCTTCCCCCGACTCCGCCCCCGCCGACCTGCGCACCATCGGTTGGCCCTGGGCCGGAGAGACGGAAGATCCTGCCTGGGCGGAGCGGATGGCAGCCCACCCGCAGGCCCGTCCGGCCCGCGTGATCGAGCAGCATCGATCCGGCTACGTGGTGGCCCGCGGTCCCGACGACGCCCTGCGTGCCGAGTCCCTGCCCGAGTGGCAGCGCCCGCCCGGCTACCGCAAGGACAGGGCGGCCGGATCGGACCGACCGGCGGTGGGTGACTGGGTGTTGCTGGAAGGCAATCGCATCGTGGCCCTGCTGCCACGCCACACCGGCATCAAGCGCGGCGCCGCTGGCGAGCACTACCAGCAGCAGGTGATCGCGGCCAACGTGGACAGCGTGTTCGTGGTCTCCGGCCTGGACGCCGATTTCAACCCGCGCCGGCTGGAGCGCTATCTGCTGCTGGTCGGCAATGGCGGTGCACAGCCGGTGGTGGTGCTGACCAAGGCCGATCGCACCGATATCGCCCAGGACGCCATCGACCTGCTGGTCGACATCACCAGCCAGGGCGTGCCCGTGTTCGCGGTCAACGCCAAGGATGCCGACAGCGTCGCGGTGCTGCTGCCGTGGTTGCAGCCCGGTCACACGGTGGTGCTGGTCGGCTCCTCGGGTGCGGGCAAGTCGACCCTGACCAACACCCTGCTCGGCGCCGAGCGGATGAAGACCAACGAAGTGCGCGCCAATGATTCGCGCGGTCGCCACACCACCACCTTCCGCGCGCTGCTGCCGTTGCCCTCCGGCGCCTGCCTGATCGACACCCCCGGCATGCGCGAACTCAAGCCCACCGGCGAGGAAGATCTGGTCGAAGGCGGATTTGCCGATATCGAAGCGCTGGCCGAACAGTGCAAGTTCCGCGACTGTTCGCATCAGCGCGAGCCCGGTTGCGCCGTGCGCGCGGCAATCGAGAGTGGTGAGCTGGACGAAGAGCGCTTCTTCAACTACCTCAAGCTGCGCAGCGAAGTGGCCAGCGCCGCCGACCGCCTCGCCACCCGCCTGGCGCAGAAAGCCGACGCCAAAGTGCAGGGCAAGGCCCTGAACAAGCGGCTGGACGACAAGTACGGCCGACATTGAATTGACCTGATCAGGCAGGAGCATCACCACCATGCAGACCGCGCCGGAGATCACCCACCACGCCGCCCTCGATGCGCGCCTGGTCAAGGCCGTTCGCGGCATCAAGCTGCTCAACCTGGTCAGCTGGCCGGCCGCGGTGCAGGCGTCCTTCCTGGAAGGCCTGGCGCGCGGCAATCCGCAGCTGCCGGTCATCGAATACCCGGTGCTCGACTTCTCCAACGAGCGCCGCGAACTGGAGGCGATATCCGCCGAGGCCGATCCCGGTCATCCGCTCGGCTGCTACCTGCAGGAGTCGGCGCAGAGCTGGGCGGTGGCGGCGCAGTTGCTGGAAGCCCTGGGAACGCCGGCGGTGACCGCGCATTCCATCACCCTGTTCGGCACGCCCGACGAACCGCTGCCCGGCAACGGACCGACCACCTGCGATGCGGCGCGCCATTTCATCGCCATCGCCAATGACCTGGACCGCGAACTGCTGGCGCCGGAGGAGCAGGTGCCGGTCTCGGCCACCGCGCTGCGCCTGCAACTGCAGTCCGATCTCGACGACTTCTTCGACGGTCGGGTGATCACGGTCGATCTGGATCCCGATTTGATCGCCAAGGCCGCCGCCGGCGCCACCCGCATCCGCCTGCGCCACGGCGCGGCCTTCAGCGACTACGACCGCCGCCAGCTGTTCCACCATGAGGCGCTGGTGCATTCATTGACCGCACTCAATGGCCGTGAGCAGCCGCTGTTCCCCAGCCTGGCGCTGTCCTCGCCGCGGGTGACCGCCACCCAGGAGGGGCTGGCCACCTTCGCGGAGCAGATCACCGGCAGCATCGACATCGAACGGATGAAGCGCATCAGCCTGCGCATCGAAGCGGTATCGATGGCGTTGGATGGCGCCGATTTCCTGCAGGTGTTCGGCTATTTTCAGGCGGCCGGACAGAGCGCGGCGGAGAGTTTTTCCTCGGCCCAGCGCGTATTCCGCGGCGTGCCCGTCAATGGCGGCTCGGCCTTCACCAAGGACACCGTGTACCTGCGCGGCTTGATCTCGGTGCACACCTTTTTCCGCCACACCCTGCAGCAGGATCGTCTGCAACGCTGCCGGCGACTGTTTGCCGGCAAGATGACCCTGCAGGACGTGGCGATGTTCGACGCGCTGTTCGATAGTGGCGTGCTCGCGCCGCCTCGCTGGCTGCCACCGTGGGTCAGCCGCGCCAACGGCCTGGCCGGCACGCTGGCGTTCTCGCTGTTCGCCAACCGGATCCGGATGGATCAGCTCACCGAGCCACGCTTGTAGGCCACGCAGTCCACTTCGACCTTGCAGTCCACCACCATCCGGTTTTCCACGCAGGCGCGCGCCGGCGGATGCTCGCCGAAGTAATGGCGGAAGACCTGGTTGAAAGCGGCAAAGTCGCGCGCGTCATCCAGCCACACGCCGCAACGGACCACATGCTCCGGGCCGTAGCCGGCCTCGGCCAGGATCGCCAGCAGGTTGCCGATTGCCACGTGCGCCTGTTCGGTGACCGTGCCGCCGACCAGTTCGCCGTCGCGCATGGGCACCTGGCCCGACACGTGCAACCAGCCATCGGCCTGCACGGCGCGCGAAAACGGCATGTGCTGCCTGCCCTGGCCGACGCCGCCCTCGGCGCCGTAACGCTTGATGTCGCTCATGAGCTTGCTCCTTCGTTCGTGGCGGCAGGCGGCGGACGCAGGAATCGTCCCGCGCGCGCGATGACCTGGCGGCCATCGTAGGCCAGCGCGCCATTGACCCATACCGCCTCGATGCCTTCGGCCGCGCGGATGGGATCGTGATAGTCGGCGGTGTCGCGGATGCGCGCCGGATCGAACAGCACCAGGTCGGCATGCCAGCCCAGCTGCAGCTTGCCGCGCTGATCCAGATCGAAGCGCTGCGCCGGCAGGCCGGTCATCTTGTGCACCGCGGTGTGCAGCGGGAACAGCGCTTCATCGCGCGCGTAGTGCCCGAGCACGCGCGGGAACGTGCCCCACAGGCGTGGATGCGGACGCGGATCGCGCGGCAGACCATCCGAGCCGATCATGGTCAGCGGATGGGCCAGGATGCGTCGCACATCGGCTTCGTCCATGCAGTGGTAGACCGCGCCGGCCGGTTGCAGGCGGCGTGCGGCTTCGTGCAGATCCACCTGCCAGTCGGCGGCGATGTCGGCCAGCAACCGCCCGCCCTGTGCCGGCTCCGCTTCGGACCAGGTGATCAGGATGTCGTAGGCATCGGTGACCTGCTTCTGGTCCAGCGTGGAAGCACTGGCGGCGTAGGGATAGCAGTCGCAGGCCACGTCGTGCCCGTGCGCGGCCTGATCCAGCCAAGCCAGCACTTCGCGGCTGCGGCCCCAGTTGTCGATGCCGGCGCACTTCAGATGCGAAACGCGCAAGGGCGCCCCGCGCAGCTGGCTGACCGCCAGGGCTTCGTCCAGCGCCGGCACGATCCGATCGAACTCATCGCGCAAATGACTGGCGTACAGGCGCTGCGTCGGCAACTCCACCGCCAGCGCCAGCACTTCCGCTGCGGGTGCGGAAAATGCCGAGGCATAGGCCAGGCCGGTGCTCAGGCCAATCGCCCCCTCGGCCAGGCTCTCGCGCAGGGCGGCGCGCATCGCCGCCACTTCGGCATCACTGGCGGCGCGATCGAGCCGGTCCATCTGGTCCTGGCGCAGGGAGGTATGTCCCACCAGCGCGGCCACGTTGACGGCCGGGGCGACGGCTTCCACCGCAGCGCGATAGTCGGCGAAACGCGGATAGCGGAATTCGTGCGGCTCGCCCAGCAGATTCATCGGATCCGGCACGGCGCCCGCAGCGGCGACCGGACTGGCGCTGATGCCACAATTGCCGACCACGATCGTGGTCACGCCCTGCGAAATCTTGCTGGGCATCTGCGGCTGCCGGATCACTTCCAGATCATCATGCGTATGCACGTCGATGAAGCCTGGCGCGAGCACGCGTCCCAGCGCGTCAACTTCCACATCCGCACTGCCATCGATAGGGCCCAGCGCGGCGATGCGTCCGTCGCGCACGGCCAGGTCGCCGTGCACGCCGGGCTGCCCGCTGCCATCCATGAGCAGCGCATTGCGGATCAGCAGGTCGTAATGCATCAGTCGCCCAGCGGCAAACGGTTTTCACCGCCGCGGTAGCTGTCCAGCGCGAGCTTGATCCGGCGCAGGCGTTCGCGGCTGTCGTCGGCCAGGTGCAGGGCCAGCGTGGTGGCCAGTACGTCCACCGCCAGCATCACCGCATAGCGCGAGGCTGAAGGCTTGAAGACGAAGTCGGTCTCGTCGATCACGATTGGCAGCAGCCAGTCCGCGCGTTCGGCCAGCGGCGTGTCCACGCGCGTGATCGCGCCCACCCGGGCGCCGTAACCCCGCGCGATATCGACGGCCGACAGGATCTCCGGGGTGATGCCGCTCACCGACAGCGCCACCACCACGTCCTGCGGGGTCAGTGTGGCCGCCACCACCTTCAGCGAGATCGCATCGCTGTAGGCGGCGATGGGCCGGCCCAGGCGGACCAGGCGGTTCTGCAATTCCAGCCCGAACACGGTCGAGCAACCGCCCATGCCGAACACGTAGATCATGCGCGCGCCAGCCAGCGCCTCGGCCAGCGACTGCACCACCTGTTCCTGCAGGCCACCGATGTTGCGGCGCAGGCAGCTTTCCACGTCGGCGCAGATCTGCGCGAACAGCGCGGAGCTCGGCGGCGCGGCGTGATCGTCGAGGAAGCGCTTGCCGACCGCGCTGGCTTCGGCCAGCCTGGCGCGCAGTTCGCGCACGTTGTCGCAGTCCAGCGTCTTGGCGAAGCGCGAAATCGCGGCGACGCTGACGTGGGCCTTGTCCGCCAGTTCGGAAATGCCGGACTGCGCGGCGCCGTCGACATCGTCCAGGATGGCGTCGGCGATACGCCGCTCGACCGGACTCAGTTCGTGCAGGCGCTGCTTGAGGTGGTAGACGATGTCGTACATGGCGGCCTCCTGGCCGTGGGGTCACGCACTAGAGCAAGGCGGCCAGGCCCGATACCAGCAGCAGCGCCGTCAGGGAAATGATCGTTTCCAGCACCGTCCAGGTCTTGAAGGTCTGGGCCACGCTCATGTTGAAATATTCCTTCACCAGCCAGAACCCGCCGTCATTGACGTGCGAGAGGATCAGCGCGCCGGCGCCGGTGGCGAGCACCAGCAACTCCGGGTGCGGATAGTGCTGGGCCAGCGCGACCGGCGCGACGATGCCGGCGGCCGTGCTCATGGCCACGGTGGCCGAGCCGGTGGCGATGCGCAGCAACGCCGCCACTGACCAGGCCATCAGCAACGGCGAGAGCTGCAGTTCGTGCGAGACACGGGTGATTTCCTGCGCCACGCCGGTCTTGACCAGGATGCCGTTGAGGCCACCGCCGGCGCCCACCAGCAAGGTAATCGCTGCCGTCGGCGCCAGGCACTCCTGCGAGAATTTCAGGATCTGCTCGCGGGTGAAGCCGCGCATCAGGCCCAGGGTGACAAAGCTCAGCAGCACCGCCAGCAGCAGCGCCACCACTGAATTGCCGAGGAAATGCAGCGCGTGGTTGAGCGTGCTGCCAGGTTCGGCGAGCACATTGGCCCAGCCGCCCAGCAGCATCAGGCCCACCGGCAACAGCAGCGTCGCCAGGGTGATGCCGAAGCCGGGCAACTGATCATCCGGCAACCGGGTCTGGCCCTGGTTGAGCAGCGCCGCTTCCATCGGATTGTGCGCGGGCAGGCTGATGCGCGGGGTCACCCAGCGCGCATAGATCGGCCCGGCCAGCGCCGCCGTGGGCAGGCCGACCAGCAAGGCGAAAAACACCGTGCGTCCGACATCGGCGCCGTACTCGTGCACCGCCAGCATCGCCGCCGGATGCGGCGGCACCAGCCCGTGCACCACCGACAGGCCGGCCACCATCGGCAAGCCCACCAGCAACAGCGGCACGCCGGTGCGGCGCGCCACGTTCAACACGATTGGAATCAGCAGCACGAAGCCGACTTCAAAGAAGATCGGCAGGCCGATGCAGAACGCGATCAGCATCATCGCCCAGTGCACATGGCGGGTGCCGAAGCGCGCGATCAAGGTGCGCGCAATCCGCTCCGCGCCGCCGGATTCGGCCAGCATCTTGCCGAGCATGGTGCCCAAGGCCACGATCAGCGCGATATGGCCCAGGGTGCGGCCCACGCCGTGTTCGTAGGCGGCGACGATTTCCGGTGCAGGCATGCCGGCCAGCAGCGCCAGTCCCAGCGAGACCAGGGTCAGGCTGATGAAGGGATTGAGGCGGTAGCGCGCGATCAGCACGACCAGCGCCAGGATCGACAGCGCCGCGTAGATCAGCAACAGGTTGCCAGGGCTCATGCGTGTGCGCTGCTCAGAAGTGGGTGGTGACCGCGCCGATCACGTGCTGGTGTGCATCCACCAGCAGCAGATGGCGCCATTTGTCGAAGGTCAGGCAGGGATGTGCGATATCGAAGCTGATCAGATCGCCCACTTGCAGATCATCCTCGGCCCGCACCTGCAGGAAGGCGTGTTGATCCATCATCGCGGTGACCTGCCAATGAACCGCTGCCGCTGCCGGTGCCGCATCGCCAGGGCGATGATGCAAGTCCGGCTGCGGAAAGCCGGCGTCGAAGGCCGCATCGCGTTTGCCCAGGCCGACGATCACCCGCTCCGGCTCCGGTCGCGACTGCACGTACGCCCAGAGTTTGAGCGCCGGGCGCAGCTGCGTGGCCATGCGGTGCGCCACCGGATTGCCGGCCTGCATCCGCACGGACGCTGCCTGATAGGCGCCGATGTCATGGGTGAGGTAACAGCCCGGGCGCAGGACCACGCAGGCGCCGTCCTCGCGTGCGCAGGCGGCGAATTCCTCGGCCACCACGTCGAACCAGGCCGAGCCCGCGCCCGACAGCAGCGCCGGCGTTTCGGCAAACCCGCCGTCGGCGGCAATCGCGCGCCACTGCGCCACGGTCTGGCGCAGCAGCTGACGGATGCCGTCTTCGTCCTTCAGCACGCCTTCGTAGGTTTCCACCCCGACCAGCGCCACCGATTGCGGCCAACGCGCGATTGCTTCGAGTACGGCGTCCGCCTGCGCGACATCGCGCACTCCGGTGCGTCCGCCGCTCACGCCCACTTCCAGCAACACCCGGACGCGCTGGCCGCGCGCGGCGAACTGGCGTCCCAGCGCGTCCACATTGCTGGCCGAATCCACCAGGCAGGCGAACCAGAAGTCCTCGTCACGCGCCTGCAGATCCGCGATCAGGTCCAGGTTGCGGCGACCCACCAGCTGGTTGGCCATCAGGATGCGGCGCTGACCGTGTTCGAACGCGGCCTCCACCTGCGGCGCGGTGGCCAGGGTTATGCCCCAGGCGCCGGCCTCGCGCTGGGCCTGGAACAGCGCCGGGCTCATCGTGGTCTTGCCATGCGGCGCCAGCAGGCAACCATAGGCAGCGGCGAACTCGCGCATCCACGCCAGGTTGTGCTGCAACGCGGGCAGCGCCAGCACCGCTACCGGCAGGCTGACGTCTTCGGCCAGGATCGACCAGCCCGCAGCCGCGACGTCAGCCGCCGAGCGCGAACTCTCGAACCGACCCAGGCCCTTGCCCTGCAGCTGCGCCTGCGGATCCTGAAACAAATTTTTGTCCACGACCGCCATTCTCCCTGGACGCGTCCGCCTGCGGTCTCCCCGGATCCCGCGGACGCCTTGTGTATCACGAAATGCGAGTGGTGAAAATTATTTTCCACCACCCGGATGATCGAATCGGGACCGGCGCCACAGCCTGCCTGCTTCCCCCTGTTGGACTGCGGCGGGCCATGTTGAACCTGAGTCGCTAGAATCCCCAGTCTGTCCTCACGTGACCCGTTCATGTCCTCTGACGATTTCAAGCAGGCCGCCCTCGAGTATCACCGTCTCTCCCCACCGGGCAAGATAAAGGTCACTCCGACCAAGCCCATGCTGACCCAGCGCGACCTGGCGCT
>NZ_FUZV01000002.1:1500000-1642831 GCF_900167565.1 Pseudoxanthomonas indica
CGGCCAACATGAATCAGCTCAACAACCTTTCAAACGACAGTCTCAAGTGGGACTCGGGCAAGGGCGCGTTCAGCGCCGCGCACGGCGGCGTATCGCCCAACAAGATCACCGATGTGGCAGATGGCACGCTGGCTGCAGGCAGTAAGGACGCTGTCAATGGTAACCAACTGTTCACCACCAACCAGAACGTCACCAACCTCACCACCAACATCACGGAAGGCAAAATTGGCCTGGTGCAGCAGGCCGCGTCGGGCGCCAATATCACGGTGGGCAAGGACACCAATGGCACGGCCGTGGACTTCAAGGGCACGGCCGGTGAGCGCAAGCTGATCAACGTGGCAGATGGCACGGTGGCCGCCAGCAGCAAGGACGCCATCAATGGTGGCCAGTTGTACAACGTGGCCGGCGACACCAGCGATACCTACATCAGCAACAATGGCGCTGGCGTGAAGTATGCCCGCACCAACGACACTGGTCTGACCGCGGACGACGCGCATGCCTCTGCAGCCGGTGCGACGGCTGTGGGCTACAACGCTAAGGCCACTACGGCCGATGCGCTGGCCCTGGGTCGCGCGAGCCAGGCGGCGGGCATCAGCACCGTGGCTGCAGGTGGCAATGCCAAGGCCAGCGGTCTCCAAGGCTCGGCGGTGGGCTATAACGCGCAGGCCACGTCCGCCAACACTTCGGCGCTTGGTTTTGACGCGCAAGCCACCGGCAGTTCCAGTACCGCTTTGGGCGCCAGTTCGCGCGCCACGGCCACCCAGTCCATCGCGATCGGCCAGGCTGCCCAGGCCACCAAGGATCGGGCCGCGGCCATCGGCAGGAACGCGCAGGCGACAAATACCGATAGCACCGCCATCGGTGACAGCGTCAAGGCGTCGGGTGTGAGCAGTTCGGCGTTTGGTAGCAGCGCCTTGGCCCAGGCCGATTACTCTGTCGCAATCGGTAATGCCGCCCAAGCCACTGCCGTCAACTCAGTCGCTTTGGGTACGGCCAGCACCACGACGGCTAACCTCACGGCGGCGGCTTACAAGCCAAATGCCAGCTCCACACTTGGCGGCGCGACGGCCAAGGGCGAAGTCTCCGTGGGTTCGGCCAACAATGAGCGTCGCATCACCAACCTGGCGGCCGGTTCGGCCGACACAGATGCGGTCAACGTCAGCCAGCTGAAGTCGCTCGAGTCCAAGGTGGGCAGTGGCACGGGCACTGATGCCTTGGCGGTGCACTACGACGCGGCGGAAAAGAGCAAGGTCACCCTGGCTGGTACGCCGTCCACGGACGGCGGCAAGACCGGTGGCACCACCCTCAGCAACGTCCACCAGGGCGCGGTGACGGCCAACAGCACCGATGCCATCAACGGCGCGCAGATGTACGCCCTGACCGGTAATCCGGCCGACCAGCAGCCGACCATTCCGGACCCGAACAACCCGAGCGGACCGCAGATTCCCAACCCGGCGTACAAGGGCAGTGGCATCCGCTACTTCAAGGCCAATGGCAAGGCGGATGACACCGACGATGCCGTGGCTACCGGCACCGGTGCCGTGGCCATGGGCGCCAACGCCAAGGCTACGGCGGCCAATTCGGTCGCCTTGGGTGCGGGTTCCACCACCACGGCCGTCAGCACCACGGCGGCTTTCAACCCCAATGCCAGCTTCACCCTGGTGGGTGCTACCTCCAAGGGCGAAGTCTCGGTGGGTTCGGCCAACAATGAGCGTCGCATCACCAACCTGGCGGCCGGTGCATCCGACACCGATGCCGTCAACGTCAGCCAGTTGAAGGCGCTTAACAGCAAGGTCGAGAACATCACGACCCCGGCCTCCAGCAAGTACTTCAAGGTGGTCTCCGTCAGCAACGAGGCACAGGCCACGGCAAGTGAATCAATGGCTCTCGGCGGCAATACCGCTGCTCGGGCACTCAATGCTACGGCCATCGGTTCAAATGCGGTGGTCGACGCGGCGAACAGTACAGCCATCGGTTTCGACGCGGGCGTCACCTCGACCAGTGTGACCAACGCCGTTGCCCTGGGCGCCGGGTCGCGTGCCGATGCAGCCGACACGGTGTCGGTGGGACGCAAGAACCTTTTCCAGCGCCGTATCACCAATGTGGCCGCTGGCGTTGACGGCACCGATGCGGTTAACAAGGCCCAGATGGATAAGGCCATTGCCGATGCCAAAAATGCTGGAAGCCGCCGATTGCTGGCGGTGACGCCCCAGGCAGCAGCCGGCGCGGCTACGGACTATCTCAAAGTCAGCAGCAACGTCACCGCCGGCCTGGTCACCAACGCGGGAAGTGGCACTGACACCCTGGCTGTGGGGCCGGGTGCCAGCGCGATCGGCGACAACTCAGTGGCGGTGGGTACTGGCGCCACTTTGGGGCTGGGTAATTCCACTGCCATTGGCTACGGTTCAGGCGGCACGTCGGTAAACATCACGACCGTGGGCTACTCCGCCACCGCCACCGCCAACTCAGACAATGCAACGGTCATTGGCTTCGATGCCACGGTGGATGGCGCCAAGAACGGTGTGGCCATCGGTTCCCTGGCGATAGCGGAGATCGGTGAAAGTGCGGTGGCCATTGGCACCAATGCAACGGCCAGCAAGGCCAACTCGGTTGCGCTGGGCTCGGACTCCATCACTTCGGGTAACATGGCCACGACGGCCTATGTCCCAACGGGTACGGCTACAGGCGTCGTGAAGGGGCTCACCCCGTATGGCCAAGTGTCGGTCGGTGCGGCCGGCAAGGAACGCCGCGTCACCAATGTTGCAGCGGCGGCGGAAGACACCGATGCAGTCAACCTCAGCCAGCTGAAAGCAGTGGAGGCCAAGGTCGCCAGCGGTGGCGGCTCCGGCACTGATGCCTTGGCGGTGCACTACGACGCGGCGGAAAAGAGCAAGGTCACCCTGGCTGGTACGCCGTCCACGGACGGCGGCAAGACCGGTGGCACCACCCTCAGCAACGTCCATCAGGGCGCGGTGACGGCCAACAGCACCGATGCCATCAACGGCGCGCAGATGTACGCCCTGACCGGTAATCCGGCCGACCAGCAGCCGACCATTCCGGACCCGAACAACCCGAGCGGACCGCAGATTCCCAACCCGGCTTACAAGGGCAAGGGCATCCGCTACTTCAAGGCCAATGGCAAGGCGGATGACACCGACGATGCCGTGGCTACCGGCACCGGTGCCGTGGCCATGGGCGCCAACGCCAAGGCTACGGCGGCCAATTCGGTCGCCTTGGGTGCGGGTTCCACCACCACGGCCATCAACACCACGGCGGCTTACAACCCGAACGCCAGCTTTGCGTTGGCCGGTGCGACCTCCAAGGGCGAAGTCTCGGTGGGTTCGGCCAACAATGAGCGCCGCATCACCAACCTGGCGGCCGGTTCGGCTGACACCGATGCGGTCAACGTCAGCCAGCTGAAGTCGCTTGAGTCCAAGGTGGGCAGTGGCACGGGCACTGATGCCTTGGCGGTGCACTACGACGCGGCGGAAAAGAGCAAGGTCACCCTGGCCGGAACGGCGTCCACGGACGGCGGCAAGACCGGTGGCACCACCCTCAGCAACGTCCACCAGGGCGCAGTGACGGCCAACAGCACCGATGCCATCAACGGCGCGCAGATGTACGCCCTGACCGGTAATCCGGCCGACCAGCAGCCGACCATCCCCGACCCGTCCAACCCGAGTGGTCCGCAGATTCCCAACCCGGCGTACAAGGGCAAGGGCATCCGCTACTTCAAGGCTGATGGCAAGGCCGATGACACCGACGATGCCGTGGCTACCGGCAGCAACGCCGTGGCCATGGGCGCCAACGCCAAGGCCACGACTGCCAACTCGGTCGCCTTGGGTGCGGGGGCTACAACCACCGAAACGGCGGCGAACCTGGCGACGGCGGGCTGGCTGCCTACCGGCAGCACCTACGCACTGCAGGCTCCCAAGGCCATCGGTGAAGTGTCGGTTGGTTCGGCGGGCAAGGAACGCCGCGTCACCAACGTGGCCGCTGGCCGTGTGGGCACTGATGCGGTCAATCTGAGTCAGCTGCAGGCCGTGGACGCCAAGATCGCCAGTAGTGGCGGTGGCGGTGGCGGTGGCATTGACACGGGCGCCGTTCGCTACGATGGCGCAGACAAGTCCATCGTTACCTTGCAGGGCGCAGGTTCATCGGATGGCGGCAAGACGGGTGGCACCACCATGACGGGCCTGCATCAAGGCAACATAGCAGCAGGTAGCACCGATGCTATCAATGGTTCGCAGGTGTACGCGTTGACGGGCAACCCGGCTCAGCAAGACCCGAACAATCCGGGTTACAAGGGCAAGGGCATCCGCTACTTCAAGGCCAATGGCAAGGCGGATGACACGGACGATGCATCGGCTACCGGCACCGGTGCCGTGGCCATGGGCGCCAACGCCAAGGCCACGGCGGCCAATTCGGTCGCCTTGGGTGCGGGTTCCACCACCACGGCCATCAACACCACGGCGGCTTACAACCCGTACGCCAGCTTCGCGTTGGCCGGTGCGACCTCCAAGGGCGAAGTCTCGGTGGGTTCGGCCAACAATGAGCGCCGCATCACCAACCTGGCGGCCGGTTCGGCTGACACCGATGCGGTCAACGTCAGCCAGCTCAAGTCCGTGGACTCCAAGTTCAAGGACGCCGGCATCACCGATCCCAACGGCTCGATACTCGATGTCGTGACGTATGACGCCGGTAGCAGCAAGGGCAAGGTCACCCTGGCCGGTACGAAGTCCACGGACGGTGGCAAGACCGGTGGCACCACCCTCAGCAACGTCCACCAGGGCGCGGTGACGGCCAACAGCACCGATGCCATCAACGGTTCGCAGATGTACGCCCTGACCGGTAATCCGGCCGACCAGCGGCCGACCATTCCGGACCCGAACAACCCGAGCGGACCGCAGATTCCCAACCCGGCGTACAAGGGCAGTGGCATCCGCTACTTCAAGGCCAATGGCAAGGCGGATGACACCGACGATGCCGTGGCTACCGGCACCGGTGCCGTGGCCATGGGCGCCAACGCCAAGGCTACGGCTGCCAACTCGGTCGCCCTGGGTGCGGACTCCACCACCACGGCGGATCTGACCAAGGCCGCGTATGTGGCGAAGGATGCGAACCCGAGCACGGTGGCGGGTGCAACCGCGGTCGGCGAGGTGTCGCTGGGTTCGGCCGGCAAGGAGCGCCGCATCACCAACCTGGCGGCCGGTGCATCCGACACCGATGCCGTCAACGTCAGCCAGCTGAAGTCCGTGGACTCCAAGTTCAAGGTCGCCGGCATCACCGATCCCAACGGCTCGATACTCGATGTCGTGACGTATGACGCGGGTAGCAGCAAGGGCAAGGTCACCCTGGCCGGTACGAAGTCCACGGACGGCGGCAAGACCGGTGGCACCACCCTCAGCAACGTCCATCAGGGCGCGGTGACGGCCAACAGCACCGATGCCATCAACGGCGCGCAGATGTACGCCCTGACCGGTAATCCGGCCGACCAGCAGCCGACCATTCCGGACCCGAACAACCCGAGCGGACCGCAGATTCCCAACCCGGCTTACAAGGGCAAGGGCATCCGCTACTTCAAGGCCAATGGCAAGGCGGATGACACCGACGATGCCGTGGCTACCGGCAGCAATGCCGTGGCCATGGGTGCCAATGCCAAGGCCACGGCTGCCAACTCCGTCGCCCTGGGTGCGGACTCCACCACCACGGCGGATCTGACCAAGGCCGCGTATGTGGCGAAGGATGCGAATCCGAGCACGGTGGCGGGTGCGACCGCGGTCGGCGAGGTCTCCGTGGGTTCGGCCGGCAAGGAGCGCCGCATCACCAACCTGGCGGCCGGTGCATCCGACACCGATGCCGTCAACGTCAGCCAGCTCAAGGCCGTGGACTCCAAGTTCAAGGTTTCGGGTCTGACCGACGACAAGGGCAACGCGTTGGAAGCCGTGGTCTACAAGCCTGGCAGCAACAAGACGGAGGTCAACTTCGCTGGTGCCACCGGCACGCTGCTGACCAACGTGGCGCCGGGCCGAATCGCGAAGGATAGTAAGGAGGCAGTCAACGGTGCCCAGATTGCAGATCTGCGTGACTCGCTGCAGGGCCAGATCACCAACATCGACAATCGAGTTACCAACATCGAGAACAATGGTGGTGGCCGGGCTCCGTTCATCGCAGCCAATGGTTCGCCGAACCCGGCCAATGCCGATGCCGGTACCAGCCCGGGCGTGGCGGTGGGTTACAACACCAACGCCAGCGGTGACCAGGCCTCGGCGTTCGGCGATAGCGCGGTAGCATCGGGTACCAACTCGGTGGCGCTGGGCAACGGTTCGGTGGCCGATCGTGCCAATTCGGTGTCTGTGGGTTCGCAGGGTCATGAGCGAGTCATCACCAACGTCGCTGATGCCACGGCTCCGACCGATGCAGTCAACATGCGCATGATGCAGGCGGGTGATGCGGCAACGTTGAAGGCGGCCAACGACTACACCGACTCGCAGATTGACGACGTGTGGCAAAACCTGAGCAGCGATATCGATCACGTGAACCGTCAAGCCAATCGTGGTATTGCAGCCGCCTCGGCGCTGATCAATGTCACGCCGTACTTGCCGGGTCACACCGCGGTCAACGCGGGTGTCGCGACCTACCGAGGTGAGGTCGCATTGGGTATCGGTGTGTCGCGCTGGAGTGAAAACGGCCGGGTGAACTTCAACGCCGGCGTGTCCGCAGCCAAGGGCGATGACGCAGTAGTCCGTGTTGGCGTCGGCTACGTCTTCTGACCGTAGTCAGCGGTATGGAGCGGCGGTGCCTTCGGGCATCGCCGCCTTCCTTTCTTCAATACACCGGCGCCGACTCAGCGGTGGCCGGCTTACTTAGAGCAATTCGATGACCATCAAACGCCTGTTAGGGGCGGTCCTGACATTGTCCATAACGGCCATGCTGGCCGGGTGTGGCTCCACTACCATCAGCCAGGTGCGTGATGGCCAGACCGAACAACCAGTATGGCTGCCTGTCGAAAAGGCAAATCCGATCATCAAATCCACCATGACGCCGGACTTGGCCGCGCTGCGCAAGATTGCGCCGGGTACTGCAAAGCTGGAGGTCTATCGTCTCATCGGCCATCCGATGTATCGCGAAGGCATGGTCGGCGTTCACGAGTGGGATTACGTTTTCAAACTGCCCATGCCAAACGGGGAGATTGTGACGTGCCAATACAAGATACTGTTCAACAACAACATGCTGTCGGAACAGACGTTCTGGAACCCACAGCTATGTGCCGATATCGTAGGCGGCATTGAGGCGGCGCCGCCGAAGCAGGAACCTCACACGGCTGCAGCCGTTGAGCTTTCGAGTGACTTCTTGTTCGATTTCGACAGCGCGGAGCTGAGTCAGGATGCGCCTGCTGCGATCGATGCCCAAGTTGTTAAGGTGCTTGACGAAGCCGAGCAGGTCGAAATGTTGCGCGTCATCGGCTACACCGACCGTCTGGGCAGTGATGACTACAACATGCGTCTGTCTCAGGAGCGTGCCGAGGCCGTCAAAAACTACCTTGTGTCGCGTGGCATACCGGCCGAAGCGATCACCAGCGGAGGGCGAGGCGAGAGTGATCCCGTGGTTCAATGCGACGACATCCAGCGCAATGCACTTATCAAATGCCTCAAGCCAAACCGTCGCGTGCGGATCGAAGTCATCGCGCGCTAAGACGGTAGGAAGCATTACTCATCATCCCGCCACGAGCGGGATGCATGAGTCACTCCAGAATGGTGGAGTCCTGGGATGTCCGCCGTTCCGGGGGAAGCGAATAGCGCGAATGCGGCAAGTAAATGGCCCGTCTCCGGACGGGCCTTCTGCATGTTGGATGCCAAGCAAGCCGTAGCGTCACATCGGCTTTATTGAGCGTCACACCGGAGCCATCGCTGGGCATGTCGACCTGCAGCAAAACCTGGGGCGAGCGCTTTTGCATCACATCCCACGCACCGTTTCAGTGACGATTCGAAATAGTCGAAGTTGACGAACATCCAGGCGTATGATCATTCGAGCCGAGCGGCGCCATCGTTCGTTCCGCCAGCTTGAGTCTTGCTGCGTTTCCGCAAGACGGGAACATTCCGCCAGACCGTGCTCCCTTTGGGAGTGGATACTCGGAAAAGTCTGATTCTTTGGCGACTCGACCACAAGTAACTTGACTCATCTTTTCGAGCCTCGTACTACCACCGCCATGCAATTTCGTGTGGGCAATGCCGGAGGCTCCCCAGCACAGGGCAGGAACCTGGTGTCGACACTCTCTTCAGGCTCACCATCGCCAGGCACGACAAGGCGCGGCCGCGGTTGCTTGCGCGTGGCTCCGTTGGCTGCGTTACTGGTAAATGTGGCGGGTCGCATTCGTGCGACCTCGTGTAAAGAAATGATGCGTCGCCCGAGGGCGACGGCGACCGATGCGGCAATGATTGACGCCAGAGGCAGCGCGACTGCTGCGCGGCGCGACCGTAAAGCATTGACGTACGAAACTC
Organism: Pseudoxanthomonas indica; assembly: GCF_900167565.1. Taxonomy (NCBI): domain Bacteria; kingdom Pseudomonadati; phylum Pseudomonadota; class Gammaproteobacteria; order Lysobacterales; family Lysobacteraceae; genus Pseudoxanthomonas; species Pseudoxanthomonas indica. The sequence continues at coordinate 1,508,502 of NZ_FUZV01000002.1, forward strand.
CGAAAGGCCGGATCTATGCGGTGGCGATGCCCGCATGGGCGCTGGTAGCGCCCGGCACCGCCGGCACCGCAGTGCGAGAGTGGACCAGTGACACCGCCGGGCAATGGACGACGTGGGTCGTCGGCGCAGTCATTGCAGTGGCGTGCATGATCATCGCCGTTGCCCGATTGCGTCGACGCCGCAAGGCTCGCCGTGCCGCGGAACTGGCGTGGTCCCGGCGAGGGGTAATCAGCTGGAACCATGTGCGTAAGCCGGGTGACTTGCCTGGCTTCCAGCCTGGACTGCTGAGCGCTGGCCAAAAGCCGCTGCCGCAGCTGGCTGTCCGCATCCCGGATCCTGCGCTTGAGTCACCGGCATGGCTCAACGCCGGGATCACCGTGCACCACGACACGACGCGCGCTACGGGCCAGTCTGCTCCCATCATCAGTTCGGAGTCCGAATCGTCGCTAGGGTGGATGTCGGTAGGCGGTTCCGTATCGTCGCTGACCTATCGCATGAAGGGATTGCCTATCAATCCAAAGGCGGAACCCAAGGCGCCGCAGCCCATAGTGGTGGCTGACGCGGAGATGCTGACAAGCTACAGCGTCGAACCACCGGCCGACAGCGCGGTGCATCCATCGGATGCGGGTTCCGTACCGAAGCATTCGGTGGAAGAGGCTGCGCGATCGCTGGTCGAAGCGGGAGAAGGGGCATTCGTACCCGAGTCTGGGAATTCGTTTGCCGAGCCCGCGACCACCCTTGTGGTGGATATGGCGGAAATCGGGAGCGAAGGGCGGGGCGCACCGAACCACGACAGTACGTTTGTCGAGGCACTAAGCCAGTCTGCGTCAGGCGAGCCAATCGCACTGACGCTGGCCGACGCCAAGCGCCTGCTGAACATGGACAGGCCCCGCGACGCGATTGCGGTGTTGCAACCGGTCCTTTCCCGCCCGGACGTTACGGCTGAAGCATGGACGGTTTGCGGCTGGGCCCGGTGGCGGATGGCCAGCAACCGAGAAGACGAGTTGGAGAATGCGCGCGAAGCAGCTCACGCCTTCCAACAAGCGCTGAGGATCGAGCCGCAGCGCATCCACCTGCTCTCGCGCATGATCGGCCGCTGCAACCTGCTGTGCGCCCAGCAGCTCAACGGACAGGAGCGGGAGAACAGTCTCGACCAGGCCGTGCGGGCGCTGCAGGATGCCCGCATCAGCGGGCAAACCGACCATTCGCTCGATCTGGAACTGGCCGGTGCGCTGTACGAACGGGCCATGGTTTCGCCACACCTGGAACGGGCCTCGTGGCTGGATCGCGTGCAGCATCTGATTGACAGCATGCCGGCACGCGAGATTCTGCAGCAGGGCTGGTTGCAGGCCAATACGCTGTGGGCGCGCGCCGATATCGTCGACTCGCGTACTGCGCAAACGTTGCACGAGCGCGCTTCCGCACTGGTGCAAAGCCAACTGCCGGTACTGGACGACTCCCAGCGAGACGTCTGGCTCACACGCCTCATCGATGGCGAGCGTGCGCATCTGCAGCGCATCAAAGGCGCCGCGCGCATCATCCGGCTTCAGCAGCTCCAGCCTGCCATCCAGGCACAGCTTGACAGTGCCAGCAGCATCGCCCCACTGCTGTCGTGGATCAGTGTGCTGGGGGACTGGGCCGACAGCCTGCAAGGTGCGGCCGCGCCGGCCAAACTGGACGAGACAGAAGCACTGTTCTCGCGCATCCAGACGATGGCGCCTGAAAATAGCGGGGAGTTGAACTTCGCACACGCGTACTATCTGCGCCTGCGCGCACGTCGCGAGCTGAGCAGGTCCGGCCAGGACGCGGCACTGCGCCAGGCCGAGCAACTGCTGGAGCGCATCAGCGCAGACCAGCTGCCGCAGGCGCTGGTGCAGATGGAATCGGCGGAAATTCATCTGGCACGCGCGCGGCTGGCAGAGGGTGCAGCCGCCGAGGCGCACTACGCGGAAGCCGCTGCGCTGGGTGCGGCCGCTTCGCATGCGTCCGAGAACGAAGCGCGTGCCCTGAGCTGCGCCTTGACCGCGCTGGTGGCCCTGCAGTCGCACCGCCGCGATCAGTCCCGCGTGGCCCCCATGCGTCTACTGGCCACGCGCCTGCTGAGCTTGACTCCGACCGATGCCAGCGCGTTGCGGCTGGCGGCTTGGGTCCACTTCTTCGCTGGGGAACACGGCCAGGCCTGCGAGTTCTGCGAAGCCGCATGGAATGCAGGCGCGCTTCGCAGCGATATCCTTCCGATCTGGCAACAGGCTGACACGCTGTGGGCGTACCAGTTGGGCGAACCTGATCGACATCCGCAATGGAAGCGCTTGCATCAGCGCATGCGGATGGCCAACAGCACGAGCTGATTCAATCACGCAACTACGCAGGACAGCCAACCGTGGGGCCCGCGCTCTATCACCGTGTGGAGATTCGTCTGCAACCGCTGCGCCAGTACTGATGCCCCCGGTATGCGGGCAAAGGGCCGCCTCTTGCGGCCGTTTGCTCATGCGGCTTCGACGTCGATGGAAAACGCGGTTGCGCCAAGGTCCATGAGCTCGTGTAGTCTGCCTCGACTCCACAGGCAATGAGGGTGTCGGTGATTCTGGAACGCGTGCAGGCGCCCGTACGGCGTATCGCCCTGGCCCTGGCCGGAACCTTGCTTGTGCTCAATGCGCTGTACCTGTTCACACGCGGCGTGATCCATGTGGGCTCGCTGGCACCGGCCATGCTCGGCGTTTTTTCTTTGGGCTTGGCCTGGCGCTGGCCGGCCGTCATGAACTGGCGCACGACAGGGCGCTGGCGTGAATGGCTCTGGCGCGGCGCCTGGCTGGGGATCATCCTGTGGCTGCTTTCGTTGGCCGCGTTCTTCTGGACCCTGACCCGTGTGGCCTCCGAACCGGTGGCGGACAACGCGCCGATCCAGGCGATCCTCATCCTCGGCTCGGGCTCGCCCAACTGCCAGCCTTCCACGACCATGGAGTCACGGCTGGACGAAGGCCTGCGCCAGGCCGCGCGCTTTCCACAGGCGCGTGTGTTGGTGACCGGCGGCGTCGGCCTGGGCGTCGACTGCAGCGAAGCCAGCCTCATGGCCGATTACCTGATCGAACGCGGCATCCCCGCCGAACGCCTGCTGCGCGAGGAACGCAGCGCCAGTACCGATGAGAACCTGGCCTTCAGCAAACCTATCCTCGCTGCCCACGGCATCGCCAGCGGCGCACCGATGATCCTGGTCACCAGCGATTTCCACCTGCTGCGCGCTTTGCGCATCGCGCGCAAGGCCGGCTACGCCGGCATCCATGGGGCGGCCGCGCCCACGCCGCGCTTCATCCGCTACAACGCCTGGCTGCGCGAGTACTTTGCCACCCTCAGCAGTTGGGCCCTGCGGGAATTCTGAGCCTACCGGCGACGTGCGCGTTCAGAAGCCGCGCGCCCGGCACTCCTTGTCCAGCCGCTTGGCATCGACGTTGCGGCTGTACTGCGCCGCTTCGGCGGCCGGCATGCCTTCCACCAGGCTCTGGTACACACCCAGGCGCTTGATGCGTTTGCCCAAGGGGCCGTTGAGCTTGTTCTCTTCGGCCACCATGCCGGCGTAGAGGATGGTCAGCAGACGATCCACCGCCAGCGCATCGTCACCGTAAGCGGCGGACACACCACTGATCCAGGCCAACACGCCCGGGCTGGCCTGCGCCTGGGTGCGCGCGTACACGCCGACGAAGTCCTCGTACAGCCGGAATGCCCCGTGCCGCTGCGCCAGTGTCTGCAGTTCGGCGAAGTAGTCCACATCGCGCGGCGCCATGCGGGCTGCGCCGGGTGGCGTCAGGTAGACGCACCAGTCATCGAACTGGCCGCGATCGAATTCAATCAACGCGCCATCGGCCAGGGTCTTGAAGTGACGGCGCATCAGCGACCAGCGCCAAACCGGTTCGCCAGATCATCGGTTGCCTGCACCAGCTGATCGACGATCGCCGGATCGGCGGCGCTGTGACCCGCCAGCACGATGCGCAGGCGCGCCTCGGGCCAGGCGCGCGCCAGGTCATGCGCGCTCTTGACCGGGCAGACGATGTCATAGCGCCCATGCACGATCGTGGCCGGAATAGCGCGGATGCGATCGATGTCGCGCAGCAACTGATCCGGTTGCAGGAACACCTGGTGGCGGAAGTAGTGCGCTTCGGCACGCGCCACGCTCAAGGCCACCTGCGGATCCTCGAAATGGCCCGGATCCACCGGATCATGGATCAGCGTGGTGCTGCCTCCCTCGTAATCGCTCCAGGCTTGCGCGGCTTCCAGCCTGACCTGCGGATCGTCGTGATCCAGGCGGCGCCAATAGGCTTCCACCAGATGATCGCGCTCTTCTTCCGGGATGTAGGCGAGATAGCGTTCCCAGCGTTCGGGGAAGATGAAGCGCGCGCCGCCGTCGATTTCATTGAACCAGCGCAATTCTTCCGGCCGGCCCAGGAAGATGCCGCGCAGCACCAGTCCCAGCACGCGCTGCGGATGCGTCTGCGCATACGCCAATGAAAGCGTTGAACCCCACGAGCCCCCGAATACCACCCAGCGCTCGATGCCCAGATGCGTGCGGATGCGCTCGATATCGTCCACCAGATGCCAGGTGGTGTTGTCGCGCAGTTCCGCCGGTGGAGTGGAACGGCCGGCGCCACGCTGGTCGAACAGGACGATGCGATAGCGCGCCGGATCGAAGAATCGACGGTGATAGCTGGACAGGCCTGCGCCGGGCCCGCCGTGCAGGAACAGCACCGGCAGACCGTGCGGGTTGCCGCATTGCTCCAGATGCAGGGTATGCAGATCGTCGACCGCCAGGCGCTCGACGCGATAGGGCTCGATTTCAGGGTACAGCTCGCGCACGGCATGGCTCGGCGTATGGGGACGCCATAGTGTAGGCCGAACCGGGTTGCGTATTTCCCGTGATGTCAACCCGTTTCCCCGAAGCGCCAGGGTTGCCACAATCGAGGTCCCGAACGCTGCACTTTCAGATACGGACTCAATGCAACAGAAGAATTCCCCGCTGGCCCTGCATATCGCCCAGACCATCGCCGCCGAAATCGGCGCCCAGACCGCGCAGGCGCAGGCGGCCATCGCATTGCTCGATGAAGGCGCGACCGTGCCGTTCATCGCGCGCTACCGCAAGGAAGTCACCGGCGGCCTGGACGATACCCAGCTGCGCAACCTGGAAGTGCGCCTGACCTATCTGCGCGAACTGGAAGACCGTCGCGCCGCGGTGCTGGCCAGCATCGCCGAGCAGGGCAAGCTGAGCGACGAACTGAAGGCCGACATCGAAGCGGCCGACAGCAAGGCGCGGCTGGAAGATCTGTACCTGCCGTACAAGCCCAAGCGCCGCACACGCGCGCAGATTGCGCGCGAAGCCGGGTTGGAGCCGCTGGCCGACAGCCTGCTGGGCGATCCCAGCCAGAGTCCCGAGCTCGTGGCCGCGGGCTATGTCGATGCGGAAAAGGGCGTGGCCGATGTCAAGGCGGCACTGGAAGGCGCGCGCGCCATCCTGATGGAGCGCTGGGGCGAAGACGCTGCGCTGGTCGGTGAACTGCGCGGCTGGATGGGCGAGGTGGGCGTGATTCGCGCACGCGTGGCCGAAGGCAAGGAAGAGGCCGGCGCCAAGTACCGCGACTATTTCGATCATGCTGAATCGCTGGCGAAGATTCCCTCGCATCGCCTGCTGGCGTTGTTCCGTGCACGCCGCGAGGAAGTGCTGTTCCTGGATCTGGACCCGGGCAGCGAGGCCGAAGCGGGCCATGTGCTGGCCGAAGGCCGCGTGGCCAAGCATGCCGGCGTCGCCGCGCAGGGCCGCGCCGCCGACAAATGGCTGCTCGATGCCTGCCGCCTGACCTGGCGCGCAAAACTGCATATGCATCTGCTGTTGGATCTGTTCAACCAGGCGCGCGAGAAGGCCGAAGCCGAGGCCATCGCGGTGTTTGGCGACAACCTGAAGGATTTGATGCTGGCCGCACCCGCCGGCCCCAAGGCGGTGCTGGGCCTGGACCCGGGCCTGCGCACGGGCGTGAAGGTGGCGGTGGTGGATCGCACCGGCAAGCTGGTGGATACGGCGACAATTTATCCGCACGAACCCAAGCGCCAATGGGACCAGTCGCTGCACGTGTTGCGCGCCTTGTGCGCCAAGCATCAGGTGGAGCTGATCGCCATCGGCAACGGCACCGCCTCGCGCGAGACCGACAAGCTGGCCGGTGATCTGATCAAACTGGCGCCAGAGCAGAAGATGCAGAAGATCGTGGTCAGCGAGGCGGGGGCGTCGGTGTATTCGGCGTCGGAGTTCGCGGCCAAGGAATTCCCCGGCCTGGATGTGTCCCTGCGCGGCGCGGTGTCCATCGCGCGCCGCCTGCAGGATCCGCTGGCCGAACTGGTCAAGATCGAGCCCAAGGCCATCGGCGTGGGCCAGTACCAGCACGACGTGGACCAGTTCCGCCTGGCGCGGGCGCTGGATGCGCGGGTGGAGGACTGCGTGAACGCGGTGGGTGTGGATGTCAACACGGCTTCGGCTTCGCTGCTGACGCGCGTCTCGGGACTGAGCGCCAGCGTGGCCGAGAACATCGTGGTGTTCCGCGACGCCAACGGCGCGTTCCGCAACCGCCGCGAGCTGCTCAAGGTGCCGCGCCTGGGCGAGAAGACGTTCGAACAGTGCGCCGGCTTCCTGCGCATTGCCGATGGCGACCAGCCGCTGGATGCGTCCTCGGTACACCCGGAAGCCTATCCGGTGGTCGAGCGCATCCTGCAGCGCTGCGGCCGTGAGGTGAAGCAGGTGATCGGCGATACCGGCTTCCTGCGCGGCGTGCGCGCGGAGGACTACACCGACGACACCTTCGGCGTGCCGACCGTGCGCGACATCCTCAAGGAACTGGAAAAGCCCGGCCGCGACCCGCGCCCGGAATTCAAGGCGGCGCGCTTTGCCGAAGGCGTGGAGGCGATCAAGGACCTCAAGCCGGGCATGATTCTGGAAGGCGTGATCAGCAATGTCGCGGCCTTCGGTGCGTTCGTCGACATCGGCGTGCACCAGGATGGCCTGATCCATATCTCCGCCTTGTCGGATCGCTACGTCAAGGATCCGCGCGAAGTGGTCAAGGCTGGCGATATCGTCAAGGTGCGGGTGCTGGAAGTGGACATCGCGCGCAAGCGCATCGCGCTGACCCGTCGTCTGGACGATACGCCGCCGCCGGCAGCCGAGTCGCGCGATGAGCGTGGCCATCGCGAGCAGCGCGGTCCACGCGATGGCGCGGGCCCGCGTGGCGGCGGCAATGCCGGTCGGGGTGGGCGCGACAACGGCGGGCGTGGTGCGGGCGGCGGTGGCATGCGTCCTGCCGCGGCGCCGGCCGACAACGCGCTGGCGGCGGCGTTTGCCCGCGCACGCGACAAGAACTGATCCGGCAGGAGAACGGCGATGGCGCGCACCGAGAAGGAAAAGATGCTGGCCGGCGAGCTGTATTTCGCCAGCGATGCGGAAATCCAGGCCGATCAGGCCGCCACCGCCGCCTGGCTGGTGCGTTACAACGCGGCGCTGGGAGAGTCGGGTGAAACCCGTCATGCGCTGTTGCGCGAGCGTTGCGGGTCGGTGGGCGGGAACGTGGTGATCCGTCCGCCGTTCCATTGCGACTACGGCTACAACCTGCACCTGGGCGAGGGCGTGTTCCTCAACTACGGCTGCGTCATTCTGGACGTGGTCGAAGTGCATATCGGCGCCGGCACGCAGATTGGGCCGCTGGTGCAGATCTACACCGCCGATCATCCGCGTGATCCGGAAACGCGCCGCAGCGGCGCGGAGTTCGGCAAGCCGATCCGGATTGGCCGCAATGTCTGGATTGGCGGTGGGGCGATCCTGCTGCCGGGTGTCACGGTGGGCGATGACGCGATCATCGGCGCCGGTTCGGTGGTGACGCGTGATGTGCCGGCCGGGGCGACGGTGGTGGGGAATCCGGCCAAGGTCGTCGCGGGCGGCTGAGCAGTCGAGCGGTTGAGCTTGAAAGCAAAAGCAGTGCTGGGGGTTTGCTCCCGCTCACACGCAAGGCGAGCTCCTCAAGCTCACAAGCAAGGCGAGCTCTTCAGGCGACCCACCAAGCGCCCCCCAACCCAATTCATGTTTTCACTATTGGCTTTCACCTGTTTCGGTGAAAAGATTTACCTATGAGCCTGAGCCTGACATCCCGCCAAGCCGCCATCCTGGCGGTGGTGCGCCAACGCCTTGCCGAGACCGGCAGCGCGCCCACCCTGCAGGAGATTGGCGCGGCCGTGGGCATCGCCCATGTCAGCGCCGTCTTCAAGCACATGGAGGCGCTGGAGAAAAAGGGCTACGTGAGCCGCGATCCCAGCCGCCCGCGCGGCGTGCGCCTGCTGGCCCCGGCGATGGGCGAGGCCGGCGATGCGCTCAACCTGCCGGTGGTGGGGCGGGTGGCCGCCGGCCAGCCCGTGCTCAGTGACGGCGAGATCGAGCGCACCCTGTGGGTGGACAGCCAGTTGTTCCGCCTGCGCCCGGATTACCTGCTGCGGGTGGAAGGCGACTCCATGCGCGACGACGGCATCCTCGATGGCGATCTGGTGGGCGTGCATGTCACCCCCGAGGCGCGCCACGGCCAGATCGTGGTGGCGCGGTTGGGCGATGAAGGCATCACCATCAAGCGCCTGTATCGCACCGCCAACCAACTGCGGCTGCTGCCGCGCAGCGCCGGCTACCTGCCGATCGATCCCGATCCGAGCGAGGATTTCGCCATCGAAGGCTTGTACTGCGGTTTGATCAGGCAGGACTGATGAGCAGCGTCGTTGCCCTGGACAGCCTGCTGGCCGCACAGACCCTGTGGCACGCCGGACGCGGCGCGATAGCGCCGGCCGACTGCGAAAGCACCGGCCATGCCGCCCTGGATGCGCTGCTGCCGCAAGGCGGCTGGCCGAAACGTGCGCTGACCGAGTTGTTGCTGCCGGCCGATGGCGTGGGCGAGCTGGCCTTGCTGATGCCCACGCTGGCGCGCCTGAGCCAGGCCGGCGGCACCATCGCGGTCATCGCCCCGCCATACATTCCCTATGCGCCCGCCTGGCAGGCAGCGGGCATGGCGCTGGAGCACCTGGCGATCATCGAGGCCAGTCCACGCGAAGCGCTGTGGGCGTTCGAGCAATGCCTGCGCAGCGGCGCCTGCGCAGCGGTGATCGGCTGGCCGGTGCAGGCCGATGGGCCGGCACTGCGACGCCTGCAGGTGGCCGCCGACAGCGGCCAATGCCTGGGCTTCGCGCTGCGGGATCGCAAGCACGCGGCCAATCCCTCGGCGGCGTCGCTGCGCCTGGAATACAGCTCCCATGCTTCCACACACGGCGCCTGGCACGTACGCAAATGCCGCGGCGGCCATCCGCCCGCGCAGGCGTTTGCCTGGACCCGGCATTGAGGCGCGGCCATGCTCTGGGCTTGTCTATGGTTGCCACAGCTGGCGCTGGATGCCGTCCTCCGCCGTTTGCCTGATCCGGAGATTCCGCTGGCCCTGATCAGCGGGCCGGCGCAGCTGCGCAACCTGCACGCAGTCAATGGCCAGGCCGCGCAGGCCGGTCTGCGTGCCGGCATGCGCCTGACCGCCGCGCATGCCTTGCAGCCGGACCTGGCGATGGTCGAATACGAACCGCAGGCCGAAGCGCACTGGCAGCGTTTCCTCGCCGCCTGGGCATACCGCCACAGTTCGCTGGTGAGTGCGCAATGGAGTGGTTGTCTGCTGGTGGAAGTGCGCGCCAGTTTCCAATTGCTCGGTCCCTGGCCACGGATTGAACAGCGCCTGCGCGAGGAACTGACCGCGCTGGGATTCAGCCATCGCATCGCGATGGCGCCCACGCCGCGCGCGGCACGCGTGTTCGCCGGCCTGCGTGATGGCCTGGCCACCCAGCAGGTACCGGCCATGCGCGACCTGCTCGACAAGGTGCCGATTCGTCGCGCCGTGTTGCCGGGCGATGCCGGCGAACGCCTGCACCGGATGGGCGTGCGCGATCTGCGTGGCCTGCGTGGCTTGCCGCGCGATGCGCTGCGCCGCCGTTTTGGCGGGGAGCTGCTCGATCACCTGGATGCCTTGTATGGCGATCGCGAGGATCACCTCAGTTACTACGCGCCGCCGGACTACTTCGATGCGCGGGTGGAACTGGGCCATGAAGTGGAAAGCCACCTGGCGCTGCTGTTTCCGCTGCGTCGCCTGATCGGCGATCTGTGCACCTATCTGTCGATCCGCGACGGCGGCGTGCAGCGTTTCGTCTTGCGGCTGGAACACGAAGGCGGACATACCGACGTGGACGTGGGCCTGCTGGCGGCCGAGCGCGAACCGGCGCTGTTGTTCGAGTTGACCCGCAACCGCCTGGAGCGCGTGTCCATTGCCAAGCCGGTGGTGGCGCTGCGCCTGCTGGCGCGCGAACTGCCGCCGTTCGTGCCGGCCAGCCGCGATCTGTTCGATCAGCGTCCGCAGCAGGGCATGCCCTGGCCGCAATTACGCGAACGCCTGCGCGCGCGTCTGGGTGACAAGGCGGTGTACCAGGTGACGCCGGCCACGGACCCACGCCCGGAACGCGCCTGGCGACGTCTGCAGGGCGATGCACCGCCGATGCAGGACGCTCCCGCGCGTCCACCGCGCCCGGCCTGGTTGTTGCCGCATCCGGTGCCGCTGCGCGATACGCGTGTACGCATCCTCTCCGGTCCCGAGCGCCTGGAAAGCGGCTGGTGGGATGGCGAGGATGCGCGCCGCGATTACTACGTGCTGGAAACCTCGCAGGGCCAGCACGCCTGGGCGTTCGCGCCACCGGGCGAGCAGGGCGGCTGGATGCTGCATGGCTGGTTTGCATGAGCTGGGATGATCGCGTCGATCAACTGGGCGCCGACACGCCCGGCGTGCGTGCGCCGCGCGCCTGGGAAGTGGCGCAGCGGATGGGTATATTGGCGGCCAATGACGACGATGCGCATGCCGTCGATCCGTTTCCGGCCTACGCCGAGCTGCATTGCCTGTCCGACTTCTCCTTCCTGCGCGGCGCGTCCAGCGCAGAAGCGCTGTTCGCGCGCGCCCGCGATTGCGGCTATGAAGCGCTGGCGATCACCGACGAATGTTCGCTGGCCGGCATCGTCCGCGCCCTGGAGGCCTCGCGCGCCAGCGGCCTGAAGCTGATCGTCGGCAGCGAGTTCCGCCTGCACGATGGCCTGCGCCTGGTCCTGCTGGTGGAAAACCTGCACGGCTACAGCCGGCTGTGCGAACTGATTACGCGTGCCCGGCGTGCGGCGCCCAAGGGGCATTACAAGTTGACGCGAGGTGATGTGGAGAGATGGCTGGTTGAAGCCGGCCCTCACCCCAACCCTCTCCCGCAAGCGGGAGAGGGGGAAAAGCGCGGGCAAGCGGGAGAGAACGCGTCTGTACTCCCTCTCCCGCTTGCGGGAAAGAACAAATCTGTACTCCCTCTCCCGCTTGCGGGAGAGAACAAATCTGTACTCCCTCTCCCGCTTGCGGGAGAGGGTTGGGGTGAGGGCAAACCGCCGACCAACGGCCTGTACGCGCTATGGCTTCCGGCCAAGCAACCCGATCCCGATGAAGCGCACTGGCTCAAACAGATCTTCAATGACCGCGCCTTCCTGGCCATCGAACTGCACCGCGAACAGGACGACCAGGCCCGCCTGCACCAACTGCAACAACTGGCGCAGGAACTGGGCCTCACCGCCCTCGCCAGCGGCGACGTGCACATGGATCTGCGCCGGCATCGCATCCTGCAGGACACGCTCACCGCGATTCGCCATGGCTGCACCCTGGCCGAAGGCGGCGCTCATCTGTTCCGCAATGGCGAGCGTCATCTGCGCACGCGACGCGCCCTCGGCAACATCTATCCGCACGCGCTGCTGCAAGCCAGCGTGCAACTGGCGCGGCGCTGCACGTTCCATCTGGACGACGTCCGCTACCGGTATCCCGCCGAACTGGTGCCCGCCGGCCACACTCCCGCCAGCTACCTGCGTGAACTGACCGAAGCCGGCATGCGCCAGCGCTGGCCCGAAGGCGTGCCACCGGCCATCGTCAAACAGATCGATGACGAACTGGATCTGATCGCGCGACTGAACTACGAAGCCTTCTTCCTGACCGTGGAAGACATCGTCCGCTACGCCCGTTCGCGCGAGATCCTCTGCCAGGGGCGCGGTTCGGCGGCCAATTCGGCGGTCTGTTTCGCGCTGGGCATCACCGCGGTCAACCCGGGCGAGAGCCGCCTGCTGATGGCGCGCTTCCTGTCCGAGGAACGCAACGAGCCACCGGACATCGACGTGGACTTCGAGCACGAACGTCGCGAGGAAGTGCTGCAGTACGTCTACGGAAAATACGGACGCGAACGCGCGGCGCTGGCGGCCACGGTGATCCGCTATCGCGGCAAGAGCGCCGTGCGCGACGTGGCCAAGGTGTTCGGGCTGCCGCCGGATCAGATCGCGCTGCTGGCCGAATGCCATGGCTGGGGCAATGGCGAAACGCCGATGGAGCAGCGCCTGCGCGAGGCCGGCTTCGAGCCGGACAACCCGCTGATCGCGCGCGTACTGGCCATCGCCCGGCAGTTGAACAACCATCCGCGCCACCTGTCGCAGCACGTGGGCGGCTTCGTGATCAGCGACGCGCCGCTGTCCACGCTGGTGCCGGTGGAAAACGCCGCCATGGACGATCGCACCATCATCCAGTGGGACAAGGATGATCTGGAAACCATGAAACTGCTCAAGGTCGATTGCCTGGCCCTGGGCATGCTCACCTGCATCCGCAAGGCGGTGCAGTTGATCGAACGCCATCGTGGCTATGCGCTCGACATCGCCCGCCTGCCCAAGGATGAGCCGGAAACCTTCGCGATGATCCAGGCCGCCGACACCGTGGGCGTGTTCCAGATCGAATCGCGCGCGCAGATGAGCATGCTGCCGCGGCTCAAGCCCAAAACCTTCTACGATCTGGTGGTGGAAGTGGCGATCGTCCGCCCCGGTCCGATCCAGGGCGGCATGGTCCATCCCTATCTGCGCCGGCGCATGGGCAAGGAACAGCCAACCTATCCCTCGCCGGGGATCGAGGAAATCCTCAAGCCCACCCTGGGCGTGCCGCTGTTCCAGGAGCAGGTGATGGAGCTGGTGATACACGCCGGCTACCTGCCGCACGAAGCCGACAACCTGCGCCGTTCGATGGCAGCCTGGCGGCACGGCGGCGACATGGAGCCGCATCGCGCGCGCATCCGCGGGTTGATGGAGGAAAAGGGCTATGCCTCGGAATTCATCGATCAGATCTTCGAGCAGATCAAGGGCTTTGGTTCCTACGGTTTTCCGCAGAGCCACGCGGCCTCGTTCGCCAAGCTGGTCTACATCAGCTGCTGGTTGAAGCGGCACGAGCCGGCGGCATTCGCCTGCGCACTGTTGAACGCGCAGCCGATGGGATTCTATTCGGCTAGCCAGATCGTGCAGGACGCACGCCGTGGCCGCGCCGCACGCGTGCCAGTGGAGGTATTTCCGGTGGACGTGACGATCAGCGACTGGGACAACACGCTGGAAGGCGGCGACCGCCGCGGCGAGGGCAGGGATGCGCAGGCGGCGATCCGCCTGGGCCTGCGCCAGGTGCATGGCTTGGCCGAAGCCGCCGCGCAGGCGATCCTGCAGGCGCGACGGCAGCGCCGCTTCGCCAGCGTGGAAGACCTGTGCCTGCGCGCGAGGCTCGATGAGAAGGCGCGCGGCGTATTGGCCGAAGCCGGTGCGTTGTCCGCGTTGGCAGGCCATCGCCACAATGCGCGCTGGGCCGTAGCCGGCATCGAACGCCAGCGTCCCCTGTTGCCCGGCAGCCCGGACGAGATCCAGGTAAGCCTGCCGGCCCCGCGTTCGGGCGAAGACGTGCTGTCCGACTACCGCGCCATGGGCCTGAGCCTGCGTGCGCATCCGCTGTCACTGCTGCGCGAGCAGCTCAGCGCACGTCGCGTGCTGGACTCGCGCCAGCTGCGCGATCAGCCGCACGGACGCGGCGTGCATGCGGCCGGCATCGTCACCCAGCGCCAGCGGCCGGGCACCGCCAGCGGCACCATCTTCGTCACCCTGGAAGACGAGCACGGCATGGTCAACGTGATCGTCTGGCCGGATCTGGCGCAGCGCCAGCGCAGGGCCTTGCTGGGCGCACGCCTGTTGTCGGTGCGTGGTCGCTGGGAACAGGTGGACGGCGTGCAGCATCTGATCGCCAACCAGTTGCAGGACATGAGCGATCTGCTCGGCGCCCTGCAGACCAGTTCGCGGGATTTCCAATGAGCAACGACCTGTTCGGCGCCAGCGCCCTGCGCCTGGTCGACGATGCCCAGGGCGGCATCCGCTACTGGCCGGACTTCGTCGATGCCGCCGTGGCCGAACACTGGTTCGCGCAACTGCAGGCCAGGGCCGCCTGGACCCACCTGCAGCGGCCGATGTACGACCGCATCGTCGATGTGCCGCGCCTGCTGGCCAGCTACGACGTCGAGGATTTCCCCGATGATCTACCGCTGCGCGACATGCTGCTGCGGGTGCAGGCCACCGCGCCGGCGCCGTATTCGCGCGTCGGCATGAACCTTTATCGTGACGGCAATGACAGCGTCGCCATGCACAGCGACAAGCTGCATATCCTGCGCGAGGGCCATCCCATCACGCTGATCTCTCTGGGCGCACCGCGCAGGATGCTGATCAAGCCCAAGCAGGGCGAGGGCAGGGCCATTGCGATTGATCTGATGCCCGGCAGCCTGTTGAGCATGAGCCATGCCTCGCAGATGACCCACGAGCATGGCATTCCCAAAACCCGCAAGCCGCAGGGGCCGCGGATCAGTGCGGTGTTCCGGGTCAGGCCTTGATCGTTTTGCTCGCCTTCTTCGCGCGCGGCGAGGCTGACTTCTTCGCGGCATTGAAGGCAGCGGCTTCGCGGAGCAGCGCCTGCAGTGCTTTGCCGTTGATCGCGTCGGTCTGCTGGATGTCGATGGCGCGGCGGGTGTTGCCTTCCAGGCTGCTGTTGAACAGTTTGGCGGGATCCTTGAGCGCGGCGCCGTGGGCGAAGGTGAGCTTGACCTTGTCCTTGTAGGTTTCGCCCGTACAGATAATCCCGTCGCTGGACCACACCGGCGTGCCGCGCCACTTCAGCTCTTCCACCACCGCGGGTACCGCGTCGTGGATCACCTGGCGCACGCGCGAAAGCGTGTCGCCGCGCCAATCGCGCAACTCGTCGATGCGGGCGTCAATCGCGGCCGATGCATCATCGGCGGAAGCGGCCGGCGTGCTGCCGTTGCTGGTTTTCTTCATGGCGTACTCGTTGCAGGGCAGGGTGGGTGATCTACATCTTCTCGCCGGGCAGCCGGCTGGCCTGCTTCACCCAGTCGGTGAAGCGGGCTTCGTCCAGGGGTTCGGCCTGACTGATGTGCAGGTAGCGCGTCTCGGCGGTTTTCGAGGCGACCGGCGGTTGCGGCTTCAACGAGGTGCCACGGAAGAAGGCCAGCTTGATGTACTTGTCGAAGCAGTGGAAGCTCAGGAACCAGTGGTCGTCCTGCAAGCCATACATCGGCGAGTTCCATTTCACCGCCTTGTGGACGTTGGGCACGGCCGCGTCTATCAGTGCATCCAGTCGACGGCCGACGTCGCGCTTCCAGTCCGGCATGGCGTTGATGTACGCATCGATCGACGCTTGCCCGTAACCCTTGGGTATCTGCGGATTGCCACCGGCAAGCAGCTTCGGCGCAGTCTTGCCGGCGGATGCGTCATGGGGTGCGGCAGCGGTCTTGCGGGAGGTCTTGCCGGTCACCAGGATGCTCCGGACTGAGGCGTGAACTGCGGACCATACCTCATCTGCAAACCAGGATCCTCAGCCGGCCGTTTCCAAGGGCAACTGGAATTCGAACATGGTTCCGTTCGCCTCGGTGGAGATGACCTTGAGTGAGCCGCCATGCGCGATGGCGATCTGCGAGGCGATGTACAGACCCAGGCCCAGACCGGGCTCCAGCCGTCCCTCGTCCTGGCGATTGAAGGGCTCGAAGATGCGCTCGATCTTGCCGGCAGTGATCGTGCCGCGATTGGCCACGCTGAGGCGGAGGCAGTTTCCCCGCGTGCTGGCGATGGCCTGGATGGCGGTGCTCGGATGGCCATGCACGATGGCGTTGATCAGCAGGTTGCTCAACAGCTGCGCAAGCCGATGCGGATCACAATCCACCGGCGCTTCGATGTTGATGGACGCCTGCACGGTGGTTTCCGGATGCGCCTGGCGGATTTCCTCGACCGCCGCACACAACAGTTCTTCCAGGCGTCCGGCTTCGCGGTTGTCCAGGGGCACGCCGCCAGCCAGGCGACCACGCGCAAAGTCCATGGTCACTTCGATCAGTTCGGCCATGCGCTTCACGCTTTGCTGGATATGCCCGACCTGCTTTTCCTGGCGACCGTTCAACTCGCCCATCTCCAGCAACGAGGCCGCCATGCCAATCGACTGCAGCGGGTTTCGCAGGTCGTGCGCCAATACGGCGATGAACTCTTCGCGCTGTTTGGCGACGCGCTGCGCCTCGACCAGGTCCTGGTGCGAGTGCTCCAGTTTCTCCTGCGACTGCATCAGGGAAGACGACCTCTGCTCCAGCTCGGCATCGGCCGTGAGCCGTTCCCCGGAACTGTCCAGCGCCGAACCGTAGAGATTGGCCAGGCGCTGCATCGCGTCGATCACCGCCGGGGTGACCCGCCGCGGTTCGGGGTCGAAAGCGCACAGCGTGCCGAACAGCTCGCCATCGTGCGTATACAGCGGAACCGCGACATAGCTGCGCATGCCGAGTTGCCCGGGCAGCGGGTTGTCGCGCACGTCCGGGTCGCGTTCGGCATCGGAAAAGAACACCGGCGCGCAGGTCTCGCGAACTTCGTGGCAAAAGGTCAGGCGTGCATCCAGCACTTCGCCCACGCTCACCCCATAGCCGGCGCGATCCACGGCGTCCACCGCCAGCCAGACGCGGTCAGTCACCCGCGCGGCGACGACGCAACGCATTCCCGTGACGTGGGCAGCCAGCTCCAGCACGTCCTGACTGTTTCCGGAGGAGACTGCCATCCGCAGGTTCTGGACCGCTTTGCCCAGTCGCATGGCGCCCCACCCACCTTGTGTTGCCTGCGGAAAAAATGCGCCGCGCAAGCCCGATTGTCCAGCGGCGCAGCGCGGGCGCCCAACAAAAAAGCCGGGACCTTGCGGTCTCGGCTTTCGTGTTTGGTGGAGGTGGGGGGAATTGAACCCCCGTCCGAAGGCACTCCATCCCCGGTACTACATGCTTATCCCACCGTTGGATCTCGTCCCCAGGCAGCACGGCGAGCAAAGCGCACCTTGGGACCAGCCTGTTTCAGGTTGACCGGGCGCTGACAGGCAACCACTCCCGGCGATTCCGTGATAATGACCCTACGCTACGAACACGGACACAAGTAGTTTCGGGGCTTACGCCTTAAGCGGCGAGAGCGTAGTTGTCGTCGTTGGCAACTAGAGTTTTGCCGCTGGATTAACGAGGAAAGCTGCCCCCTCGGCATGCACCAGGTAATTTCGCAACCCCCGTCGAAGCCAGTGCACCCCCGGGAGACGTCAAAACTTCCTGACCCAAGCAGTGTAGGGGCGGGTGCGGGGATTCACAAGCAAAGGGCCCCAGACCTGTTCAGCGATCTTCATCGCCAGTTACAGCCCTCTTGGTAAGGGGGCGATTCGCGGCGAAGCCGCGAATGGGGGATCGGGGGTACATAGCGGGGCCCGAGGTTTGCGCAGCAAATCTAGGGGTGAAGGTGCGTAGCAGCTTCACGCATTTTTATTGTGCGCGCGCATCACGCGGGCTTTCTCGCGTTCCCAGTCGCGCTCCTTGCTGGTGGCACGCTTGTCGTGGCTCTGCTTGCCCTTGGCCAGCGCAAGTTCGGCTTTGATCTTGTTGGCCTTCCAGTACAAGGAGGTGATGATCAAGGTGTAACCGTCACGCTCGACCTTGCCGATGAGGGTGTCGATCTCGCGACGATGCAGCAGCATCTTGCGGGTGCGGCGATCATCCGTCACCACGTGACTGGAAGCCTGGATGAGGGGGGTGATCTGCGCACCGAACAGGAAAATCTCGCCGTTGCGGATCATGGCGTAGCTTTCGGTGATGTTGGCGCGGCCGGCGCGGATGGCCTTGAGTTCCCAGCCCTGCAGGGCGAGGCCGGCCTCGAAGCGATCCTCCAGGTGGTACTCGTGGCGGGCGCGCTTGTTCAACGCGATGGTGCCAGTTGCTTTATTCTTGTCCGGTTTCTTTCCCATCCGTTTATTGTCGCCGAAGGCGGAACCACAAGCGAGCCACATGCAGACCATCCGCCGCAGCGCCCTGGTCGAACACGCCGCCAGCCGGATGTTCGACCTGGTCAACGACGTCGCCGCCTATCCCCGCCGCTTTGACTGGTGCAGTGGGGCGGACATCATCGAAAACGCCGACAACCGCCTGGTCGCCCGGCTGGATCTGGGCCTGGGCTCACTCAAGACCTGGTTCACCACCGAGAACACCTTGGAGCGGCCGCACCGCATCGACATGAAGCTGGTCGATGGTCCGTTCAAGAAACTGCACGGTCAGTGGGATTTCCACGCCCTGGACGAGAGCGCCTGCAAGGTCACGCTGACCTTGAGCTTCGAACCCGCCAGCAAGTTGCTGGTGCCGGCGTTGGCGCTGGGCTTCCAGTCGCTGGCCGATCGCATGGTGGACGATTTTGTCCGCGTGGCTGATCGCGGCGGATAGATGCGCGTCGAATTGCTCCGCGCCTGGCCGCATCGGCATGAAGCCGTGCAGGTGGAACTGCCGGATGGCGCCTGTGTCGCCGATGCGCTGCGCGCGGCCGGCTGGGAGGCCGACGCGGAAATCAGTGGTTACGCGGTATTCGGTGTGATCAGCCAGGCCGACAGTCCGTTGGCCGATGGGGATCGTCTGGAACTGTTGAGGCCGTTGACCCTGGACCCCAAGGAAGCGCGCCGCAAAAGGGCGCGCAAGTAGCCGTCAGCGACGGGCGCCCTTCTTCTTGTCTTTGGCGAGGTTGCCGAAACGGCCCATGTCGCTCGAAAGCTGCAAATCGTTCTCGGGGAAGTACTCGCCCTCCCAACTGGCCAGTGTGTCGCCCTGGAAATGCAGGGTGAGGTTCTTGATCTCGGTGGTGCCGCGGCGATTGGTCCGCTCGGTGGCGGCATAGTCCCAGCGCTGGGCATGGAAGGGATCGGCAATCGAGGGGCTGCCAATCAGCGCCTGTACCTGCTGCTTGCTCTGGCCCACGGCCAGCTGGTCCACCGCCGCCTTGTCCAGCAGGTTGCCCTGGTAGATGGGTTGCTTGTACAGAATGCCGCAGCCGGCGGTCAGGGAGGCAAGGGCGGCAATCAGCAGGAATTTGCGCATGAGACGTCTAGGGGTGGAAAACATGCCGATGATACACTCCCTGCGACCGCCGCAACCTAGGACCAGGCAGCCGGCACTAAACCGGTAGTGAATGGAGACGCCATGGAATCCCAAGATCTTCGCAAGGTCGGCCTCAAGGTCACCCACCCCCGCATGCGCATCCTGGAACTGCTGGAGCAGCGCAACACCCAGCACCACTTCAGCGCGGAAGACATCTATCGCCAGTTGCTCGACCACGGCGATGAAATCGGCCTGGCCACGGTGTACCGGGTGCTGACCCAGTTCGAAGCCGCCGGCCTGGTGCTCAAACACAACTTCGAAGGCGGTCAGGCGGTCTACGAACTCGATCGCGGCGGCCATCACGACCACATGGTCGACGTCGACACCGGCAAGATCATCGAGTTCGAAAGCCTCGAGATCGAAAAGCTGCAGCGCGAAATCGCCGCCAAGCACGGCTACATCCTGGAAGAGCATTCGCTGGTGTTGTACGTGCGCAAGAAGCGCTAGAAGCAACAGCGAAAAGCGCCCCCATCCCAGCCTTTCCCCGCAAGCGGGGGGAAGGGGCCCATAAACCGTTGCAAGCGGTCAAGTGGGTTGTCAGATCACGTCGGCCAGCAGCCGCTTGGCCGCCGCGTGCGCTTCCTTGCTCACTTCCACGCCGCCGAGCATGCGCGCCAGTTCTTCCTGGCGTTGCTTGGCCGACAGCAGTTCGACCGCACTCTGGGTCATGCCGTCCACCGGCGCCTTGCTGACGCGGTAGTGGGCGTGGCCCTGGGCCGCGACCTGGGGCAGGTGGGTCACGCACAGCACCTGGCGCTGGTTGCCGAGTGCCCGCAGTTTCTTGCCGACAATGTCGGCCACCGCGCCGCCGATGCCGGAATCCACTTCGTCGAAGATCATGGTTGGTACGGCGTCCACGCCCAGCGCCGCCACTTCGATGGCCAGCGAAACGCGCGACAGCTCACCACCCGAGGCGACCTTGCGCAGGGGACGCGGCGGCTGTCCGGCATTGGCCGCCACCAGGAATTCCACCCGCTCGGCGCCGCCGGCATCCGGTCGATCCGCCTCGTGCGGTTCCAGGCTGATCTCGAAACGACCGCCGCCCATGCCCAGTTCGGCAATCAGGGCGGTGGTGGCTTTGCCCAGCTCCTTGGCGGCGCGTTGACGGCTGCGGCTCAGGCGGGCGGCGGCGTCCTTCCACTGCTGGCGGGCGTCGTCAATCAAGCCATTGAGCACCAGCAGCCGCTCGCCGGCACCGCGCAGGCCTTCCAGTTCCTCGCCCATCGCTGCGCGCACGCGCGCCAGGTCATCCGGGCTGGTGCGGTGTTTGCGTGACAGATCGTGGATGCGGCTCAGCTTGTGCTCCAGCGCTTCGAACTGTTCGGGATCGGCGTCCAGGTCTTCGCGCAACTGGCTGAGCAGCGCCAACGCTTCATCCAGCTGGATATGGGCGCTCTCGAGCAGGCCATCGACCTCGCCCAGGCGCGGTTCCAGGCTCAGCATGCGTGCCAGCTCGGCGCGGGTCTGCTGCAGTTGGCGGCCCAGCGCCTGGCCTTCGTCATCGCCCAGGCGGGCCAGGGCGGTGTCGCAGGCCTGGATCAAGCCGGCCGCGTTGGCGTGGCGGCGGTGGGCGGCGTTGAGTTGCTCGATTGCCGTCGGCGCCAGATCTTCGCGCTCCAGCTCGGCCAACTGGTGTGCCAGGTAGTTCAGGCGATCCGAGACGTCGCCTTGCCGCGACAACTGCTCGCGCTCGGCCAGCAGCGCCGACCACTGCGCTGCGGCCATGGCCACCGTCTCGCGTTCCTTGCCATTGCGCGCGTAACCATCGAGCAGCTCGCGCTGGCTGGCCTTGTCCATCAGCGCCTGATGTTCGTGCTGCCCGTGAATCTCGACCAGACGGCCGGCCAGTTCGCCCAGTTGCCCCAGGGTCACGCTGCGGCCATTGATCCAGGCACGCGAGCCGCCATCGGCGCGGATGACCCGGCGCAACTGGCAGGCGCCGTCGTCGTCCAGCTCGTTCTCACCCAGCCAGGTTTGCGCCGGGGTATTGCCGGCCAGCGCAAACTCGGCCGACAGCTCGGCGCGCTCGGCGCCGTGGCGGACCACGCCGCTGTCGGCGCGCAGGCCGGACAGGAAGCCCAGCGCATCCACCAGCAACGACTTGCCGGCGCCGGTTTCACCGGAAATGACGGTCATGCCTTCGCCGAATTCCAGCTCGGTGGCGCGGACGACGGCGAAATCCTTGATCGAGAGATGTCTGAGCATGGGCCTATTGTATGCGGGGCCATGACCCCTTCATGGCGCGCGCAGTCTGTGGCCGTCCGGTCGCAGCCGTCGAGACCCATGGCCGGGTCCACCCTTGCGATGGCGCGGCCCAGCCGGTATCTATGCGCAGGATGATGTCCTCTTCCGCCGACGCTCCGCTGGACCCGCGTGCCCGTCAATTGCTGCGCACGCTGATCTCGCGCTACATCCACGACGGTGAGCCGGTGGGTTCGCAGACCCTGGCCAAGTACGCCGGGCTGGATGTCAGCGCCGCGACCATCCGGAACATCCTGGCCGAGCTGGAAGAAGTGGGCCTGCTGAGTTCGCCGCACACTTCGGCCGGGCGCATTCCCACCGCGCAGGGCTATCGGGTGTTTGTCGACAGCCTGGTGCAGGTGCAATCGCTGGGCGAACCCGAGATCAGCCGGCTGCGCCACGAGCTGCCCGCCGGCGCGGGCACCCAGGCGCTGCTCGGCAATGCCTCGGAACTGCTGTCGGCGATGACCCATTTCGTCGGCGTGGTCAGTGCGCCCAAACGGGAGCAGTTCGCCTTCCGCTATATCGACTTCGTGCCTCTGGATGGGCGGCGGGTGATGGCGATCCTGGTGTTTGCCGACAATGACGTGCAGAACCGGGTCATCGAGCCGCGCCGGGTCTATGACCGCTCCGAACTGGAAAAGATCGCCAACTTCCTCAATACCCACTTTGCCGGGCGGCCCGTGTCCGAGATTCGCGCCACCCTGCTGCGCGACCTGCGCCAGGCGCGCGCGGAGATGGAAGGGCTGCTGGCGCAGGCGGTGGATCTGGCCGAACAGGCGCTGGCCCCTCCCGGCGACGACGTGGTGCTGGCCGGGCAGACGCGGCTGATGAGCGTGCATGACCTGTCGGATCTGGAACGCCTGCGCGAGTTGTTCGAGGCGTTCGCCCGCAAGCGCGAAATCCTGCAGTTGCTGGAGCGCACCCTGCGCGCGCCCGGCGTCCGCATCTTCATTGGTGAAGACACCGGCCTGGCCCGCCACGACAGCGTCTCGGTGGTCACGGCGCCGTACATGGCCGGGGGCCACGTGCTGGGCGTGCTGGGGGTGATTGGCCCCACCCGCATGGCCTATGACCGGGTCATCCCGGTGGTGCAGGCCGCCGCCGATGCGTTGGGCGCCGCCTTGAATCCGGACAGCCCGACCCAATAAGTGGGCTTTGCGCGGCCGGATCAGCCGCGACGGGACCTCAAATGAACCAGAACGAACACGACCTCGACCCGGGCCAGACGCCCGACCAGCCGGCTGCCGACAGCCCCCTGCATGCCGAACTGGAGACGCTGCGCAACGAGCTCGACCAGTTGCGTGCGAGCAGCCTGATGGAGCGCGCCGACCTGGAGAACCAGCGCAAGCGCGTGCAACGCGACATCGAGACCGCGCGCAAATTCGCCAACGAACGCCTGCTGGGCGAACTGCTGCCGGTCTTCGACAGCCTGGATGGCGGCCTGGTGGCCGCTGGCCCGGAAGCCGGCCCGCTGCGCGATGGCCTGGAACTGACGTACAAGCAGTTGCTCAAGGTGGCCAACGACAACGGCCTGAGCGTGGTGGATCCGGTCGGCGAAGCCTTCAATCCCGAACATCACCAGGCCATCAGCCAGGCCGACGTGCCCGGCGCGGCGCCCGGCAGCGTGGTGCAGGTGTTCCAGAAGGGCTACCTGCTCAACGACCGCCTGCTGCGTCCGGCCCTGGTGGTCGTGGCGCGCCACGACTGAATCCGGCGGTGGCCAACGCTTGAACCGCGCCGGCCCACCCCCACATCCGAGTCATCCCCGGCCCAGCGCCGGACCTCCATCGACATCAGCAATACAGACTTACTAGGGAGCGACCCCAACATGGGCAAGATCATCGGTATCGACCTGGGCACGACCAATTCGTGCGTGGCGATCATGGAAGGCGGCAAGGCGCGCGTCATCGAGAATTCGGAAGGCGATCGCACCACCCCGTCCATCGTCGCTTACACCAAGGACGGCGAAGTCCTGGTGGGCGCCTCGGCCAAGCGCCAGGCCGTCACCAACCCCAAGAACACCTTCTTCGCGGTGAAGCGCCTGATCGGCCGCAAGTTCACCGACGCCGAAGTGCAGAAGGACATGGACCTGGTGCCGTACGGCATCGTCGCCCATGAGAACGGCGACGCCTGGGTGGCGACCGCCGACGGCAAGAACATGGCGCCGCAGGAAATCTCCGCGCGCGTGCTGGAAAAGATGAAGAAGACGGCCGAAGCCTTCCTCGGCGAGACCGTCACCGAAGCCGTCATCACCGTGCCGGCCTACTTCAACGACAGCCAGCGCCAGGCGACCAAGGACGCCGGCCGCATCGCCGGTCTGGACGTCAAGCGCATCATCAACGAGCCCACCGCGGCTGCACTGGCCTACGGCCTGGACAAGGCTGACGGCGCCGATCGCAAGATCGCCGTGTACGACCTGGGCGGCGGCACCTTCGACGTGTCGATCATCGAGATCGCCAACGTCGACGGCGAGAAGCAGTTCGAAGTGCTGGCCACCAACGGCGACACCTTCCTGGGTGGCGAAGACTTCGACAAGCGCGTCATCGATTACCTCGTCGAGGAATTCCTCAAGGACCAGGGCATCGACCTGCGCAAGGATCCGCTGGCCCTGCAGCGCCTGAAGGACGCCGCCGAGCGCGCCAAGATCGAGCTGTCCAGCTCGCAGCAGACCGAAGTGAACCTGCCGTACGTCACCGCTGACGCGTCCGGTCCCAAGCACCTCAACATCAAGCTGACCCGCGCCAAGCTGGAAGCGCTGGTGGAAGACCTGATCAAGAAGTCGATCGAACCCTGCCGCATTGCCCTGAATGACGCCGGCCTGCGCGCCAGCGAAATCAGCGAAGTGATCCTGGTCGGCGGTCAGACCCGCATGCCCAAGGTCCAGCAGGCCGTGGCCGACTTCTTCGGCAAGGAACCGCGCAAGGACGTCAACCCGGACGAAGCCGTGGCCGTGGGCGCTGCGATCCAGGGTGGCGTGCTGGCCGGCGACGTCAAGGACGTGCTGCTGCTCGACGTCACTCCGTTGAGCCTGGGCATCGAAACCCTGGGCGGCGTGATGACCAAGATCATCGAGAAGAACACCACCATCCCGACCAAGGCCTCGCAAACCTTCTCCACCGCCGAGGACAACCAGTCCGCGGTGACCGTGCATGTGCTGCAGGGCGAGCGCGAACAGGCCCGCTACAACAAGTCGCTGGCGCGCTTTGACCTGGCCGGCATCGACGCCGCCCCGCGCGGCATGCCGCAGGTGGAAGTGTCATTCGACATCGACGCCAACGGCATCCTGCACGTGTCGGCGCGCGACAAGAAGACCGGCAAGGAGCAGAAGGTCGAGATCAAGGCGGGCTCCGGCCTGTCCGAGGACGAGATCGCGCGGATGGTCGCCGATGCCGAAGCGCATCGCGAGGAAGACAAGAAGTTCCATGACCTGGTGCAGGCGCGCAACAAGGCCGACGGCCTGCTGCACGCCACCCGCACCGCCATCACCGAACATGGCAGCAAGGTGCCGGGTGACGTGATTGGCCGGGTGGAATCGGCCATCGCCGATCTGGACACCGCCATGAAAGGCGATGACCAGGCGCAGATCGAAGCCAAGTCCAAAGCGCTGGAAGAAGCCGGCCAGTCGTTGTACGCGGCGGCTTCGGCCGGCGCGCAACCGGGTGCCGATGACGGCGCCGGTGGTGCGGGTTCGAACGCCGGCGACGACGTGGTCGACGCCGAGTTCACCGAAGTCAAGGACGACAAGAAGTAAGCAAGCCGGCATTCGATAGCCGGTGACCGGAACGGGAACTGGAGATCGGCGAGGCAGGCGATTCGTCGCACGTCCGCAGGCTCCGGTTCCCTTTCCATTGGGAGCAATGAAATGTGCAAGGCCCACGTGACCCACCCATGAGCAAACGCGATTACTACGAAGTGCTGGGCGTGCAACGCAATGCCAGTGACGACGACCTGAAAAAGGCCTACCGCCGCTGCGCGATGAAGTTCCATCCGGATCGCAATCCGGGCGACAAGGCGGCCGAAGCCTCGTTCAAGGAGTCCAAGGAAGCCTACGAAGTGCTGTCCGACAGCGCCAAGCGGCGCGCCTATGACGCCCACGGGCATTCGGCGTTCGAGCACGGCATGGGCGGTGGCGGCGGCGCCGGGCCGGACATGGGCGACATCTTCGGTGACATCTTCGGCAACATCTTCGGCGGCGGCGGTGCCCGCGCCGCACGTCGCGGCGCCGATGTCGGCTACGTGATGGAACTGGATCTGGAAGAGGCCGTTGCCGGCGTCGAGAAGCGCATCGAGATTCCCACCCTGGTGGCCTGCGAACCCTGCAACGGCAGTGGCTCGGAGGACGGCCAGATTGAAACCTGCAGCACCTGTGGTGGCCGCGGCAACGTGCGCATGCAGCGCGGCATCTTCGCCATGCAGCAGAGCTGCCCGGCCTGCGGCGGCCGCGGCCAGACCATCAAGAATCCCTGCAAGGAATGCCACGGCGCCGGTCGCGTGGAAGAAGAGAAAGTCCTGTCGGTCAAGATTCCGGCCGGCGTGGACAATGGTGACCGCATCCGCCTGACCGGTGAAGGCGAAGCCGGCCCGCCGGGTACGCCGCCGGGCGATCTGTACGTGGAAGTGCGCGTGCGTGAGCACGACATCTTCCAGCGCGATGGCGACGACCTGCATTGCGAAGTGCCGATCCGCATCTCGCAGGCGGCGCTGGGCGACACCGTGCGCGTGCCTACGCTCAATGGCGATGCGGAAATCCGCATCCCCGCCGAAACCCAGACCGGCAAGCTGTTCCGCCTGCGCGGCAAGGGCGTCAAGTCGGTGCGCAGCCGCAGTGAAGGCGATTTGTATTGCCGGGTGGTGGTGGAGACGCCGGTCAACCTGACCAATGAACAGCGCGAATTGCTGGAGAAGTTCGAAGCCACCTTTGTCGGCGACGAAGCGCGCAAGCATTCGCCCAAGTCGGCCACCTTCCTGGATGGCGTCAAGGGATTCTGGGATCGGATGACGTCGTGATCCAACCGCCAGCCGCGCATTGAAGGCGCGCGGCGAGGAAAGAATCAGGTCGCCTGTCGGGATGCTTCCGGCAGGTGGCCTTTCTTTTGCGCGGGCCGACCATTGAACAGCAGGCGCAGGGTGTCGTAGCGCAGGACCAGCCGCTGATGCAGCAGCCAGGGCAACAGCAATGCCGTCGTCAGTACGAGGCCGAATTTGAGCGCCAGGGGCGCCTGCACCGGTGCCAGCCAAGTGGCCAGCACCACCACGATCAGATGGTGAAACAGATAAATCGAATAGCTGGCATCGGCCAGTTGTCGCCAGCCCGTCCACGGACGCGCCAGCCAGCGCAAGCCCACGGCCAACACCGCACGCACCAGCCACCACACCCATAGCGCGCTGGCGGCGGCGAGGGCCAGCTTGGCGATCAGGCCCTGCGGATCCTCGCCCAACCAGTGGATGCCGGCCGCGGTGGCCAGCGCCAGCGCCGCATCCAACAGGGAAAATGCGCTGAACTCGACCAGCAATCCGGCATCGGACTGCAGCCACGCGCCGCCGGCAAAGAACGGCAGGTAGTAGAGCAGTTCGAGCGGATCAATCACGCCCGCCAGGGTCAGCCGCCCCCAGTCCGGTTGCACGAAGGCGATGGCGCGCGGCACCAGCAAGGCGAGCGTGCCCAGCAGCATCAGCAGCCAGGCGCGCCTGCGTGGCAGCCATCGCGGCGTCGGCGAGAGGCGTTGCAGGGCAGGGGCGAGCAGGGCGGCGGCCGCGCAGTACACCAGCAGGTAGACCAGGAACCACAAATGCCCCAGCCAATGGCCGCTGCGCCAGGCCTGTGCCCAGGTGGCCCAGTGCCACTGCGAGCCCGGCGCCGCCTGCGCCGCCAGCCAGCCGACCTGCAGCAGATTGAAGCTCAGCAGCGTGGCCAGCAGCGGCACGCCGATGCGCCGCGCGCGATCCTGCAGAAACCGCGCGGTCGACCAGCGCTGGAGCAGCAGCATCGAGAAGAAGCCGGAAATCAGGAAGAACGCTGGCATGCGGAACGAATGGATGGCGTCGACCAGGCGATCGAAGAAGACCGTGCCATTGGGATCGCGCACCAGCCAGCGACTGCCGAGCGCATACGGGTCGGCCGCGTGGATTACCACGCCCAGCAACATCAGCAGGCTGCGCAGCGCGTCCATGCCATGCAGGCGGTCTGGCGCCTGTGGCAGTTCCCCCGGGTTGGACATCGGCGACCTCCTTCGCTGTCTGCTCAAACGCAGACTGCTGGCGCCAACGGCCGCAACGTCCACCACGCTACGCACCCACAGCTTCTAGAATGGGGGCTCCCCGCGGAGCCCCCATTCGTGTCCCACCCCGTCATCGGCATCATCGGCAGCGCAGGCGCGTATGGGCGCTGGCTGACCCGCTTCTTCCAGCAGCGCATGGGCCTGACCGTGGTGGGCCAGGATCCTGCCGACCCGGCCAGCCTCAGTCCGCAGGCATTGCTGCAGGCAGCGGACGTACTGGTGTTCTCGGCGCCGATTCGCCACACCGTGGCCATCATCGAGCAGTACGTGACGTTGGCCGGAGGCCGCGAGGCGCGCCAGCTATGGCTGGATGTCACCTCGATCAAGGCCGGGCCCCTGGCCGCCATGGCGCGCTCGGGCGCCGAATTCGCCGGCCTGCATCCGATGACCGCGCCGCCCAAGGCGCCGACCTTGAAGGGCCGGGCCACGGTGATCTGCGAGTTGCGGCTGCAGCACTGGCGCGGCTGGTTCGAGCAGTTGTTGCAGGCGCTGGAAGGCGAGTATGTCCGCGCCAGCCCGGAGCAACATGATCGGGTGATGGCGCTGGTGCAGGCCATGGTCCACGCCAGCCACCTGGCCCAGGCCGGCGTGCTGCGCGAACAGGCCGCACAGGTGGGCGATCTGGCGAGCCTGATGCCGTTCCGCTCGGCGTCGTTCGAGATGGACGCCGCCATCCTCAGCCGCATCCTGTCCCTCAATCCGGCGATTTACGAAGACATCCAGTTCGGCAATCCGCATGCCGGCGACATCCTCGCCGCGCTGGGCGTGCAGCTCGCGCGCATGGCGCAGCTGGTCGGGCAGGGCGACGAAGCCGCCCGCGCCGCGTTCCGGCAGGAGTTCCTGCTCGATAACCGCCAGGCCATTGGCGCCACGGCGCTGGTCGCGGGCAACTATCACTACGAACGCATCGGCTACCTGCTCGCCGACCTGGCCGGCGTGCGCGCCATCAGCGTGCACCTGCCGGAAGACCGACCCGGCTCGTTGCGCGAGTTGCTGCAGATCTTCGAACGCGAGGGCATCAGCCTGTCCTCGATCCATTCCTCGCGCACGCCGGAAGGCGAAGTGCATTTTCGCATCGGCTTCGAGACTGCCCTGGACCCGGAGCGCCTGCAACAGGCCGCACGCGCAATCGACGCCAGTGGCCTGGGCCGCATCCTGGAGATTCCCGCATGAGTCTGGACAATTCCGCCGCCGCCACCGTCATCGACGCGGTGTTGTGCGGCAAGGTGGTGGACTTCACCCGTCCTGGCTCGCGCAGCGCCATTGCCAAACAGCCCGTCAGCGCGGCGGTGGTGGTGGGCAAACTCGGCTTGAGCGGTGACGAGCAGGGCGACCTGCGCGTACATGGCGGTCCGGACAAGGCCGTGCATCACTATCCGCATGATCACTACGCCGGCTGGCGCGCGGATATCGGCGCGCATCCGCTGCTGGAGGCGCCGGGCGCGTTTGGCGAGAACCTCAGTTCGACCGGACTGACCGAGGGCGATGTCTGCCTGGGTGATCGCTTCCGGCTCGGCACGGCGCTGGTCGAGGTCTCGCAGTCACGCCAGCCGTGCTGGAAGTTGTCGGATCGCTTCCAGCGGGTCGACATGGCGCGGCGTGTGCAGGACAGTGGCCGCACGGGCTGGTATTACCGGGTGCTGGAAGAGGGCAGGCTGGAAGTCGGTGATCGCCTGGAGCTGACTGACCGCCCCTATCCGCAGTGGCCGCTGAGCCGGATCATCGAAGTCCTTTATCAGCGCACCCTGGAGCCCGCGGTGCTGGCCGACATCCTGCGCTTGCCACTGGTGCCGTCCTGGCGCTCGCTGTTCGAGCGCCGGCAACAGCACGGCCAGACCGAAAGCTGGAACAAGCGCCTGACTGGCCTGGCCGATTCCCACTAAGATGCGGACATGAACAGCACCCCGATTCGAGTCCTCATCCATGGCGCGTCCGGTCGCATGGGCCAGGCGCTGCTGCGCCTGGCGGCGGAACAACCGCACCACCTGCAGGTGGTCGCGGCGGTGACCCGGCGTGCCCCCGTGCAACGGGTGGTGGAGGGCGTGCCGTATTTCGCCGCCAGTGAACTCAATGGCACGCCCGCGTTCGATGTCGCCATCGATTTCAGCCTGCCCGAAGGTTTCGACCCGGTGCTGGCCCTGTGCCTGCAGCGCAAGGCCGCGCTGGTATCCGGCACCACCGGTCTGGACGAGCAGCAGCAACACGCCTTGCAGGCTGCGGCGCAACAGATTCCTTTGCTGTGGGCGTCCAACTTCAGCCTGGGCGTGGCCGTGCTGGCCGAACTGGTGGAACGCGCCGCCGCCGCGCTGTCGGGCTGGGACTGCGACGTGATCGAATCCCATCACGTACACAAGAAGGATGCCCCTTCGGGTACTGCCATCACCCTGGGCCAAGCAGCCGCGGCGTCGGGCGCCCATCCGCACTACGCCAGCCTGCGTGCCGGCGACATCGTCGGCGAACACCAGGTGCAGTTCACCGGTCTGGGCGAACGCATCGAGCTGATCCACCGTGCAACCAACCGCGACATCTTCGCGCGCGGCGCCCTGCATGCGGCGCAGCGGCTGCATGGGCGTGCGCCGGCGCTGTATCGCGTGCGCGATCTGCTGGATTGAGATTGGTCTGCCCCTGCGCCTACTTTGCTGAATACGGCGGGGCGATGATGTCGGAAATGTGAAAAAGGGTGGCGCGGACGAGGTCGCGCCCGTACAATTCCCGCTCGCCTGCTTACCCATCGCCCCGGACCGGATTGACGCCGTGTTCGCGGTTTCTTGCAACCGCAAGTCGGTGGTGCAGGGTTCCTCCACCCCAAGGCGAACCCCGTGACTGAACCCGCAATTCTCGTACTCGAAGACGGCACCGTATTCGAGGGCGAATCCGTAGGCGCGAACGGCCTGTCCGTCGGCGAAGTGGTGTTCAACACCGCCATGACCGGCTATCAGGAGATCCTGACCGATCCGTCCTACGCCCGTCAGCTGGTCACTCTGACCTATCCCCATATCGGCAACACCGGCTGCACCGACCAGGACGACGAAGCGTCGCAGGTCTGGTCGGCCGGCTTGATCGTGCGCGATGTGCCGCGCCGTCCCAGCAACTGGCGCAGCCAGGTGGCGCTGCCGGAATGGCTGCAGGCACGCGGCATCGTCGCCATCGCCGGCATCGACACCCGCAAGCTGACCCGGATCCTGCGCGACAAGGGCGCGCAGAACGGCGCGCTGATGGCCGGCCCGGATCTGGACGTGGACAAGGCGCTGGAAGCGGCGCGCAAGTTCCCAGGCCTGAAGGGCATGGATCTGGCCAAGGTGGTCTCCACGCAGAAGACCTACACCTGGAGCGATGGCCAGCTGGATCTGGATCGCAACCAGTTTGTCCGCGCCGAACCGCGTTTCAAGGTCGTGGCCTACGACTACGGCGTCAAGGTCAACATCCTGCGCATGCTGGCCGAGCGCGGCTGCGAAGTGATCGTGGTGCCGGCGCAGACGCCGGCCACCGAGGTGCTGGCGATGCAGCCGGATGGCGTGTTCCTGTCCAACGGTCCCGGCGACCCGGCGCCGTGCGACTACGCCATCAGCGCCATCCGCGAATTCATCGACCGCAAGATTCCGACCTTCGGCATCTGCCTGGGCCACCAACTGCTGGCGCTGGCCGCGGGTGCGCAGACGCTGAAGATGGGCCACGGTCATCACGGCGCCAATCATCCGGTGCAGGACCTGGACAGCGGCAAGGTCATGATCACCTCGCAGAACCACGGCTTTGCGGTGGACGAAAGCACGCTGCCGGCCAATGTGCGGGTGATTCACCGCTCGCTGTTCGACGGCACCAACCAGGGCATCGAACTGACTGACGCGCCGGCGTTCTCCTTCCAGGGTCACCCGGAAGCCTCACCCGGCCCGCACGATGTGGCGCCGCTGTTCGATCGCTTCATCCGCAGCATGGAGGCGCGTTGATGTCCTTTCGTCGTGGTCTTGCCGCATTGCTGGCCATCGGCTTGCTGCCGGCCGTCGCGCTGGCGCAGACCGGCAAAACCCAGGCCGATCCGATCGACCTGATGACCGACGCCTTGGTGACCATGTTCCCGGTGGGCGATGTGATGCAGGACGCCGCCGACAAGGATCCGACCTGGCCGTTGCAGGACAAAGCCAGTGCGGTGCCGGCGAACCAATTGATCTGCCTGCGCAACGAACTTTCGCGTGAGGGCTTCCGCCGCAACAAGCGCCTGGAAGTGGTGGAGTACGCGCAGCAGCATGCCGCCAACTTTGCCGATGAAACCCGCAAGGCCCAGGCCGTTGCGCCGGTGATGGCGCGCATGGTGGGCGCCGGTATCGTCGCCGCCAACACCGGCACCGAACTGGACCCGACCTCGGCGCTGAAGAACACGACGGTGGACGAACTGCTGGTGTTCAACGATGTGTTCCGCGATCCCAAGTACCGGGACCTGCGCGAGCTGACCGGCTTTGGCGACATCCTCTCGTTCGAGAACGGCCGCCAGGAAGAAGCCGGCAAGGCCACCGGCGAGAAGATTGTGGTGACGCTGATGCTCAAGGCCATGAAGACCTGCGAAGTCGAACCGAGCGCGCTGATCTGATCCGGTTGTAATGCGTCATGCCGCAGCGCCTGCCGGCGCGCGGCTCCCAGGCTCCGGCCTCACGAAATTTGCGGAAGTAGAACGACCATGCCCAAGCGCAGTGACATCAAGACCATCCTCATCATCGGCGCCGGCCCGATCGTCATCGGCCAGGCCTGCGAGTTCGACTACTCCGGCGCGCAAGCCTGCAAGGCCCTGCGCGAGGAGGGTTACCGGGTGGTGCTGGTCAACAGCAACCCGGCCACCATCATGACCGACCCGGAAATGGCCGACGCGGTCTACATCGAGCCGATCAACTGGCAGACGGTCGAGAAGATCATCGCCAAGGAAAAGCCCGACGCCCTGCTGCCGACCATGGGCGGCCAGACCGCGCTGAACTGCGCGCTGGACCTGGCCGACAACGGCGTGCTGGAAAAGTACAAGGTCGAACTGATTGGCGCCTCGCGCGAAGCCATCCGCATGGCCGAAGACCGCGAACTGTTCCGCGTGGCGATGGGCGAGATTGGCCTGGAATGCCCCAAGGCGGCGGTGGCGCACACGCTGGAGGAAGCGCTGGAAATCCAGACCCGCGTCGGCTATCCCACCATCATCCGTCCCAGCTTCACCCTGGGCGGCAGCGGCGGCGGCATCGCCTACAACCGCGAAGAGCTGATCGACATCGTCAACCGCGGCCTGGAACTGTCGCCGACCACCGAAGTGCTGGTGGAAGAATCGGTGCTGGGCTGGAAGGAATTCGAGATGGAAGTGGTCCGCGACACCGCGGACAACTGCATCATCGTCTGCTCGATCGAGAACCTGGATCCGATGGGCGTGCACACCGGTGACTCGATCACCGTCGCGCCGGCGCAGACCCTGACCGACAAGGAATACCAGCGCCTGCGCGATGCCTCTATCGCGGTGCTGCGCAAGATTGGCGTGGATACCGGCGGCTCCAACGTGCAGTTCGGCATCAACGCGCAGAACGGCCGCGTGGTGGTGATTGAGATGAACCCGCGCGTGTCGCGCTCCTCGGCGCTGGCCTCCAAGGCTACCGGCTTCCCGATCGCCAAGGTCGCGGCCAAGCTGGCAGTGGGCTACACGTTGGACGAACTGAAGAATGAGATCACCGGCGGCAAGACCCCGGCCTCGTTCGAACCGACCATCGATTACGTGGTCACCAAGATTCCGCGCTTCGCCTTCGAGAAGTTCCCGCAGGCCGACGCCCGCCTGACCACCCAGATGAAGTCGGTGGGCGAGGTGATGGCGATGGGCCGCACCTTCCAGGAATCCCTGCAGAAGGCCCTGCGTGGCCTGGAAACCGGCAAGGTCGGCCTCGATCCCACCGGCCTGGATCTGGCCAGCGAAGATGGCCTGGCCGAACTGCGCCGCGAAATGAAGGCGCCGGGTCCGGAGCGTCTGTTCTACGTGGCCGATGCATTCCGCGCCGGCATGAGCGTGGAGCAGGTGCACGCGCTGTCGTTCATCGATCCCTGGTTCCTGGATCAAATCGAGGAAATCATCGCCGACGAAAAGCAGCTGACCGCCGATGGCCTGGCCTCGCTCGACAAGACCCGCCTGCGCCGGCTCAAGCGCATGGGTTTCTCCGATGCGCGTCTGGCCCAGCTGGCCGGCACCGATGAAGCCGCCGTGCGCGTGCTGCGCAAGGCGTTGGGGGTCAAGCCGGTGTACAAGCGCGTGGACTCGTGCGCGGCCGAATTCGCCACCGACACCGCCTACCTGTACTCGACTTACGAGGACGAGTGCGAAGCCAACCCGACATCGCGCGACAAAATCATGATCCTCGGCGGCGGCCCCAACCGCATCGGCCAGGGCATCGAGTTCGACTACTGCTGCGTGCATGCCGCGCTCGCCCTGCGCGAGGACGGCTATGAAACCATCATGGTCAACTGCAATCCGGAAACCGTGTCGACCGATTACGACACCTCCGATCGCCTGTACTTCGAGCCGCTGACGCTGGAAGACGTGCTGGCCATCGTCGAGCTGGAACAGCCCAAGGGCGTGATCGTGCAGTACGGCGGGCAGACCCCGCTCAAGCTGGCGCGTGCGCTGGAAGCCAACGGCGTGCCGGTGATCGGCACCAGCCCGGACAGCATCGACCTGGCCGAAGACCGCGAGCGCTTCCAGCAGCTGGTCGACAAGCTGGGCCTGAAGCAGCCGCCGAACCGCACCGCGCGCACGCCCGAAGAGGGCCTGGTGCTGGGTCGCGAGATTGGCTACCCGATGGTGGTGCGTCCGTCATACGTGCTGGGCGGCCGCGCCATGGAAATCGTCTATGGCGAGTCCGACCTGGCGCGCTACATGCGCGACGCGGTCAAGGTCTCCAATGACTCGCCGGTGCTGCTGGACCGCTTCCTCGACAACGCGGTGGAAGTGGACGTGGACATCATCGCCGATGCCACCGGCCAGGTGATGATTGGCGGCGTGATGGAGCACATCGAAGAAGCCGGCGTGCACTCCGGCGACTCCTCCTGCTCGCTGCCGCCATATTCGCTGTCCGCTGCGACCCAGGACGAGCTGCGCCGGCAGGTGGTGGAACTGGCCAAGGCGCTGAACGTGGTCGGCCTGATGAACACCCAGTTCGCCATCCAGTCCAACGATGATGGCGAAGACACCGTCTACCTGCTCGAAGTGAACCCGCGTGCCTCGCGCACCGTGCCGTTCGTGTCCAAGGCCACCGGCGTGGCGCTGGCCAAGATCGCGGCGCGCTGCATGGCCGGCCGCACGCTGGCCGAGCAGGGCGCCACCGAAGAAGTGGTGCCGGACTACTACTCGGTGAAGGAAGCGATCTTCCCGTTCGCCAAGTTCCAGGGCGTGGACCCGATTCTCGGCCCGGAAATGCGCTCCACCGGCGAGGTGATGGGCGTGGGCCGCAGCTTCGGCGCGGCCATGGCGCGCGCGCAGGAAGCCGGCGGCATCAAGGCGCCGAAGCCAGGCAAGGCGTTCGTGTCGGTGCGTGATCCGGACAAGAAGCGCGTGCTGCCGGTGGCGCAGGCGCTGATCGAGCGCGGCTTCAGCCTGGTCGCCACCGAAGGCACGGCCGCCTGGCTGCGTCAGCACGGTTACGCCTGCGAGCAGATCAACAAGGTCGTGGAAGGTCGCCCGCATATCGTCGACCTGATCAAGAACGGCGAAATCGTGTATATCGTCAACACCACCGAAGGGCGGCAGGCCATCGCCGACTCCTTCTCCATCCGGCGCGAGGCCCTGCAGCATCGCGTCACGTATTCGACCACGATTGCCGGCGCCAAGGCGCTGGTGCATTCGCTGGAATTCCGCGGTACGGGCCCTGTGTGGGCCCTGCAAGAGCTGCATAAGGAGCTGCAAGGGTGAGAGCACCACTGACCACCAAGGGCGCGCTGCGTCTGCGCCAGGAACTGGACAACCTCAAGACGGTCAAGCGGCCGGAAGTGATCACCGCGATCGCCGAGGCGCGCGCGCATGGCGATCTGAAAGAGAACGCCGAGTATCACGCCGCGCGTGAGCAACAGGGTTTCATCGAAGGCCGGATCAAGCAGCTGGAAAGCGAGCTGTCGCATTCGGAAATCATCGACGTCAGCAAGCTCAACGCCGGTTCGCGCATTGTCTTCGGCGCCACCGTGACGTTGGCCGACGTGGAAACCGACGAAGAGAAGCGTTACCAGGTGGTGGGGGATCTGGAAGCGGACATCAAGCAGGGCCTGATCGCGATTTCCTCGCCGCTGGCCCGCGCCCTGATCGGCAAGCACGAAGGTGACGCGGTCACCATCGATGCGCCTGCCGGCCAGCGCGAATACGAAATCGTCAGCGTCGCCTACGCCGACTGACGCCGGCCATGGCCAGCGCCACCTTGTTGCTGCCCGAGCGCAGCCGATTGGCCGGGCAGGGTTTGCCGGCCGAAGTGGCGCGCGCCCTCGGTCGCGCCGATCGCAGCCAGGTCGAAGCCGGCGAGCAGGCGCAGCTACGCCGCTATTTCCAGCTTGTGCCGGATCACTGGCCGGTGGCGGCGCTGACCCGGCAGCTGGATGCCGGTGACAGTGAAGGCTCGGCCTGGGTACGCGCCGATCCTGCTCGCATTTCGCCGGACATGACCGGCGCACGCCTGCTCGCCCACGGTGAAGCCTTGGCGGTGGATGCCGACGATCTGGCTCAGCTGTTGCCCACGCTCAAGCCGCTGTTCGGCGATGCTGGCGTGCTGCTGGATGCGCCGCATCCGGCGCGCTGGTACCTGCGCCTGCCGCGCGAATCGCAATTGCCGGCCTTTGCCGCCATCGATGATGTGCTGGGCGACGATCTGTTCGGCCACCTGCCCGAGGGTGATGCCGGCCGCCGCTGGCGCGCCCTGCTCAGCGAAGTGCAGGTGGTGCTGCACAACCACCCTTGGAATGCGCGGCGCGTCGCGGCCGGCCTGGCGCCGATCAATTCCCTGTGGTTCTGGGGCGGTGGGGTGATGCCGCATTCCATCAGCACGCCGTTCAAGCAAATCAAGAGTCCGGATGTGCTGCTGCGCTCTTTGGCGTTGGTGGCAGGCGTGTCGCGCGATGCCGCCGATGGCCAGGAAGTGGATGCCTTGATCGATCTGCGCCATCTGCGCGGCCTGGATGTGTTTGCCCGCGACGCCGTCGTGCCCTTGCTGGCTGCCTTGCAGCGGCGCGAGTTGGACAGCCTGCGCCTGGACTTCGCCGACGGTGCGCAGTTCGAGCTGCGCAACACGCAGCGCTGGCGCTTCTGGCGGCGCGCACTCACGCGGCTGGATGACAACGCGCCCGGCCTGAGCGCATGAAAGCCAACCCACGCATCCGACGCCGCCATGTGCCGGCGTCGGCCGCGACATGGCCCGAGCAGGTGCTGCCGCTGTTGCAACGCATCTATGCAGGGCGCGGCGCCCTTGATGTCGATCAGGCACAACCGCGTCTGGCCCAGCTGCTGCCACCCGAGGGCTTGAGTGGGCTTGCCGCGGCGGTGGGCCTGCTGCAGCTGGCCATCAACGCGCAACAGCACATCGTGGTGGTCGGCGACTTCGACTGCGACGGCGCGACCGCCTGCGCGGTGATGGTGCGCGGCCTGCGCATGCTGGGCGCGCAGCAGGTAACCGCCACGGTGCCCAATCGCATGGTGCACGGCTATGGTCTGTCACCGTCGCTGGTGGATGAGATCGCCGCACTGCAGCCGGAACTGCTGGTCACCGTCGATCACGGCATCGCCTGCCATGCCGGCATCGCCAGCGCCAAGGCGCGCGGTTGGCAGGTGTTGGTGACCGATCACCATCTGCCCGGCGAGTCGCTGCCGGCCGCTGATGTGATCGTCAATCCCAACCAGCGCGGCGACGGTTTCGCCAGCAAAGCCCTCGCCGGCGTCGGCGTTGCGTTCTACGTGCTGCTGGCATTGCGCCGTCAGCTTCGTGACGCAGGCGCATTTGCCGACGCAGGAGGGGCCGTAGGAGGGGCTTCAGCCTCGAACCCCACGACCCAACCCGACCTCAGCCAACTGCTCGATTTGGTGGCGGTCGGCACAGTCGCCGATCTGGTCCCGCTGGACACCAATAACCGCGCGATCGTCTCCGCTGGCCTGCGCCGCATCCGCCAGGGCCAAGCCAACGCCGGCCTGAAAGCCCTGATTGAAGTGTCCGGCCGCGACCCACGCCACCTCACCGCCACCGACATCGGCTACGCCATTGCGCCGCGCTTGAACGCCGCCGGTCGTCTGGAAGACATGGCGCTGGGCATCGAATGCCTGCTCACCGACGATGCCGGCCAGGCACGCGAGATGGCCGAACTGCTCAACAGCATCAATGCCGAACGCCGTGGCGTGCAGCAGCAGATGACCGACGAAGCCAATGCCGCGCTCGCACGGTTGTCTGTCTTCGACGAAGCGCCACACGCCGTCTGCCTGTTTGATGCCGACTGGCATCCCGGCGTGGTCGGACTGGTGGCCTCCAGGATCAAGGAAAGCCTGCATCGCCCGGTCATCGCGTTTGCGCCCGCCGAACCCGGTAGCGAGCAGCTGCGTGGTTCGGCGCGCTCGATTCCCGGCTTCCACATCCGTGACGCGCTGGCGGCCATCGATGCGCGCGCGCCCGGCTTGATCGTCCGCTTTGGCGGCCACGCGATGGCGGCCGGACTGAGTCTGGAACGCGCGCAGTTGGCTGCCTTCGAACGCGCCTTTGTCGAGGTGGCGCGCAGCCTGCTGGACGAGCAGCTGCTGCAGGCCGAACTGCTCAGCGATGGCGAGTTGCTGGCCGGCGAGTTCGACCGCCGCCATGCCGAGGCCCTGCGCGATGGTGGTCCCTGGGGCCAGGCGTTTCCGGAGCCGCTGTTCGATGGCCGATTCGAGGTGGTCGACTCGCGCAAGGTCGGCGACCGCCACCTCAAGCTGTCGCTGCGCGCACCGGGTCGCGCGCAGCCGATCGGTGCGATCCATTTCGGTGGCTGGCGTGAGCAGGCGTTGCCACGGCATATCCATGCGGCGTACCAGCTGGACACCGATGACTACCAGGATCGGCGTGGCATCCAATTGATCCTGCGGCACTGGGAGCCGGTCGGCGACTAGAACGCGGCAGGCCGAAGGAAAAACCCCATCCGGCCGTATGACGCGTTAAGCACAACACCTTCAACGCCAGGCAGGGATTGCATGCATCGGATGACCCGGTTTTTCCTCGTCGCACTCGCGCCCTTGCTGGCCTTGCCGGTCAGCCGTGCCCAGCAGCTCAGCCTGGACCCGCAAGACGCGCCCTTGCTCAGCGTCACCGATGACGCCAACAGCGTGCGGCTGCAGCAAGCCAAAGTCGACACCATCGTGCTGGGCGGGTTGGCCCAGACCACGGTCGAGCTGGTGTTTGCCAACCACGGCGGCCGCCTGCTGGAAGGCCAGCTCAATTTCCCTTTGCGCGATGGCCAGCGCATCACCGGCTTCGCCCTGGATATCGACGGCCACATGCGCGATGCCGTGCCGGTGCCCAAGGCCAAGGGCCGGGTGGCGTTTGAAGCCATTGAACGCAAGCAGGTGGACCCGGCGTTGCTGGAGCAGACCGCAGGCAACCACTTCCGTCTGCGGGTGTACCCGCTTCCGCCAGGCGGCACGCGCACGGTGCGGCTGGTCTACAGCGAAGATCTGGCCTTGAGCCAAGGCAAGTACCGTTTGCCGGTGTCGCTGACGCACGCGCGCGGTGTGGACGTGCTGCAGTGGTCGCTGCGGATACAGGCCGCTGATGCGATGCCGACGGCCAGCGGCACGCTGGCGCGCGAGCTGGCGTTCAAGCGCGTCGCTGGTGGCTGGGAAACCGCCTTGCAGCGCAAGCGATACGAAGGCCGCGGCACGCTGGAACTGCAATGGCCGAATGAGCAGCAGGCACGCGTGTACACACAGCAGTGGGGCGATGAGATCTACTTCCTCGCCGAGCAGCCGTTGCCTCCCGCCATGGCCATGCCGAAACGTCGTCCGCTGCCGCAGAACGTGGCCATCCTTTGGGATAGCTCGGCTTCGGCACGCAACCGCAATCGCGAAGCCGAGCTGAGCGTGCTGTCGCGCTACGTCGCAGCGCTGGGTACTGCTGAGGTCTCGCTGATCCGCCTGCGCGACGTGGCCGAGCCGGTGCAGCGTTTCAGCATCCGCGATGGTGATGCCAGCGGCTTGCTGGGGTCGTTGCGCGAGACAATCTACGACGGTGCCAGCCAACTGGCTGGGTGGAAGCCGCTGCCTGGCGTGCGGGAGTACCTGCTTTTCAGCGACGGCCTGGACAATTACGGCTCGCAGCAAGATCTGCCAGCGTTGCCGCCTGACGTGCGTCTGTATGCGCTGCATGCGGCAGGAGCGCATGCCGACGCCTTGCGCCTGCGTCAGTGGTCCGAAGCACGCGGTGGTCACCTGATCGCCATTGATTCCACATCGCCACAGGCCGCCGTGGATGACTTGCTGTCCGCGCCGGCGCAGTTGCTCGATGTGGAACTGGTGGGCGGTGACGACTGGGTGGTCCCGACCCGGGTGCCGCGCGACGGCGTGCTGCGCGTCGCCGGCCGGCTCACCACGCAACAAGGCCAGCTGCGCCTGCGCTATCGCGACAGCCAAGGGCAGATGCAGGACGTCAAACTGACCATCGATGGCCGGCAGGCCGCGCTGAGCGGCCCGGTGCCGCAGACCTGGGCCAGCTACTGGATTTCGCGCTGGTCGGCCGATCCGCAGGCGCATGCCGAACAGATCCGCCAGATCAGCGAACGCTTTGGTTTGGTGAGTGCGCAGACCTCGCTGATCGTGCTGGAGACGGTGGAAGACTACGTCGAACACGACATCGCGCCGCCGGCAGAACTGCGTGAGGCGTTCGCGCTCCTGCGGCAACGCGATCGAGATCAGCGAGATGACCTGCAGCATCGACGCGTGGAGGAGGTGGCTGCCCGGTTCGAACAACGCATCCAGTGGTGGGAGCAGGTCTGGCCCAAGGGTGTCATGCCGCGCCCGGAGCCGACCGTGGCCTACGAAGCGGCGCGCAGCGCCAGCGAAGCCAATCGTCAGCGGTAGTCGCAGGCGATGGCGGCTCCGCCGCCTCCGCCGCCTCCTGGCTCACCGGCGTATGAGGTTGCCGAGCCCAGGCCCGCAGACGTGTACGCGCCACCGTCACCAGCAGCCGTCGCAGCTGACGCCGCCTCCAGCACCACGACCTTGGATGCGATCGCCATCGATTCCTCCGCGGCAGCCGCTTCGGATGGCGGCGCCGCGACCGCCATCAGCGTTTCCCTGCAAGCTTGGCAACCCGACTCGCCCTACGCCAGGCGCCTGCGCGCCGCCGACGGCAAGCGCGCCTACGCGCTGTACCTGGACGAGCGCGAAGCCCATCGCGACAGCACCGCGTTCTATCTCGACGTGGCCGACATCCTGTTCGAGAAAGGTGAGCGGGACTTGGCCCTGCGCGTGTTGTCCAACCTGGCCGAACTGGGCATCGAAGATCGCGCGCTACTGCGGGTGCTGGCCTTCCGCCTCAACCAGGCCGGTGAACCCGCACTGGCCCTGCCGATACTGCAACAGGTCCGCGACATGGCCGAGGAAGAGCCGCAAAGCCACCGTGATCTGGGTCTGGTGTTGGCGGCCGTGGGCCAGGAACAAGCCGCAATCGAATCCCTGTACACCGTGGTCACGGGCGACTGGGACCGCCGTTTTGGTGGCATCGATTTAATCGCGTTGGGCGAACTCAACGCAATCGTCGCTGCCGCGAAGAAGCCGCTGGACACGCGCCGTATCGATGCGCGCTTGCTGCGGAATCTGCCGGTGGACATGCGCGTGGTGTTGAGCTGGGACACCGACAACAGCGACATGGATCTCTGGGTGACCGATCCCAATGGCGAGAAGTGCTACTACGGTTTCCGCGATACCTACCAGGGCGGACACATGTCGGAAGACCTTACCGGTGGCTACGGGCCGGAAGAGTTTGTGCTGCGCCAGCCCAAGCCGGGCAGGTACAAGGTCGAAGTGAACTTCTACGGCGAACGCCAGGCCCTGTTGACCGGCGGTACCAGCCTGCAGGTTCTGCTATTCCGTCATTACGGCAGCGGGCAAGTGGAAGTCACGCCGGTGGTGTTGCGATTTAAGCAGGCCAAGGACACGGTGCTGGTGGGCGAGTTCGAAGTGCGCTGATGCAGATGCTTCGCTCGCTGGCCCTGGTGTTGAGAAGCTCCCACCGGAATCGATCCGGTGGGGGCACACCGCGACATCGCTTCAGCCTTCGCGGCTGGGCAGCTCGGTGGAGATGGCCATCGTCGACGCTGATCGCCGGGTGGGCGGCGTCTGCCGGAACTTCAAACCAAACAGCGGCCGCAGCAGCGGCACGCGCCGGATCACCTCATAGCCGGCAAAGCACAGGCCAAAAGTCAGCGCCACCAGCAGCAGGCCTTCGGGCAGGGCGGGCATGTGCAGCGGCCGCAGGTTGTACGCGGCGGTGACGATGATGCTCTGGTGCAGGATGTAGACCGGGAACACCGCCGGCACCAGGTAACGCAGCCAGGCGCTGTCGGCATGGCGGAAGCGATAGCAGAAGCCGAAGATCGCGGTGAGCGCACACCACTGGTTCAAGGCCCAGACCGCCCGCTGGCTCATGCGCAGCCAGTCCGGCGCCGGGTTGGCGTCGTCGTAGCCGCTGCCATAGAAGTACAGGATGAGCAGCGCGTAGCCTGCCACGGCAAGTCCCAGCGACCACCAGCGCACGCGCTGCAGCTGCTCCCAGAACGGCGTTGAACGCGCCAGCAAGAAGCCGAGCAGGAACTGCGGGAAGTACTGCAGATGGTTGTACAGATCGTCGAACAGGCCGTGGGTGGACGGGAAGCGGTCGAGCAACGCGATGCGGATGCCGGCCAGCCACAGCCACGGCAGCACGATCACGCTGGCGCCGCGCAGGGCCCGGCCCAGGCCCGTGGACAGCCTGTCGACCAGGCGCGGGGTGAAGCGCGCCAGCACCCACAGCGCCACCGTATAGACCCACAGATAGGCGACGAACCACAGGTGGTTCCAGGTCGGCACGTCCAGGCAGCCGTCGTCGTCGCAGAAGTTCGGGTCGCCGGCCAGGTAGCGGCCCCAGAACGCCAGATAGCCGTCATGGAAGCCGCCGGGCATCCGCGAGTCCAGGACCTCGTAGTAGGACTGCGGCGGCACGATCACCAGCATGCCGAAGATGAGCGGCACCAGCAGCCGCCAGGAACGCGCGCCCAGAAATCCCTTGCTTCCCTTTTGCCAGAGGAAGGCGCTGGCCGCGCCGGAGACCAGGAACAGCAGCGACAGCCGCCACGGCCCGGTCATCAGCATGAACGGCTCCAGCGTCTCGCCGGCATGCGGACTTTTGACGTGCCAGTCCCAGCTCACGTAGTACATGCCCACGTGGTACAGCACCAGCAGGAAGAAAGCGCAGACGCGGATGGCGTCCAGATCGTGGCGGCGTTCCATGGCGGAATCCAGTGAGGGTAGGGCGCCATTGCCGCGCATCCTCGTGGGCGCGGCCATCCGCAGGGGACATCCGGTGCTGGCGCGGGGACGAATCGCGGGCCCACCGGGACGGATGGGGGACGCCGAATCGCGTCCACACCCTAGAATGCGCGGATGACTTCAGCCGCTGACGCCGCCTATCTCCGCTACCAGCCCTGGCGCCGCGTGGTCGAGGTCGGCTTCTGGGTGATGAGCATGCTGACCAATGCGGTCGGCAACAGCATCACCGCGGTGATGGACGTGCACCGCGTCGGCCTGGACTTCAGCGACTGGGAGCCGGTGGTCTGGGAATCATCCAGTTCGATCATCCTGCTGGCGCTGGTCCCGCTGCTGGTCTGGTTCACCCGCCGCTACCCGCTGCACTGGGACACCTGGCGGGCCGAGCTGCCGCGTTACGCGCTGGCCAGCCTGGTGTTCTGCCTGCTGCATGTGGCCGGCATGGTCGGCCTGCGCATCCTGGCGTACCGCTGGCAGGGCAGCGTCTACGAATTCGGCCCGCCGCTGCGCGAGTTGTCCTACGAGTACCTCAAGGATGTGCGCACGTTCGCCGGCATGGTGGTGACCATCGAGTTGTACCGCTACGTGCTGCGCCGCTGGCAGGGCGAGGCCAGCCTGCTCAGCGAGCCGGACGAAGGCCCGCCACTGGAACCGGTGGAGCGGCCGGAGCGTTTCCTGGTGCGCAAGCTGGGGCGCGAGTTCCTGGTCTCGGCCAATGACATCGAATGGCTGCAGGCGGCCGGCAACTACGTCAACCTGCGGGTACGCGGCCACGACTATCCGCTGCGCACCACCATCGCCGGCATCGAGGCCAAACTGGACCCGCGCCGCTTCGCCCGCATCCACCGCAGCTACATGGTCAACCTGGACCTGGTGGCCTCCATCGAACCCCTGGACACCGGCGACGCGCGGGTGCATCTGCGTGATGCCACCGCCTTGCCCTGCAGTCGCCGCTATCGCGCCGACCTGCGCGGGCGGGTCGG
This sequence comes from Pseudoxanthomonas indica, assembly GCF_900167565.1. Classification (NCBI taxonomy): domain Bacteria; kingdom Pseudomonadati; phylum Pseudomonadota; class Gammaproteobacteria; order Lysobacterales; family Lysobacteraceae; genus Pseudoxanthomonas; species Pseudoxanthomonas indica. The sequence goes on from NZ_FUZV01000002.1 coordinate 1,552,943, forward strand.
GGCTGAGGCCGGCTAATACTGCTAGAATTTGCGGCCGTTTTCCGCCAAATCGCCCCCGCCATGATTGAACTGAACCCCATCCGCCAGCGCATCGCCGATCTGCAGGAACGGCTGGTCTCGCTTCGGGGGTATCTTTGACTACGATGCCAAGCGCGAGCGCCTGGAAGAAGTAAGCCGGGAACTGGAAAACCCGGACATCTGGAACAAGCCCGAATACGCCCAGCAGCTCGGCCGCGAGCGCTCGCTGCTGGACAAGACCGTCAACGGCATCCGCGAGATTGACGAAGGCCTGATCGGCGCCGCCGAACTGCTCGAACTGGCCGAGAGCGAGAATGACGAAGAGACCGCGCAGGCCGTGGTCGAAGACGTCGAGCGCTATGGCGCGCACGTGGACAAGCTGGAGTTCCAGCGCATGTTCTCCGGCGAGATGGACAGCTCCAACGCCTTCGTCGACATCCAGGCCGGTGCTGGCGGCACCGAAGCCCAGGACTGGGCCGAAATCCTGCTGCGCATGTACCTGCGCTGGGCCGAGTCGCGCGGCTGGAAGGTCGAGCTGATGGAAGCCAGCGACGGCGAAGTGGCGGGCATTAAGTCCGCCACCTTCCGCGTCGAAGGCGACTACGCCTACGGCTGGTTGAAGACCGAGATTGGCGTGCACCGGCTGGTGCGCAAGTCGCCGTTCGATTCGGACAACCGCCGCCACACCAGCTTCACCTCGGTGTTCGTGTCGCCGGAAGTGGACGACAACATCGACATCGAGATCAATCCGGCCGACCTGCGTACGGACGTGTATCGCTCCTCTGGTGCCGGCGGCCAGCACGTCAACAAGACCGAGTCGGCGGTGCGCATCACCCATGTGCCCACCAACACGGTGGTGGCCTGCCAGACCGAACGCAGCCAGCATGCCAACCGCGATCGCGCGATGAAGATGCTCAAGGCCAAGCTGTACGAACTGGAAGTGCAGAAGCGCAACGCGGAAAAGAATGCGTTGGAAGCAACAAAGTCGGATATTGGCTGGGGCAGCCAGATTCGCAATTATGTGCTGGACCAGAGCCGCATCAAGGATCTGCGCACCGGCGTGGAGCGCAGCGACACGCAGAAGGTGCTTGATGGCGATCTGGATGAGTTCCTCGAAGCGAGCCTGAAGTCCGGCCTGGATGCCGGCGCCAAACGCATCGACGCCTGACCGCGAGGAACGGGCCAAGGCCCCCGTAGGAGGGGCTTCAGCCCCGACCAGCAGGCGTCGATGAGATTGTTCGGGGCTAAAGCCCCTGCTACAGAATCGATTTTCCCCTTTCTACACACCAGCTGACCGCCCAACATGACCGAACCGACCCTGCCGCAGACCCCCGCCGACGAGAACAGCCTCATCGCCGAGCGTCGCGCCAAACTCACCGCCCTGCGCGGGCAGGGCATCGCCTATCCCAACGACTTCCGCCGGGTCGACTACGCCGGTGATCTGCAGGCCGAATTTGCCGACCAGGCGCTGTGGACCTCCGAGGCGCTGGAAGACAGCGAACGCCGGGTCAGCGTGGCCGGTCGCTTGATGGCCAAGCGAGTGATGGGCAAGGCCAGCTTCGTGCAGATCCAGGACGAGTCCGGGCGCATCCAGCTTTTCCTGCAGTCGAACACGCTGGGCGAAACCTATGACGCGTTCAAGGGCTGGGACATCGGTGACATCGTCGCCGCAGAGGGTGCGCTGACCCGCACCAAGACCGGCGAGCTGTCGATCAAGGCCGATACCCTGCGTCTGCTGACCAAGGCACTGCGGCCCTTGCCGGACAAGTGGCACGGCCTGTCGGACGTGGAGCAGCGTTACCGCCAGCGCTACGTGGATCTGATCGTCAATCCGGACGCGCGCGAAGTGTTCGTCAAGCGCTCCAAGATCATCCGCGCCATCCGCGAATGGCTGGACGCGCGGCGCTTCCTGGAAGTGGAAACGCCGATGATGCATTACATCCCCGGCGGCGCCGCGGCCAAGCCGTTCACTACCCACCACAATGCGCTGGGCCTGGATCTGTACCTGCGCGTGGCGCCGGAACTGTATCTCAAGCGCCTGACCGTGGGCGGCCTGGAGCGGGTCTACGAAATCAACCGCAACTTCCGCAACGAGGGTGTCAGCACCCGCCACAATCCGGAATTCACCATGCTGGAGCTGTACGAGGCCTACGCCACGTACAACGAGATCATGGATCTCACCGAGTCGGTGATCCGCGATGTGGCGCATGAAGTGCTGGGCACCGGCGTGGTCACCTGGGAAGGCCAGGACATCGATTTGGAGCCGGCCTTCCGCCGCTGGCGCATGGACGAAGCCGTGCGCCACCACAATCCGGAGATCAGCCTGGCCGACTGCACCGATCGCGACGCGCTGGTGCGCCATTGCCAGCGCCTGGGCATCCACGTCAAACCGTCGTATGGCTGGGGCAAGCTGCTGCTGGAAATCTTCGAGAAGACCGTCGAGCACACCCTGATCCAGCCGACCTTCATCACCGACCATCCGGTGGAAGTCTCGCCGCTGGCGCGTGCCAATGATCGGAACCCCGGATATACCGATCGCTTCGAGCTCTTCATCAATGGCAAGGAGCTGGCCAATGGCTTCTCCGAGCTCAACGATCCCGAAGACCAGGCAGCGCGCTTCCAGGCCCAGGTGGCGGCCAAGGAAGGCGGCGACGACGAAGCCATGCATTTCGACGCCGATTACATCCGCGCGCTCGAAGTCGGCCTGCCGCCGACCGGCGGCCTGGGCGTGGGCATCGATCGGCTGGTGATGTTGCTGACCGGTTCGGATTCCATCCGCGATGTGCTGCTGTTCCCCTACATGCGTCCCGAGCAGCACGGCTGAGGTGCGCCCCTGCGGGGCAGGGGAGTGACGCGGAAGGTCCAAAGCGGCATGGCCGGATTGCCAAGCAGACGGGCCAGCGGGCTCGGCGGACGCCGGAAAAGCGTCGGCGGGCGCGAGCGGAAAACCCGCCCGCCCAAGCACTTATTGTGAACTCCGTCAAAGTTTTCACATGAAACGTTCAGCCATGGCCTCCATGGCATGCTTCATGCGTCAAATTTTCCGCGGACAAGCCGATAACCATGGGCAAGATCATGGAAGCGGTTCGACAGCGGCGATGACATCCGGCCAACACCGGCCGGGTATCACCACGATTCTGGAAGCCCCGATGCTAGATGCCAGTGCACACAACAGCGGAGTATCCTTGCCCGACAGCCATTTGATGTGGCCTCAAGGGGCGGGAAGCGCTTTGAATATCGTCATCGTCGATGATCAGACTTCGGCGCGCACGATGCTGCGCCATGTGATCGAGGATATTGCCTCGGAACTCAACGTGCACGACTTCGGTGATCCTCAGGTCGCGCTGGAATGGTGCGAGACCCATCGCACCGACCTGCTGCTACTGGATTACCGCATGCCGGGCATGGATGGCCTGGAACTGGCGCGCCGGTTCCGCCGGCTGCCGATGCATCGGGATATCCCGATCATCCTGATCACCGTGGTCGGTGATGAGCCGATTCGCCAGGCCGCGCTGGAAGCGGGCGTGATCGACTTCCTGGTCAAGCCGGTGCGTCCGCGCGAACTGCGCGCGCGTTGCCGCAATCTGCTGCAGCTGCGCCAGCAGTCGGAGAACGTCAAGCAACGCGCCCTGTCGCTGGAGCAGCGCCTGCTCTCGAGCATGCACGAAGTGGAAGAGCGCGAACGCGAGACGCTGTCGCGCCTGGCGCGCGCCATCGAGTACCGCGACAGCGGCACCAGCGCCTACCTGGAACGCATGGCCCATGTGGCGGCGTTGATTGCCGAGCAGTTGGGCCTGCCCGAAGACGAAGTGCGCGCCATCGAACTCGCCGCGCCACTTCATGACATGGGCAAGATCGCCATTCCCGATTCCGTGCTGATGAAACCCGGTCCGCTGACCGAGGACGAACTGGCGGTCATGCGCCGGCATCCCAAGATTGGCCACCAATTGCTGTCCGGCAGCCAGAACCGTTTCATCCAGACCGGCGCCATCATTGCCCTGCGTCATCACGAGCGTTATGACGGTAGCGGCTACCCCGATGGCCTGGTCGGCGACGAGATCCCGTTGGAAGCCAGGATAGTGGCGGTTGCGGATGTGTTTGACGCGCTGATTTCCCCGCGTCCCTACAAGAAGGCCTGGGACAAGGATGCGGCGCTGGCTTATCTGTATGCGCAACGCGGCCGGCTGTTCGATCCGGCCTGCGTGGATGCGCTGATTCGTGGTCGCGAACGTCTGGATGACATTTGCCAGCGCTACTCGACGGTGCAGAACCGTCCAGGGATGGAGTAAGCCTCATGGAACGCAATCTGGCTTCGTGGATTCAAAGTCGCCTGGCCAACCGGCCGGACAGCGAGCACGGCCAGACGTCGATCCGCGTGATCATCTTCACCGGCGTCATTCTCTACATGGTTGGCGCCGCGCTGTACGGCAGCCTGACCCCGGACGTCTACATCTGGTCGGCGATCATGAGCGGTGTGGGCGCCGGCGTTGGCCTGGCCCTGCTGATCGGCATCCTGATCAATCCCGGCAAGTCGCACACGCGCCGCATCATCGGCATGCTCACCGACTACGGCCTGATGACCGTGGCGATGGTGCTCAAGGGCGAACCGCTGGCCTGGTTGTACGTGATCCTGATGTGGGTCACCGTCGGCAACGGTCTTCGCTACGGCAACAAATACCTGATTGGCGCGGTGGCGTCGGCCGGCATCAGCTTCGGCACGGTGCTGGTGCTCAACGACTACTGGCGGCAGAACCTCAGCCTGGGTTTGGGCCTGTGGGTAGGCCTGATCGCGGTGCCGATGTATCTGTCCGGCCTGTTGCGCGATCTGACCCGCGCCACCGAGGAAGCCCGCCGCGCCAACGAAGCCAAGAGCCGCTTCCTGGCCAACATGAGCCACGAATTCCGCACCCCGCTCAACGGTCTGGCCGGCATGTCCGAGCTGCTGGCCACCACCCGCTTGGACAGCGAACAGCGCGAATGCCTTTCGACCATCCAGGCCTCCACCCGCAGCCTGCTGGGGCTGGTGGAAGACGTGCTGGACATCTCGGCCATCGAGGCCGGCAAGCTCAAGCTCAACCTGGTCGATTTCGCCCCGCGCGAGCTGGTGGACAGCATCGGCCTGATCCTGCTGCCGCAAGCGCGCGGCAAGCAGCTGAACTATGTCGTGCAGTTCGACGATGACGTGCCGACCCTGCTGCGCGGCGACTCCGGCCATCTGCGCCAGGTGCTGCTCAACCTGGCCGGCAACGCGGTCAAGTTCACCGACCACGGCGAAGTGCGCCTGCATGTCAGCGTGATTGGCGCCGACTTGCCGATTGGCCTGCAGACCGGCAACCGTACGCGCCTGCGCTTCACCGTGACCGACACCGGCATCGGCATTCCGGCCTCGGTGCGGGATCGCCTGTTCGAAGCGTTCGAGCAGGCCGATGTCAGCTTGGCGCGCCGCTACGGCGGCACCGGCCTGGGCACCACCATCGCCAAGGGCCTGACCGAGGCCATGGGCGGCACCATCGGCTTCGAGAGCAGCGAGCAGAAGGGCAGCTCGTTCTGGGTGGAACTGCCGTTCGAGGACGTGCAGCCGCGCAAGATCACCCCGGCCATCCAGGCGCCGGCGCATTGGCTGGAAGACAGCGCCAAGCCCGGCGCCGAGAACATCATCGCGTTCTCGGATCCGTTCCTGCGCCATCGCGCCCGCGTGCGCAGCATGCAGATCCTGGTGGCCGATGATCATGAAGCCAACCGCATGGTGGTGCAGCGCCTGTTGCAGAAGGCCGGCCATCGGGTCACCTGCGTCAATGGCGGCGAAGAAGTGCTCAATGCATTGGAGTCGTTCGATTACGACGCGGTGATCTGCGACCTGCACATGCCCGACGTCAGTGGCCTGGATCTGCTCAAGCAACTGCGGGTAATGGAAGCCGGCAGCAGTCAGCGCACCCCGGTGCTGATCCTGAGCGCAGACGTGACCCCCGACGCCATCCGCAACTGCGAACGTGCCGGCGCGCGTGCATTCCTGGCCAAGCCGGTGGTCGCCACGCGCTTGCTGGATACGCTGGCCGACATCGCCACCAACAGCGCGATCACTCCGCCGACCAGTGCGCCGGCCACCACGATGCGCGCGGGCGATGAAATCCTCGACATGACCGTGCTGGATGAACTCAGCGCGCTGGGGATGGGCGAAGCCTTCGAGCGCGAATTCATCGCCCAATGTCTCAACGACGCTGACGGCTGCATCGGCGCCATGGCGCATGCGATGGAACACGGCCAGGGCGAACACCTGCGCGATCACGCGCACGCGCTGAAGGGCGTGGCCAGCAACCTGGGCCTGGTCAAGCTGGCCGCGGCCGCGAGTGAACTGATGCGCCTGGCCGACTGGCAGGTCGCCCGCGAATGGCGGCAACGCCTGGCCGCGGTCAACTCGTATCTGGCGCAAGGCCGTGCCGCGCTGGAAGCACGCGAGCGCGGACGCAATGCGCCGGGTGCCGGTTCGCACGAACGTAGTTGAATGTGCTTGCGCCGGTCATCGGCGCCAGAGGCGTAGGCGGGCGGTCTGAGCCGGCCCGCCATTCGTGGGATCACGTTGCGTAATCCCCGCCCCCTGTGATGGCTCGTGTCTTGCTGACTACGGTGTTGCCTTCACTGCGTGCCGCTTTTCAGGCCGCGTGCGAACTGGCGCGCTTTTCCTGTGCGCGCACGATGCGCTCCATCATCCGCAGCGACTTGTCGCCCAGCGCCAGCGCGGTATCCACCCACACCTCGGTGATGTTCATCAGCTCATCGTAGCTGACCCGCTGGGCCAGGCCGCGCACGCTGTTCATGGCCAGGTGAGAGTAGGGCGCACGCTGCTGCTGGCGGATCAAGTCCTGCACGGCCGCTTCGCCCTGGCCCTTCGGCACCAGGATGTCGACGATGCCCATCTTGTAGAACTCATCGCTGCTGTACATGTTGCCTTCCAGGATCAGGCGCTCGGCCAGGTGAGGCGCAACGCGCTTGCACAGGAACGAGTAGGCGCCCATGCCCGGGAACAGCCCGAACAGCACTTCCGGCAGGCCCATTTCCACGCCTTCCTCGGCCACGATGGTGTGGCAGGCCAGCGCCATTTCCAGGCCGCCGCCGAGCGCGTCGCCTTGCAGCAGCGCGATGGTGCGCACGTCGCCACCCAGACCGGTGTGCAGCGTATAGACGCCGTCGATGCAGCGGCGCGCATAGGCAAGCAGGTGTTCGCGATCATTGGCGCGGATCAGCTTGGCGAACAGATCCAGGTCACCGCCCAGGTTGAAGGCCGAGCCGGCCGACGCCAGCACGAAATGGCGCAAGCGGCCGGATTGACGTTCGCTTTCACGCAAGGTGATGGACGAAGTGAAGCTCCACATTTCATCCAGCAGTTCGCTGCGGAAACAGGGGCGGGAGCCTCGGGCAGCGTCGTTGTGCATGTACATCCAATGGCTGTTGCCATCCGGCGCGGATTCCACCCGAATGGTGGAGTACTGACGGGTGCGCTGTAGCTTTTCGACGTTGTTCATGAAGACTCCTCAGTGGCGGTGGGCCAAGTGGTGATGCGTTGCGGGGGATGTATTGCCGGGGTTGGCACGCGGGATGCTACACCTGAACGAATAGTTAAAAGGTCTTTGACGCGGTACCTATGGCATGGGACTGGTATTCTGCCCTGCCAATATTCATAAATGTGATGAGCATCTCAAAATTGCCCCTCAAGTTTTCCGGGGCAGTAAAAAAGCCGGCTTGCGCCGGCTTTCTGTTTCAGCGGACGTTGGCGGGCCTGGGAGGCTCGCGCAGCTCCTTGCGGAGGATCTTTCCGACGTTGGTCTTGGGCAGTTCCGAGCGGAATTCGATGTAGCGGGGCTGCTTGTAGCCGGTCAGGTTGTCGCGGCAGAACGCCTTGATGCGTTCCTCGGTCAGCGACGGGTCCTTCTTGACCACGAAGACCTTGACCGCCTCGCCGGAGCGCTCATCCGGCACGCCGATGGCAGCCACTTCCAGCACGCCTTCCAGGCCGGCGATCACGTCCTCGACCTCGTTCGGGTACACGTTGAAGCCGGACACCAGGATCATGTCCTTCTTGCGATCGACGATGTAGAAAAAGCCGTTCTCGTCCATCTTGGCCATGTCGCCGGTGTGCAGCCAGCCGTCGCTGTCGATGACCTTGGCGGTTTCTTCCGGGCGCTGCCAGTAACCCTTCATCACCTGCGGCCCCTTGATGCACAGCTCGCCGACTTCGCCCAGCGCCACCGGATTGCCGTCGTCGTCCTTCAGGCAGGCATCGGTGGAAGGAATCGGCAGGCCGATGGCGCCGTTGTAGTCCTTCAGGTCCATCGGATTGATGCAGGCGGCGGGCGCGGTTTCAGTCAGGCCATAGGCCTCCACCAGGGTGACGCCGGTGACCTTTTTCCAGCGTTCGGCCACGGCGCGCTGGACGGCCATGCCGCCACCCAGGGTCAGGTGCAGGCGCGAGAAGTCCACGTTTTCGAAACCCGGCGTATTCAACAAGCCGTTGAACAGGGTGTTGACGCCGGTGATCGCGGTGAACTTGACGTCGCGGATTTCCTTGACGAAGTTCGCCATGTCGCGCGGGTTGGTGATCAGGTGATTGGACGCGCCGAACTTCATGAAGACCAGGCAGTTCGCGGTCAACGCAAAGATGTGGTACAGCGGCAGCGCGGTGACGATCAACTCGCCTTCGGGTTTGACGTCGCGGCCAATCCACACCGACGCCTGCTGCATGTTGGCGACCATGTTGCGATGGGTCAGCATCGCGCCCTTCGACACACCGGTGGTACCGCCGGTGTACTGCAGGAAGGCGATGTCGTCCGGGGCGATATCCACTTCGGGCAATGCTTGCCGGCGGCCCAGGGTCAGGGTGTCCTTGAAGCGCACGGCACCCGGGATGTCGTACTCGGGCACCATCTTTTTCACGTACTTGAGCACGAAGTTGACGATCGCGCCCTTCGGGAAACCGATCAGATCACCCAGCGCGGTGGTCACCACCTGCTTGAGCGTCGAACCGCCGCTGATGGCCTCCTGCACCGTCTTGCCGAAGTTGTCGACCACCAGCAGCACGCTGGCGCCGGAGTCCTGCAACTGGTGCTTGAGCTCGCGCGGCGTGTACAGCGGATTGACGTTGACGACAGTCAGGCCGGCACGCAGCACGCCGAAGATGGCGATGGGGTACTGCAGGCAGTTCGGCATCATGATGGCGACGCGGTCGCCCTTCTTGAGCTTGAGTTCGTTGAGCAGATAGGAAGCGAACTGCTGGCTCAACGTATCGACGTCACCGTAGGTCAGGGACTTGCCGAAGTTCGAGAACGCAACCCGATCCCGGTAGAGACTGATCGCTGATTCCAGTACCGACACGACCGAGCGGTACTCCTCCAAATCAATCTCGCGGGGAACCCCTTGCGGATAGCTCTTGAACCACGGACGCTCCTGGATCATCGTTTGACTCCCTCCCCAAGGGTTTAACTGTTCGGGCTTATTTATGACAGCAACGCCAATGCGTTTACTGCTGGTGACAGCCCGGAGCATACCGTTCCGGATGGAAAAGGCGAAGGGCTACCAAAGCGTAATGTCGCGACTCACAGTCATCCGGCGCTTTGCCATCGCGCCGGTCCTGCTGTTGGCGCTGGCGGCATGCAGCAGCGAACCACCCGAGCAGGCGCTGCGGACGCAACTCGCGCAGTTGCAGCAGGCAGTGGAGCAGGGCGAGGTGCAGGACGCCATGGCCCAGGTCAGCGAGGATTTCAGCGGGCCGCGCGGCATGGATCGTGCTGCGCTGCACAACCTGCTGCGCATGCAGGTGCTGGCCAATCGGCGCGTGGGCGTGACCACGTCGCCGTATCAGATCCAGCTGCGGGAGGATTCTGCGACCGTGCGATTCGATGCCGTCCTGACGGGTAGCGCGCAGGGACGATGGCTGCCCGACCAGGCGCAATCCTATGCAGTGACACTTGGTTGGCGATTACGCGATGACCAGTGGAGCCTGTATCACGCCGACTGGCAGGCGAATCGCTGATGCGGGGTTCACGAGCGACAACGCGAATACGGTGATGCGGATACCAGGGTCCTGAGGTGCGCAGACTGCTCCGGGCCAGCCGCCGCGCCTTCGTCATGCGGTTCGATGCTGACCTTGTCAGTGACTTCGTCGGCGTTGAACGCCATCAGCACCGGGTAATTGCCGTCGCGGCCGAACGGAAAGAACCATTGCGTCGGCCCCTCGTAGTCGTAACCACCATAGCTGGCCGCGTACTCCAGGCTGCTGGCCTGTTCGAACTGGCCCGCGCTCACCTCGAAGCGGATGCCTGCCGCGTTCACTTCAAAGCGCGGCAGGCGATCGCAGTTCCCGCCAGGCGCATAACGCCCCTGCAGTGCGACGAAATCGCGCATGCCCTGGACTTCGACCGCCGAAGCGGGCGCAGCGATCAACAACGTGAGGGCCAGGGCCCCGGCAATCCGACGTGTCTGCATGGTCCGCTCCGATGGGACCACGGCATGGTCCCTATCTGCCCACCACGCGGAACAGCGAAGCAACCGGCAACCACTGGGCGGAGCCGCCGATGCGACATTGCGGTAGGAGGGCCGGGTTTCCGCCCGGCCCGCGTTCGTCAGGCTGCCTTGCGCGCCGCCAACTGGCGAAGCACGTAATGCAGCAGACCGCCGTGACGGAAATATTCGACTTCCTTCGGCGTCAGCAGCAGCACCTTGGCTTCGAAGGTGATCTGCTTGCCATCCGCCCGCTTGGCGGTGACCGTGGCGCGCTTGGACGCACCGTCCTGCAGGCCGGTGATGTCGAACACTTCCGAGCCATCCAGGCCCAGCGTCTGCGCGTTCTCGCCTTCCAGGAACTGCAGCGGCAGCACGCCCATGCCGACCAGGTTGGAGCGGTGGATGCGCTCGAAGCTCTCGGCAAACACCGCCTTGACCCCGAGCAGGTTGGTGCCCTTGGCGGCCCAGTCGCGCGAGGAGCCGGTGCCGTATTCCTTGCCGGCCAACACCACCAGCGGCACGCCCTCGGCCTTGTACTTCATGGCCGCGTCGTAGATGGACAGCTTCTCCGGCGCACCGCCGCCGGCCGGGAAGTGCAGGGTATTGCCGCCTTCCTCGCCGCCGAACATCAGGTTCTTGATGCGGATGTTGGCGAAGGTGCCGCGCACCATCACGTCATCATTGCCACGGCGGCTGCCGTAGCTGTTGAAGTCCACCGGCTGCACGCCACGCGCGATCAGGAAACGCCCGGCCGGCGAATCCTTTTTGATGTTGCCGGCAGGCGAGATGTGGTCGGTGGTGATGGAATCGCCAAACAGGCCGAGCACGCGCGCACCGTGGACATCGGCGATGGTACCGATGGCGTTGGTCATGCCTTCGAAATAGGGCGGGTTCTTGATGTAAGTGGACTCGCCATCCCAGGCGTACAGATCGCCGTCGGGCGAAGCAATGGTGTTCCAGCGCGTATCGCCCTTGAACACGTCGGCATAGTTCTTGGCGAACATTTCCGGGCCGATGGTCTTGGCGATGAAATCGCCAATCTCGCCATTGCTCGGCCAGATGTCCTTCAAGTACACCGGCGCGCCATCGGTGCCAATGCCAAGAGGTTCGCGGGTCAGATCGATATCGGTGGTGCCGGCAATCGCGTAGGCCACCACCAGTGGCGGCGAGGCCAGGTAGTTCATCTTCACTTCCGGGTGCACGCGGCCTTCGAAATTGCGGTTGCCCGACAACACCGAGGTCACCACCAGATCGCCGGTGGCGATGCCGGCGCTGACTTCCACCGGCAGCGGGCCGGAGTTGCCGATGCAGGTGGTGCAGCCGTAGCCGACCACGTAGAAGCCCAGCTTCTCCAGGTCATCGAGCACACCGGCCTTTTCCAGGTAATCGGTGACCACGCGCGAGCCTGGTCCCAATGAGGTCTTGACCCACGGCTTGCGATCCAAGCCCTTGGCCGCGGCGTTTCTCGCGAGCAAACCCGCGCCAATCATCACCGCGGGGTTGGAGGTGTTGGTGCACGAAGTGATGGCGGCAATGACCACCGCGCCGTCTTTCAAACGCACGGTTTTGCCTTCGGTCTGGATGTCGGCGTAGCCGCGGCTCAGCGCCTCGTTGCCTACGGCCGAACCGCCGCCTTCAGCGACGAAATCGGCGATGGCCGGGCTGCGCTTGTCGCGCGCTTCCACGAACGGCACCAGGCTGTCGCGGAAATTCTGCTGCACATTTTCCAGCAACACGCGATCCTGCGGACGCCTGGGGCCAGCCAGTGAAGGTTTGACGTCGCCCATGTCCAGTTCCAGCGTATTGCTGTAGCTGGCGTGCGGGCTGTTGGCGTCGTGCCAGAGGCCTTGCGCCTTGGCATAGGCTTCGACCAGCGCGATCTGCGCGGGGCTGCGGCCGGACAGACGCAGATAGTTCAGGGATTCGTTGTCGATCGGGAAGATGCCGCAGGTGGCGCCGTATTCCGGCGCCATGTTGCCAATCGTGGCGCGATCGGCCAGCGGCAGATGCTGCAGGCCATCGCCATAGAACTCGACAAACTTGCCGACCACGCCCAGCTTGCGCAGCATCTGGGTGACGGTCAGCACCAGGTCGGTAGCGGTCGCCCCTTCCGGCAACTTGCCGGTCAGCTTGAAGCCCACCACCTGCGGAATCAGCATCGAAGAAGGCTGGCCGAGCATCGCCGCCTCGGCCTCGATGCCACCCACGCCCCAGCCCAGCACGCCGATGCCGTTGATCATGGTGGTGTGCGAATCGGTGCCGAACACCGTATCCGGATAGGCCAGCAACTCGCCATCCTTCTGCGCGGTCATCACCACGCGCGCCAGGTTTTCCAGGTTCACCTGGTGGACGATGCCGGTATTGGGCGGCACCACCTTGAAGTTATCGAACGCCTTCTGGCCCCAGCGCAGGAAGCTGTAGCGCTCCTTGTTGCGGTCGAACTCGATCTTGCCGTTGAGATCCAGCGCGTCGGGCTTGCCGAACACATCCACTTGCACCGAGTGATCGATCACCAGTTCGGACGGAATCTGCGGATTGATCTGATCCGGATTGCCGCCCAGCTTGACCACGGCATCGCGCATCGCCGCCAGGTCGACCACGCAGGGCACGCCGGTGAAGTCCTGCAGCACCACGCGCGCCGGCATGAAGGCAATTTCGGTATCCGGCTCGGCATCGGGTTTCCACTGCGCCACCGCCTGGATATGGTCCGGCGTGACGGTCACCCCGTCCTCGCAGCGCAGCAGGTTCTCCAGCAGGATCTTCATGGAGTAGGGCAGGTGCGCGATGTCGAAGCGCTGACCCAGTTTGGGCAGGCTGAAGTAGCTGAAAGATTCGCCGTTGACGTCCAGACGACTGCGGGTGGCGAAGGAATCACTCATGGGGAGGCTCCTGTAGCTGGGGGAGGGCGCGCGACGAGGTGCGTCGGGCCGCACATCCGTGGCGTCTTGTTCGGTACTGCCGTTCATTATCCACGGATTGCGTGGAGGGCCCGATACGACCATCGAGTGAAGTTCTGCTCCTCTACCGGGAGCGGGGCTTGCCGGTGGAGTATGCATGAAAAAGTACGTATAATTGCCGCATACCCCAGCGGGAGCCCGCCATGGAAGCCACCGTCGCCGAACGCGGCCAAATCACCCTGCCCAAGGCCGTGCGTGATGCATTGGGCCTGACCAAGGGCAGCGTGCTGAAAGTGGAGCTGGAAGGCAGCCGTATCGTCCTGCGCAAGAGCGTGGATGACGCGGTCTCGCGTGCCCGCGGCCGTTTCAAGCTGGATGGCTTCGACAGCACCGACGACGCCATGCGCGCCATCCGCGGCCGCGCCCCGGGCGAGCCGCTGGTCGCCGCATCGGCCACCGCCGACGAGCCGTCCGGGACTGACGCGCAATGATCGCCCTGGATTCCTCCGTGCTGATCGATTTGCTGGCCGACGGCCCGCAGGCCGACGCCGCCGAAGCCTGCCTGCGCCAATGCCTGAGTGCAGGTCCGGTGGTGATCTGCGACGTGGCCCTGGCCGAAGTGTGCAGCGCGCTGCGCGACGGCTCCGAAGCCTTGGCGGTGCTGGAAGAGATGAGCATCCGTTTCAGCCCGCTGGAAGCCAAGTCGGCCCTGCGCGCGGGCGAGATGCAGCGCCGCCACCGCCAGCGCGACAGCCTGCAGGCGCGCGCCGTGCCCGATTTCCTGATTGGCGCCCATGCGCTGCTGCAGTGCAATGGCTTGATCACCCGCGATGACCGTTTCTACCGCGACTACTTCAAGGGCTTGAAGTTGATCGTGCCTGTTGCCGAACAAGCCTGAGACACCCCGTAACGCCACCTGTTTCCCGTCTTTCACCGAACACCGGAGCCACCCATGTTGGAAGCCTACCGCCACCATCTTGCCGAGCGCGCCGCGCTGGGAATCCCGCCGCTGCCGTTGACCGCCCAGCAGACCGCCGACGTCATCGAGCTGCTGAAAGCGCCGTCGGCCGGTGAAGCCGAATTCCTGGTGGATCTGATCACCAACCGCGTGCCGGCCGGCGTCGATGACGCCGCCAAGGTCAAGGCCTCGTACCTGGCCGCCGTGGCCTTCGGCAGCGAAGCCTGCGCACTGATCAGCCGCGAGCGCGCCACCGAACTGCTCGGCACCATGCTGGGCGGCTACAACATCCATCCGCTGGTGGAACTGCTGGATGATGCCCAGGTAGGCGCGATCGCCGCCAACGCGCTCAAGCACACCCTGCTGATGTTCGACGCCTTCCACGACGTGCAGGACAAGGCGCAGAAGGGCAATGCCAACGCACAGTCCGTGCTGCAGAGCTGGGCCGATGCCGAATGGTTCACCAGCAAGCCGGAAGTGCCGCAGAGCCTGACCATCACCGTGTTCAAGGTGCCGGGCGAAACCAACACCGACGATCTCTCGCCGGCGCCGGACGCGACCACACGCCCGGATATCCCGATGCACGCCCTGGCGATGCTGAAGAACACCCGCGAAGGCGCCGCCTTCACTCCGGAACAGGACGGCAAGCGCGGCCCGATCGCCTTCATCCAGTCGCTGGCCAACCAGGGTC
This sequence comes from Pseudoxanthomonas indica, assembly GCF_900167565.1. Lineage (NCBI taxonomy): Bacteria > Pseudomonadati > Pseudomonadota > Gammaproteobacteria > Lysobacterales > Lysobacteraceae > Pseudoxanthomonas > Pseudoxanthomonas indica. Next base: position 1,568,001 of record NZ_FUZV01000002.1, read on the forward strand.
ACCCGGTCGCTTATGTGGGCGACGTGGTCGGCACCGGTTCCAGCCGCAAGTCGGCGACCAACTCGGTGCTGTGGTGGACCGGTGAGGACATTCCGTTCATCCCGAACAAGAAGTTCGGCGGCGTCTGCCTGGGCAGCAAGATCGCGCCGATTTTCTACAACACCATGGAAGACGCCGGCGCGCTGCCGATCGAGCTCGATGTGTCCAAGATGGAAATGGGCGATGTGATCGAGCTGCGTCCGTATGACGGCAAAGCGCTGAAGAACGGCGAGGTGATTGCCGAATTCCAGGTCAAGAGCGACGTGCTGTTCGACGAAGTGCGCGCCGGTGGCCGCATTCCGTTGATCATCGGTCGCGGCCTGACCGCCAAGGCGCGCGAAGCGCTGGGCCTGGCGCCGTCCACGCTGTTCCGACTGCCGCAGAACCCGGTCGACACCGGCAAGGGCTTCACCCTGGCGCAGAAGATGGTCGGCCGCGCCTGCGGTCTGCCGGAAGGCAAGGGCATGCGCCCGGGCACCTACTGCGAGCCGAAGATGACCTCGGTGGGTTCGCAGGACACCACCGGCCCGATGACCCGCGACGAGCTCAAGGATCTGGCGTGCCTGGGTTTCAGTGCCGACCTGGTGATGCAGTCGTTCTGCCACACCGCCGCGTACCCCAAGCCGGTCGACGTGAAGACCCACCACGAGCTGCCGGCGTTCATCAGCAACCGGGGCGGCATTGCGCTGCGTCCGGGCGACGGCGTGATCCACAGCTGGCTCAACCGCATGCTGATGCCCGACACCGTCGGCACCGGCGGCGACTCGCATACGCGCTTCCCGGTGGGCATTTCGTTCCCGGCCGGTTCGGGCCTGGTGGCCTTCGCCGCGGCCACCGGCGTGATGCCGCTGGACATGCCGGAATCGGTGCTGGTGCGCTTCAAGGGCGAGCTGCAGCCGGGCGTGACCCTGCGTGATCTGGTCAACGCCATTCCGTTGTACGCGATCAAGCAGGATCTGCTGACCGTGGCCAAGCAGGGCAAGAAGAACATCTTCTCCGGCCGCATCCTGGAAATCGAAGGTCTGCCGGATCTGAAGGTGGAGCAGGCGTTCGAGCTGTCCGATGCCTCGGCCGAGCGTTCGGCCGCCGGTTGCACCGTGCACCTCAACAAGGAACCGATCATCGAGTACATCAACAGCAACATCACGCTGTTGAAGTGGATGATTGCCGAGGGTTACCAGGATCCGCGCAGCCTGCAGCGCCGCATCAAGGCGATGGAAGGCTGGCTGGCCGACCCGCAGCTGCTCAAGGCCGATGCCGATGCCGAATACGCCGCCGTGATCGAAATCGATCTGGCCGACGTGCACGAGCCGATCGTCGCCTGCCCGAACGATCCGGACGACGTGAAGACCCTGTCGGAAGTCTCCGGCGCGGTGATCGACGAAGTCTTCATCGGTTCGTGCATGACCAACATCGGCCACTTCCGCGCGGCGTCCAAGCTGCTGGAAGGCAAGCGCGACATCCCGACCAAGCTGTGGGTGGCCCCGCCGACCAAGATGGATGCCGCCGAACTGACCAAGGAAGGCCACTACGGCACCTTCGGCACCGCCGGTGCGCGCATGGAAATGCCGGGCTGCTCGCTGTGCATGGGCAACCAGGCGCAGGTGAAGGAGGGCGCCACCGTGTTCTCCACCAGCACCCGCAACTTCCCCAACCGCCTGGGCCGCAACTCCAACGTGTACCTGGGTTCGGCCGAACTGGCCGCCATCTGCTCGCGCCTGGGCCGCATCCCGACCAAGGCCGAGTACATGGCCGACATCGGCGTGCTCAACGCCAGCAGCAACGAGATCTACCGCTACATGAACTTTGATCAGATTGCCGATTACAAGGATGTGGCGGATACCGTGGCTGCGTAATCAGTCAGGTCTCGCGCGAAATAGAGAACCCGGCCCGGTGCCGGGTTTTCTTTTGTGGCAGGCGGCAGTCGGGCTTCTCAGAACTTGAAAAGACCCAGCATCCCTTGCAGCGAGTTGCCCAGGTCAGGTGACAGCGTGGCCGCCAAAACGGTTACCGCCAGCACCAACTTGCCGCCCATGGCCTGCAATAGATCGGTAAAGGACACGCGCGCACCGTCTTGGGTGAACATCTGGCCAATCAACGTGGCTTGTTCCGCGCGATAGGTGATGTAGGCACTGGCCGCCAGGGCGAGCAACATCATGCCCAGCGCGATCATGCTGTGCTCCCACTCGAACGCGAAAGGGTGCACATGGATCATCGCAAGCACGGTCACCGGGCCGATGAAGGCCGCCCACAAGCAGCTTCGCACGGTCACCAGGGCGAACTTCAGTTCGGCCACGGTGCGGTCCTGCCAGACCCTGATGTCGTCGGGGTCGTGCTGTTCGCTCCAGTTGTTGAGCCGGCGCGGCGGCGGCGCCAGCGGCCAGTCCTCGCCGCCTTTGTCCAGCGAATGCCAGTCGCCATCGCCGAAAACCACCGTCAGCGGTGAACTGGGGGCAATGCCCAGATGGCGAGGACTGGGCCAGCCGGCGGGAATCAGCCGCTTGGGCAATTCATCCATGACCTGCTGGCGGATGTCGCGCGTGAGGCAACAGAGGCGGTGGGCCTGCAGGAACGCCTGCAACAGGAAATACACGCACGCCAGCAGGATCAAGAACGACATCAATACCGTAGGGGTGGTGTCATCCACCGTGACCGGCCGGCGCACGCACCAGGCCAGCAAGGGCGGCACCGACAGCAACAGGGCAATGATCAGTGCGGAGCCGTGAAAATCGCGGGCGGCGTGCGGATTGCGGCCGGGATGGACGACGCCGCCACGCCAGTGCCCATGGCAACGCTGATTCCATGCATGCAAGCGTGCAAGCACCAGCAACACCAGCCACAGGTACAGACCCATCAGGATGGCGGCCATGCCGGCATCGCGCCCATGCACGAGCCGCATGTAATTGCCCAGCGCAGGATTGCTTGCACGAGATATCGCGTCGGTACCGGCGCTGTGGGCGACCCACAACATTTGCAGCCAGTCGACCAGCAAGGTGACGAACAGCAGCAGGCTGAGCAAGCACAGCAACGTCACCATGATGTCCGGAGTGCGGTCACTACGCATTGGCGGTTCTTGCAGGCGGCGGCTCATGGGCAAACGATCGCGTGTCCACTTCGGCAGTGCACGCATCCACCATTCGACTTCCCGTACAGCATGGCGGAATGCAGGCAGGATGGTGCGGCCTGGTCGCGACGAACCCCACAGCCACAGGCTGGCCGCCAGCAACAGCGAGCTGGCGCCCCACATGATCGGCAGCAGGAAATTGGCCGACAGGGTGCGCCAGTCCGAGGCGATCAAGGTGCCCATGCTGCCGGTGGAATCGCCATCACTGCCTGAGAATTCGATCTGCTGGGTACCAGCCAGCGTGACCACGGTCATGCGCCGCGAACCGCGTGCCTTGTCCTCCGGCGGTGGTGTCAGGCTCGGATTCAACAGTACCTGGCTGGCGCGGAACAAGCCGGCGGCGTAGTCGGTGGCAAAGTTGAGCCGCCGCCTTTCCCGGTCAGGATGCTCGGCGCGGTCACGCGAAGCGGCCGCCCGCCACTCCTCGCGAGTGCGGCGTGAGCGCTCGCGCTCATTGCTCCCGGAGGCTTTCCATCCGCACTCATGCCAGATGGCATCGCGGTCCTCGCGCGTGTAACAAAGTTGCATGCGCGTGTGCGGCAGCATCAGCGTGCCACGATTGCTGCTGCGGTAGTCAGGGTGCGCCAGCAAATGATCGCCTTCCAGTGTCACCGGCAGTGCGGACGGCGTCGCCTGGCGGACCACATCCAGCATGTAGAGCCGATCACGGATATCCGTGGCCACGACCAACACGGCCCGCGGCTTTATTTGTACGGACAATTTGTCCATCAGCTGTTGCAGGCTCAGCTCGTCGGAACGCGAGGTCAGGGAGGGTTGGTACACCGGCGGCAGGTCAAGGCTGATGCCGGCGTCCTGCATGTCGAGCTCCAGATTCTGGTTGGGCACCAGCGACAGCGACACATCGCCCTTGTTGCGAGCCTGCATCTGAGCGTGTTCCGCGCGGATGGCGGCAATGTTCTGCGGAAACTGCATCAGTTGCGGCGCCTGCTTGCCTTGGCAGGGTGTATCACGCGCCGCTTCTTTCAGCAGTTCCACACGCTGCGCACCTTCGCCGAAGGAGGATTGCTCAGCCAGGATCACCACGCTTCCCGGGCAAACGCCGTGGTGCTGCCAGAGATAGGCGAACAGCGTTTCCAGCTGCTGATGCTGCTGCCAATGCACGTAACTGCGGTATCGCAGGTGTCCCTGCGCTACGGCGTTCTGCAGCAGGAGAGCGTTGCTGTCCACGGTAGCCGATGGGCTCATCAGGTCCAGATGCACGCTGGACTGTCGTGCCACTTCCGCCAGCGACGTCATGGAGCCGGAAAAGGTCGGGCCCAGTACCTGCACCCAAGCTGTGTCGTACTCACCAGCGCGGGCGGACGGTGCGTGCTTCGGACTTTCGTCGCAGCGTACCAGCTCGCCGGGCAGGGCGCTGCGATGGCCGGCATTCAAGCTGCGCGCGCGGAGCACGGCCTTGCACATGGCGATGCGCTGCACACCGAATACCGGCGACTCACCGACCAGGTACAGAACAAAGTAGACCACTGCGGGTTGGATGTCCGCCCGCTCGCGCCATAGATCCCGGCGGAACAGCAGTACGCCGGGCAGACGTTGGTGAGGGCGGGCATCCGCCGGATCCTTGCCAGCCGCGCGCCACGGCAGCGCATGGCCTTGCAGCACGTAGCCATTCAACTGGAAATTGCGGACCAGCGTGGCGACCTGGATATCGAACGAGCGGCCCAAGCGCGTATCCACCGGATCGGCCACCAATGCCACTGCCGCGCGCCAGCCTGTACTGTCGTTCTGATCCATGCTGGCTAAAGGATCCAGGGGCTGTAGCAGGTCGTTGGTGTAGTAGGTCGGCGCCACCTCGGCAGTTGTCGCATTTGCTGGCTGCCCTTGAATCGCCAGCCACAGCAGAAGCGCGTACAAGACACATCGGCTCAAGTCGACGACTCGGTATGGCCGATGCGCTCGCAACACCACAGCGAATGTGCGATCCATGGCGGGCACCTCCTGCGCCAGTTCCGGGAATGTCTCGAGCGGCCAACGCGCGTCCCTCCTGCCGCGCGGCGCGGCTCATGCCTTGCGGATCATCTCGAAGATCAACTCTTGCAATGCCTTGTCGTCATCCAGCGTGCCGTGGGTGACGGCTTCGGTGGGCCGGCTGGAAGACTCGCGCAGGCTGCTGGCGCTGGGCAGGCTGGCCAGCGTCGATTGCGGACTGGACACCGCGAGCGTGCGCGCGCCCCAGGGCAGGGTGGCGCGTGCCGGCACCAGGTCGCGTTCCAGGCCTAGGATGGGAGTTTCGCTGCGGTCTTCGAACGAGCGCGACACCAGGTACAGCAGCGAGTGGCCGTAGGGTTTGCAGGTCGAATCCGAACGTTCGGCCGCGTCAGTCAGATGCGCGATCAGCAGTTTTGCCTGCGTGCCCAGCGGCGCCTTGCCCAGCCGCTGGTTGAATTCGTCCACCCGCACCGCCGGCGCAATCAGCGAGACCGAGCGCAAGTTGAAGTCCGCGCCAATCGCGCTTTCGCCCAGATGGTTGTGCAGGATGGCGCCGGCCGAGTGGCCGATCAGGTGCAGGCGAATCTTCGGCAGCTTGGCTTGCTGGCTCTTGAAGCGCTTGAACAACAGGCCGACGCCGGAGCGGGGGTCGGAGCCGATCTTGCCGGCGTTTTCCTTCATCTCCCGCCACAGCGGACGGCCGATGGGGCGCGCCAGGGTCTCGATGCGCTCGTTCCAGAATTCCTTCAGTTCGTCCTTGAAACGGCTCCAGGCGCCGCCGGCACGCGCGGAGGCATCGCTGACGATCTTGTCCTCGATCAGGTTGACCACGGTCTTGATGGCGCCGGTTTCCCACATCAGGAAAATCGGGAAGATGCGCTCGTTGTAGAGCTTGGGCACCCAAAAGCGCGCGGACGCCGCCGCAGCGTCTTCATTGTTCAAGCCGCCATGCGCGTAGATCGCCACATCGACCGTGCCGTCCCTGCCAATCGACCATTCCTTGCAGGCCTCGACCAGGTGGATGCCGAGCAGGGCGTCGATGTCCGACTCCTGCGTGCGGAACTGGCCACGGCTGCTGAGGCGGCCGTTGTTCTCCATGTTGATGATGAAAGGACTGAGCTCGTGCGCGGCCAGCACCGGGTTGCTGGAGACCACCGCCCGACGTGAGGGATCGTTGGGGTCCACGCGCAGCGACACCGCCTTGGCGATGGCTTCGTGTTCGGCGGTGACCACGCCCAGCTGTGCGACCCAGCAATCCATGGCGTTTTCCAGCCAGTCGCTGTAGCTCAGGATCGCAAGACCTCCATCGCCCCACTCATCGCCCCAGGAATTGTGGATGATGAAACCATCGCGGGTGTAGCCGACGATGGCGAACGCGTGGCCGCCATCGGGATCGCCGCGCAGGCAGCGGATCACGCTCAGGCGCACGGGATCTTCCGGGCGCACGCGCGCTTCAGCGCGGAACAGCTCCTGCCAGCCGCGATGGCTCAGGCCGCTGGCGTACAGCGCGCCAACCTGATCGATGGCCACGTGCATGTCGCGCAATGACTTGGGGTTGATGCGGTAGTACGCGCCCAGCGGACGCTTGATGGCGTCTGTCCACCAGTCCGATTCGGCCTTCGGCTTGGGTTTGGGCATCGCCACCTCGGGCCAGAGCCGTGCGGTCGATGCGCCATGCCGCAGCCAGCCCTTGAGCGCGCCACGCAGGGAGGAGCCGCTGTCCACGTCTTCGCCGCCGTCATCGTTTTCCGCCCACTCGTCATAGCGGCGCGCCATGCTGTAGAGCATGTGCGGCGATACCGGCTCCACGTGGCGGCCGGCGCGCACCAGCAGGTATTCGATCACCACCGCCAGCGCGTAACCGGTACAGGCGCTGGTCTGGCCCTGGTTGAGGATGGGCCGCGTGTCATTGGGGTAGTGCACATCGTGCGGTGCGCTGGAGACCGGCGGCTGGTATTCCCAGTCACGCAGATCCACGGCGTCCGGGCGCACATTGAGGATGCGGTTGTTGCGGCCGATGCGCTCGGCGGCCAGCGGCGATTCCAGCAGTTCCAGCGGCGCCATTTCCGGCCTACCAGGCGGCAGGGGGCTCGCTACAAGCGACTTGGCAGCGCGTCCGGCGCGACTCTTTCCGCCCAGCCGCGCGTAGGCATCGGCCATTTTGGTGTCGTACTGGTTCTTCTTGTATCCGGGGCCGTTGTAGAGGCGGGCGAAGGTCGCCCATTGCTTGCCCCGCAGTGGCGCGATCAACGGCGAACGCGCACGACCCACCAGGTTGGCAAAGCCTTCCACCTGCGCCTCGGCATCGCGCGAATGCGCTTCGACAAAGCGGCCGACGCTGTCGAATCCGCACAGCGCATAGTTGAAACCCATGATCTGGAACGCGCCCCAGCTGGCCGATTGCATGGCCGCGGCCGCATCCAGCGCCGCGGCTTTTTCCAGGCGTTCCCACTCGCCGCGCGCGCTACCGGAATACTGCTTGCGATCCCATTTGGGATGACTGAGGTTGGGATGGCTGGCGCTGAAGCGACCCGCCGTCAGCCGATGGAAGACATGGCCTTCAAACAAGATCTTGGGGCGTCGATCCGGCGCGGGCAGGAATCCGCTGCCGCTGGATTCCACCAGCGCCACCGCCTTGAGTGCGGCCACTTCCACGTCCAGGCGTGCGGCCAACTCGTTCCACTTGTCTTCCGATACCGTCCATTTGCGGTCCGTGTCCATCGCCACGCTCCGTCGTTGTCCCTTTCAGACGACATGAACGAGAACGCCGCGCTTTGCGCGAGGCGGACAAAACCGGCATTGCGGCCGACGAATGGCGTCGGGATCGCGGATTCAGTGCCGAAACAACGCGATCACGACAGGTGCGCGTCGATCGCCTGCACCATGGCGCGACGCGAAAACAGGAAGTCCCAGTAGCTGCCGCCCAGCTGCCGCCACAGCACCGCCGCGCGCACGGCGGCCAGCAGGATCGCGCGGATCTCGGCGACCACGCCGGGTTGGCCCAGGTAGTGCGGATTGCCTTGCACCATCACCCGCGGCTTGAGCTGGCTCAGGGTATCGGCATACAGCCCGCCGAGGCCGGCAATCACTTCCGGATGGGTACTGGCATTCTGGCTCGCCTGCGCCGACAGGCGCTCCACGCCCTGCGCAACTTCGTTGGCCAACGCATGGTCGCGGATGAAACGTCGCTCCAGTTGCAGCACCGACAGCCCCAGGCGCGGCAAGGCGTCATCCTGGTTGTCGCCGCTGAAGTAACTGCGCAGCAGGCGCAAGCCGGCCTGCAATGACTGGGTGTGGCCGAACACCGCGCGCGTGTCGACCGCATCGATGCGAAACACGCTGTCCAGCGCGGTCTGCACCACCGCGGCATCGGAATGTCCGGTTTCGGCGATACGGCGCACCTGTTGCAGGGCTTGGGCGAGCGCGGCCAGGGCCAGCACTCGGTCAGAAAAAGATGCACTCACGCCGCTTGCTCCGCGATTCTTCGTTCCAGGGGGGCGTCGGTGGAGGCGATCACCGCGCCGCCCAGACAACTGTCACCGTCATACAAGACCACCGACTGCCCCGGCGTGACGGCACGCTGGGCACGGGCGAATTCCACCGTCAGCGTGCCGTCATCGGCGACATTGACCGTGCAGGCTTCGTCGGCCTGGCGATAGCGGGTCTGCGCAGTGCATTCAAAGCGCCGCGCCGGTGCGCTGCCACGCGTCCAGTGCGCGACTTCGGAGTGCAGTACGTGCGACTGCAGCCACGGGCTCTGGGTGTCCTGATCCACGTACAGAATGTTGTTCGCCACATCCTTGCCCACCACGTACCAGGGCGCCGCAGGACGACCGCGCACGCCGCCGATCTGCAGGCCTTCGCGCTGGCCCAGGGTGAAGTAGAAGACGCCCGGATGTTCGCCGATACGCTGGCCCTGCGGATCGCGCATCTCACCGGCGCGCGCGGGCAGGTAACGGCCGAGGAACTCGCGGAAATCGCGCTCGCCGATGAAGCAGATGCCGGTGGAGTCTTTCTTGTCGTGCGTGGGCAGGCCGGCTTCGCGCGCCACCGCGCGCAGTTCGGATTTCTGCATCTCGCCAATCGGGAACAAGGTCGCCGACAGTTGCTGCTGGCCCAACTGGTGCAGGAAGTAGCTTTGGTCCTTGTTGCGATCCACGCCACGCAGCAACTGCCAGTGGCCATCGGCGAAGGCGACGCGCGCGTAGTGGCCGGTGGCGATTTTCTCCGCGCCCAGTTCGCGTGCCGCATCCAGAAAATGCTTGAACTTCACTTCGCGATTGCACAGCACGTCGGGATTGGGCGTGCGGCCGGCCGCGTACTCGGCGAGGAAATGTTCGAACACGCCTTGCCAGTATTCCTGCGAGAAATCGCGGAAATGGAAGGGGATACCCAGGCGACCGCAGACCGAGACCGCATCACGGCGATCTTCCTCGGCGCGGCAATCGCCGCTGCCGTCATCGGCCCAGTTCTGCATGAACAAGCCGGCGACCGACTCGCCCTGCTGCACCAGGCGCAGCGCGGCCACCGACGAATCCACGCCGCCTGACACGCCGACAATGATCCGCGGCACGCTCATGGCATCAGCTGCAACATGTCCAGCGGATAGCGCCGACCACCGAGGAAATCCTGCACCGCCTGCCAGACCAGCGGGCTGCGATGGCGGGCCTGGGCCTGCTGCAGCTCGGCCGGGGTCAGCCAATGGGTGTCGACGATGCCTTCGTCCAGCGGACGCGCCGGGTCATGCCGCAGCGGTTCGGCGGCGAAGGCAAAGCGCAGGTAGTGGCGGCCGGTTTCCTCGGCCTTCCACTGGTAGGCGCCGACGAAGGCGGTCAGGCGCACGTCCCAGCCGGTTTCCTCGCGGGTTTCGCGCAGGGCGGCATCGAGCAGGCTTTCGTCCGGTTCCAGGTGTCCGGCCGGCTGGTTGAGCACCAGTCTGCCCTGGGCGCGTTCTTCGACCAGCAACAGCCTGCCGTCGCGCACCACCACGGTGGCCACGGTCACGTCGGGCTGCCAGAAACGGCCTTCGCGATAGCTCACGGGCGGGCCTCAATACTCATCGGATTTCTGCGGGTCGGTGGCCAGTTCCAGTTCCATGGCATCGGCCGAGACAGCGGCGGCGGCAATGGCGTCTTCCAGTTCGCCGGTGCTGGCGGTGGCGGCAATCTTGGCCACGTATACCGCGCTGCGCCCCTGCTTGACCCACGAGCCGATGATCAGCGCATTGGAGGCTTCCATCAGTCGATTGGCCACCACCGCGGGCAGGGCGTCGGCCGGCGACTGGTAGGCGTAGGACCAGAGTTCGCGGACGCGGTGGTTGCCATAGGTCTCCACCTGCGAGCGGATGTACACAATCTGGCTGCGCTCGTCGTTGTCGCCGGTGGCCATCAGCACCTTGTAATCACCGTCCTCATCCACCTGGTATTCGTAGCCCAGTTCCTTGAGCTGCCTGGCCACGGCCGGATCGGCGTCGGCGGCCCCGGCGGGCACGGCAAGGGTGGCGCACGAGAGCAGGAGAGCGGAGGCGATAACCTTCATAGGGTGGTTCCAAGGATGACCGGTTAATTGTGCGTGCAAGCCGGACGGGCGTCCAATCCGTATAATTGGGCCATGCCACGCAGGAATGAAAACGAACGCGACCACGACCATGGCCTGATGGTGGAGACCAGCAAGCCGGAAGTGGCGCCGCCTCCGCAGTACCAGGTGCTGCTGCTCAACGACGATTACACCCCGATGGATTTTGTCGTGGTGGTGCTGCAACAGTTCTTTACGATGGACCTTGAGAAGGCCACCCAGATCATGCTGCACGTGCATACCCGGGGACGCGCCGTGTGCGGCGTCTACACGCGCGAAGTGGCAGAGTCGAAGGTGGCGCAGGTGAACGAGTTTTCACGGGTGAACCAGCACCCGTTGCTGTGCACGATGGAGAAGTCCTGAGATTCCAGGGTTGTGGGGGCGTCGGGGCCGGTTGCAAGGCAACGTTTCCTGAACACTGAAATCCGGGAGGGTGATGGAAATTCACCCTTGGGGCCGCATATTGTCGGCATCGGACGGAGGCAACCATGTTCAGTAAAGATCTCGAGCAAACCATCGGCCAGTGCTACAAGCGCGCCCGGGAAGCCCGACACGAATTCATGACGGTGGAGCACCTGCTGCTCTCGCTGTTGGAAAACCCGTCGGCCCAGGCGGTGCTCAAGGCCTGCAGCGCCGACACCAGCCGGCTCCAGCACGACCTGGAGCAGGCTATCGAGGCGTCGGTCTCGCGCCTGGCCGAAGATGACGGTCGCGATACTCAGCCCACGCTGGGTTTCCAGCGCGTGCTCCAGCGCGCGGTCTATCACGTGCAGTCTTCCGGCAAGAAGGAAGTCACCGGCGCCAACGTGCTGGTGGCCATCTTCGGCGAGAAGGATTCGCACGCGGTCTACTTCCTCAACCAGCAGGACGTGACCCGCCTGGATGTGGTCAATTACCTGTCGCATGGCATCGCCAAGCAGGGTGAGGACGGCGAAACCCAGGGCAGCCAGGAAGGCGAGGGCAAGGCCGAGGGCCTGGATGGCGAGGGCAAGGGCGACGCCCTGACCGAGTTCGCCAGCAACCTCAATGACCTGGCCCGGCAGGGCAAGATTGATCCGCTGGTAGGCCGCGCCGACGAAGTCGAGCGGACCATCCAGGTGCTTTGCCGCCGCCGCAAGAACAATCCGCTCTACGTGGGCGAGGCTGGCGTGGGCAAGACCGCCCTGGCCGAAGGCCTGGCCAAGCGCATCATCGATGGCGAAGTGCCGGACGTGCTGCTGGACGCCACCATCTATTCGCTCGACCTGGGCGCGCTCGTCGCCGGCACCAAATACCGCGGCGACTTCGAGAAGCGCCTGAAGGGTGTGTTGGCCTCGATCCGCAAGATTCCCGGCGCCATCCTTTTCATCGATGAAATCCACACCATCATCGGCGCCGGTTCGGCCAGTGGCGGCACCATGGATGCCAGCAACCTGATCAAGCCTGCGCTGGCGTCGGGTGAGCTGCGCTGCATCGGCTCGACCACCTTCCAGGAATACCGCGGCATCTTCGAGAAGGACCGTGCCCTGGCCCGTCGCTTCCAGAAGATCGACATCGTCGAGCCGACCGTGGGCGAGGCCTACCAGATTCTGCAGGGGCTCAAGCCCAAGTACGAGGCCCACCACGGCGTGACCTACGCCGACGAAGCCCTGCAGGCGGCAGTGGACCTGTCGGTGAAGCACATCGGCGATCGCCTGCTGCCGGACAAGGCCATCGACGTGATCGATGAGGCCGGCGCCCGCCAGCGCCTGCTGCCCGAAGCGCAGCGCAAGGAACTGATCGACATCGAAGAGATCGAGATCATCGTGGCCAAGATGGCGCGCATCCCGGCCAAGCAGGTGACCTCGTCCGACAAGGACGTGCTCAAGCACCTGGAACGCAACCTCAAGATGGTGATCTTTGGCCAGGATCCGGCCATCGAGACCCTGTCCTCGGCAATCAAGCTGGCCCGCTCGGGCCTGGCCAATCCGGACAAGCCGATCGGCAACTTCCTGTTCGCCGGTCCCACCGGCGTGGGCAAGACCGAGGTGACCAAGCAGCTGGCCCTGCAACTGGGCATCGAACTGGTCCGCTTCGACATGTCCGAGTACATGGAGCCGCATTCGGTAAGCCGCCTGATTGGCGCACCTCCGGGCTACGTCGGCTTCGATCAGGGGGGCCTGCTGACCGAGAAGATCGTCAAGACCCCGCACTGCGTGTTGCTGCTGGACGAGGTGGAGAAAGCCCACCCGGACATCTTCAACATCCTGCTGCAGGTGATGGATCGCGGCGTGCTGACCGATACCAACGGACGCGAAGCGAACTTCAAGAACGTGATCCTGGTGATGACCACCAACGCCGGCGCCACCCAGGCTTCGCGTCGTTCGATTGGCTTTACCCAGCAGGACCATTCCACCGATGCGATGGAAGTGATCCGCCGCAGCTTCACCCCGGAATTCCGCAACCGCCTCGACGCGGTGGTGCAGTTCCAGGCGCTGGGCTTCGACCACATCCTGCGCGTGGTGGACAAGTTCCTCATCGAGCTGGAGATGCTGCTGCAGGAGAAGCACGTCAGCCTGTCGGCTACCCCGGCCGCACGCGATTGGCTGGCCCAGCATGGCTTCGACCCGCTGATGGGGGCACGACCGATGTCTCGCATCATCCAGGACAAGGTCAAGCGCCCGCTGGCCGACGAGCTGCTGTTCGGCAAGCTGGTCGATGGCGGCCGCGTCAGCATCGATGTCCGCGATGGCGAACTGGTGGTGGACAGCCAGGCCGAGCCGGAGAAGCTGTTGCCGGCCACGGTCAACTGACCGGCACGCCAGGCGCCAGAGCACGCCACGTCAGAAACGAAGAAAGCGGCCAATGGCCGCTTTCTTTTTCAATGACTTGCGAACTTTAGTTCACGTCACTTCATACGATAGGTGATGCGACCCTTGGTCAGGTCATAAGGGGTCATTTCGACCTTGACCTTGTCGCCAGTCAGGATGCGGATGTAGTTCTTGCGCATGCGGCCGGAGATGTGGGCGATGATTTCGTGCCCGTTTTCCAGCTTCACCCGGAACATGGTGTTCGGCAGGGTCTCGGTGACCGTACCTTCGAACTCGATGGAATCGTCTTTCGACATGCAGACCTGTGGTGTGTGGGCCAGCATGGCCCGGGGCGATAAAGTCCGCGATTGTACGCCGACCGGGCCTTTCGTGCAAAAAAACCGTTAATGGTCGGGCCCGTGGGCCAGTGAAGCGGCCTTGCGCGGGCTGAAGCGCTCGCGCCAGTGGCCCGGAGCAAAGGGCAGGTCCACCTGCTGGCGGATGCACGCCAGGAACCGTTCGCGCGACCAGGGTTCGGCGCCGAGGCTGCGCGTATGCGGGTTGGCCACCTGCGCATCGATGAGCGGGAAGTCCCAGCCGTGCAACACCTGCGCCAGCGTCGCCAACGCGACCTTGGAGGCGCCGCTGACCGCGCTGAACATGCTCTCGCCAAAGAAAGCCCGGCCAATGGCCAGGCCATACAGGCCGCCTACCAGACGGTCACCGTCGAAGACTTCGATCGAATGGGCAATGCCGTGCCGATGCAGCTCGCCATAGGCCTGGCGCATGGCATCGGTGATCCAGGTCCCGTCCTGGCCGGCGCGCAGGGCCGCGCAGGCGGCCACCACGTCGGTGAAGCAGGTATCGGCGCGCACCGTCCACGTGCAATCGCGCAGCTCGCGGCGGAAACGCCGGCTCAGATGCACGCCGTCGGTGCGGAACACCGCGCGCGGATTCGGCGACCACCACAGCAACGGTTCGCCCTCCGAAAACCAGGGGAAGATGCCGCCGCGATAGGCGTTGAGCAGGCGCGGCAGGCTCAAGTCGCCACCGACGGCCAGTAAGCCATCCGGTTGCCGCAGCGCCCATTCCGCAGGCGGGAACGGCGCCTGCGGATCATCGGACAGCAGATAAGGGCGTTGGCTCATGCCGGCATTGTCGCCGTTTCGGAAGGTAGCGCATCGGCTTGGTTCGAGTCGGGGCTGAAGCCCCTCCCACACCCACAGCCACTCTAAGAGCCACTGCAGGAGGCACTTCTGTGCCGACCCCATCCGTCAGCGGTTCACTCAACGGAAGGTGGCTGCTTGAACGGCGAATGCGCCGCCAGGTTGCGCGCATAGCGCTGGATGGCGAGGGCCTCTTCGCCGCACCACTCACGCAGGGCGTCGCGGAAGGTGGGTTCCGCAATCCAATGCCGGCTGCGCACCAGCGTAGGCAGGAAACCGCGGGCCAGCTTGTGTTCGCCCTGGGCGCCCGGCTCGAACACGCGCAGGCCTTCGCGCAGGCAGTAATCAATGCCCTGGTAGTAACAGGTCTCGAAATGCAGGCCGGGCAGGGTGGTGTGCGCGCCCCAATAGCGACCGTAGAGGGTGTCGCCTCCGCGCAGGCACAGGGCGCCGGCGATGACTTCGCCATCGCGCTCGGCCAGGAACATGACCAGCTGTCGTGGCAGCGTCCGCGCCAGGTGGCGGAGGAAGGCCAGAGTCAGCGCCGGCGAGTTGCCGTACTCGCGGAAGGTCATCAGGTAGAAACCGAACATCGCGATCAGATCGTCATCGCTGGCTTCGTCACCGTGGACCACGCGAAAAGTCACGCCGGCCTTGGCCACCTTGCCCCGTTCCTGGCGAATGTTCTTGCGATGCTTGTGATCGAAGCTGGCCAGAAATCCGTCGAAGTCGCGCCAGCCCCGGTCGTTGCGCCAGTGGTACTGCACGTCCAAACGGCGCAGCCAGGTGCTGTCGAACGCCGCGTCTTCGTCTTCGCGATGGAAGTTGACGTGTGCCGAGGACCAGACGTCCTGCTGCGCCTGTTCGGTCATGGCCCGCAGCAAGGCGACGCGGGCAAGCTCGCTGCGCGCGAGCAGTCGCGGCCCGGTCACGGGCGAGTAGGGCACTGCGAACAACCACTTGGGAAAGTAATCCAGGCCGGCCCGCGCATACGCCTGCGCCCAAGCGTGATCGAATACGAACTCGCCGTGCGAGTTGTGCTTCTCGTAGCCGGGTGCGGCGGCGATCAGTTGCCCGCTGTCCCACAAAGTCAGATGGCGTGGTGTCCAGCCCCAGTCTTCACGCAGGCAGCCATGCGCTTCCAGGCCATGCAGGAAGGCGTGACTGACGAAAGGATGCGGCTCGGCCAGCAGACCATCCCATTGGCTAGCGGCCACGTCGGCCAGTGACGAAAGCAGGCGGACGTGCATGGCTCAGCGCTGCAGCTGCAGCACGTCGATGACGGGCGGGTTGAACAGGCGCAAGGGCAGGCCGATTTCACCCAGACCGGAGGTGGTGAACACGCGCACGCGGCCGTGCGGTGTCTGCAGCCATTGCTCGCCGCGGTCGAAGCCGTGCCGGGTCGGAATCACCTTGTGGTACAGCCAGGGAATGCGGATCTGGCCCCCATGCGTGTGCCCGGCCAGTACTAGCGTCGCATCGCCCGGCCGCAACTGCATCGCGCTGTCGGGATTGTGGACCAGCAGTAGGGTTGGCACGGCTGTCGTCGCCTGGCGCAGAAAGTCCGGATCGTCCTTCTGCGCCCAGCGATCCCCGAGTCCGGCCCAGCGGTAGCCAAGGCTTGTCGGCTGCAACTGGCCTTCGATGATGCGCACGCCATGCGCCTGCAGCGCAGCGCGCAAGGCCAGGTCGATATCCGGTCCCGGCATCTGCTGGTCGTGGTTGCCCAGCACCGCGTAAACCGGCACCCGCAGGCGCGACAAAGGGGCGAACATCACCTGCAACGATTCCCGCCGCGCCTGCGGCTCGTAGGTCAGATCGCCGGCAATCGCCACCGCGTCCACCTCGAGCTGGTTGAGCCGATCGACCACGCGCTGAAGGTAGGCCGGACTCTTGTATACGCCCAGATGGATATCGCTGATCAAAGCGATGCGCGCCTGCACGCCAGGGTCGGGGAGCGTGGTTTCCCGTACTTGGATCCACTGCGGCTCGACGAAGCGCGCCCAGACAAACACCAGGCTGCCCAACAGCAGCAGGCCGGTCAAGGCCCGCTGCAGCGGCCGCCGCTGCTTCCACAGCCGCCACAGCAACCAGCCAATGAAGGGCCACGCCAGCCAGCTGGCATGGAACAGACACTGCTTGATCAGCAGCTTGTCCATGGCGTGGGTCGGTCGTGGCTGCTGCGGCGTGGCTGGCTCAGGCGTCCTTGTCCAGGTAGCGCTCGGCATCGAGTGCGGCCATGCAGCCAAAGCCGGCCGAGGTGATGGCCTGGCGGTAGTGCTGATCGGCGACGTCACCGGCCGCGAACACGCCCGGCACGGTGGTGGCGGTGGCGCCGCCATCCAGGCCCGACTTGATGCTCAGGTAGCCGTTGTTCATGCCCAACTGGCCTTCGAACAGGCTGGTATTGGGGGTGTGGCCAATCGCCACGAAGAAACCATGCACGGGCAGATCGCGGGTGCTGCCGTCCTGCACCGACTTCACCCGCAGGCCGGTGACGCCGGCTTCATTGCCCAGCACTTCGTCCACGGTGTGATGCCAGACCGGTTCGATCTTGCCGGCCTGGATCTTGGCGAACAGTTTGTCCTGCATGATCTTTTCCGCGCGCAGGCTGTCGCGGCGGTGGACCAGGTAGACCTTGCGGGCGATGTTGGCCAGGTACAGCGCTTCCTCGACGGCGGTATTGCCGCCACCGACCACCGCCACGTCCTGGTCGCGGTAGAAGAAACCATCGCAGGTGGCGCAGGCGGACACGCCGCGGCCCTTGAACGCTTCTTCCGAAGGCAGGCCCAGGTACTTGGCGGTGGCGCCGGTGGCGATGATCAGCGCATCGGCGGTGTATTCGCCGTTGTCGCCAATCAGCTTGAACGGCCGCTGCGCCAGGTCGGCGGTGTGGATATGGTCGAAGATCACTTCGGTATCGAAGCGCTCGGCATGCGCCTGCATGCGCGCCATCAGATCCGGGCCCATCAGGCCGTGCGCATCGCCGGGCCAGTTGTCCACTTCCGTGGTGGTCATCAGCTGGCCACCCTGCTGCAGGCCGGTGATCACCACCGGCTTGAGATTGGCGCGTGCGGCGTAGACGGCGGACGTCCAGCCGGCGGGACCGGAACCCAGGATCAACAGGCGGCAGTGCTTCGAAGTGCTCATGTATACTCGCGAAAGAGGGATTTGGCCTGGCGATGCCGGCATCAATCGCCTCATCGCAGGCGTCATAGAGTGCGGGTGCGGTCTGGATCGATCAAGGCGCGCGGATGGAAAGCGTTGATGCACGACTCAAGCAGATGCCAATCGAACGGGCGCCCCGGCAGCGCCTTTTTTTCTGCCGTACCGCCAAGCCGTGCCAGATTGACGGCGACCCGGGTGAGGGGCTGAAATTCATCGAACTGTCGTTTATTATCAACGACTAATGTGACATTCCTAAGGTCTGGTCGAAAGGTGGCAAAAGCGAGCTCCGACAATCCCACTGCTGCCGCCAAGGTCAAGGGCGCCAACGCCGCCGCGCGCAAGCAGCCGGCCGCCGCCAACCCGCGCCGCCAGCGGCTGTGGCGCGACCTGGCGCTGATCGCGATCGCGCCCTTGCTGCTGTATCTGTTCGCCAGCCTGTTTTCCTTTTCGCCCGATGATCCCAGCTGGTCGCAGGCGGGCAGCGTTACCGCGCCGATCCACAACTGGGGCGGGCGAGTCGGAGCCTACCTGTCGGATCTGTTGCTGTACCTGTGCGGCTATGTCGCCTTCCTGCTGCCGGTGATCCTGGGTGCGGTCGCCTGGATCGCCTTGTTCGGCATGGATACCGATGGCGATGGCGAAGCCGATCTCGGACCGGCCTTGCGGCTGGTGGGCATGGTGGGCTTCCTCATCTCGGCCACCGGCCTGCTGTACCTGCGTGGTTTCTCGGCCGAGCATTTTTCTGCCGGCCCCGGCGGCATCCTCGGCACGCTGGTCGGCAAATCGCTGCTCAGCCTGTTCGGTGGCCTCGGTGGCAACCTGTTCCTGCTCGCCCTGTTCCTGGTCTCGGTCACGCTGGCCACCGGGTTGTCCTGGTTCGCGGTGATGGAGCGGATCGGCAAGGGCGTGCTGGCGCTGCCGGGCATGTTCCGCAAGGGCAGCCAGCAGGCGGCGGAATGGCAGCAGACCCGCGCGATGCGCGAGGAACGCGAGGAAGTACGCCGTACCGACGCCGTGCAGCGCGCCAAGCGCGAGCCGGTGCGGATCGAGCCGCCGCCGGCGCCGGTCATCGAGAAGAGCGAGCGGGCCAAGCGCGAGCAGCAGATTCCGCTGTTCCATGGCACCGGCGGCGATGAGTCCGGCCTGCCGCCGCTGTCGCTGCTGGACGATCCCAAGCCGCAGACCAAGGGCTATTCCGAGGAAACCCTGGAAACCCTGTCGCGCCAGATCGAATTCAAGCTCAAGGATTTCCGCATCGATGCGCAGGTGGTGGGCGCCTACCCGGGCCCGGTGATCACGCGCTTTGAAATGGAGCCGGCGCCGGGCGTCAAGGTCAGCCAGATCAGTTCGCTGGACAAGGACATCGCGCGCGGCCTGAGCGTCAAGTCGGTGCGCGTGGTCGATGTGATCCCGGGCAAGTCGGTGATCGGCCTGGAGATCCCCAATACCAGCCGCGAGATGATCTTCCTGAGCGAGTTGCTGCGCTCCAAGGAGTACGACAAGTCCGGCAGCCCGCTCACGCTGGCGCTGGGCAAGGACATCGCCGGTCGCCCGACCGTGGCCGATCTGGCGCGCATGCCGCACCTGCTGGTGGCCGGCACCACCGGCTCGGGCAAGTCGGTGGCGGTCAATGCGATGGTGCTGAGCCTGTTGTACAAGGCCAGCCCGAAAGATCTGCGCATGCTGATGATCGATCCCAAGATGCTGGAACTCAGCGTGTACCAGGGCATTCCGCATCTGCTGGCGCCGGTGGTCACCGACATGAAGGAGGCCGCCAACGGCCTGCGCTGGTGCGTGGCCGAAATGGAGCGGCGCTACAAGTTGATGAGCGCGGTGGGCGTGCGCAACCTGGCCGGCTTCAACAAGAAGGTCAAGGATGCGCAGGACGCCGGCCAGCCGTTGATGGACCCGCTGTTCAAGCCCAATCCGGATCTGGCCGAAGCGCCGCGTCCGCTGGAGCCGATGCCCTTCATCGTCATCTTCATCGACGAATTCGCCGACATGATGATGATCGTCGGCAAGAAGGTCGAAGAACTGATTGCGCGCCTGGCGCAGAAGGCACGCGCCGCCGGCATCCACCTGATCCTGGCCACCCAGCGTCCCTCGGTGGACGTGATCACCGGCCTGATCAAGGCCAACATCCCGACCCGCATCGCCTTCCAGGTCAGCTCGAAAATCGACTCGCGCACCATCCTGGATCAGTCCGGTGCCGAAACCCTGCTTGGACATGGCGACATGCTCTATCTGCCGCCCGGCACCGCCATGCCCGAGCGTATCCACGGCGCGTTCGTCAGCGACGAGGAAGTCCATCGCGTGGTCGAACATCTCAAGGCCACCGGCAGCGCCGACTACATCGAAGGCGTGCTGGAAGAAGTGCAGACCCTGGGCGATGGCATCGTGGTCGGACCCACCGGATTGCCGGAGAGTGGCGGCGGTGCGGGCGATGAAAGTGATCCGTTGTACGACGAAGCCGTGCGCATCGTCACCGAGAGCCGGCGTGCTTCGATCTCCGGCGTGCAGCGTCGCCTGAAGATTGGCTACAACCGTGCGGCCCGCTTGATCGAAGCCATGGAAGCCGCCGGCGTGGTGACGCCGCCCGAACACAATGGCGATCGCCAGGTGCTGGCGCCGCCGCCGCCGCGCTAGCCCCTCGGCTGAACGCAGCCGGGCCTACGTCCGCGTTGGCGGGCCCGGCCATGCATCCGATTCATCTTGTTTGTCTCACACTCCCGCCCATTCCCCTCACGTCGCCCAGGACGCCCACGACGATGAAAGCCATTGCCCGCCCCGTACTCTTTCTCGCCACCGCCTTGCTCGCCAGCCAGGCCTGGGCCGGCGCACGCGATCAACTGAAGACGTTCACCACCGGCCTGAAAGGGCTGGACGGCCAGTTCGTACAGCAGGTGCATGACGGGGGCGGCAAGCTCAAGGAAACTTCCAGCGGCAGCGTCGCGCTGTCGGCGCCGCGCCTGTTCCGCTGGGAATACAACAAGCCATTCGAGCAGTTGATCGTGGCCGATGGCAAGAAGGTCTGGGTCTACGACCCGGATCTGAAGCAGGCCACCGTGCGCGATCAGGGCGTGGAAGAACAGAACAGCCCACTGTCGGCGCTGATTGACCCGGGCAAGCTGGACCAGCAGTTCAACGTCAAGGAAGGTGGCAGCCAGAACGGCCTGGAGTGGCTGACGCTCACGCCCAAGCGCGAAGGCGACGCCAGCTTCCAGTCGGCGCGTCTGGGTTTCAATGCCCAGGGCCTGGCGCAGATGGAAGTGGTGGACGCGGTTGGCCAGCGCACCACGCTCAAGTTCAGCGGCTGGAAGCGCAACCCCAGCTTCGCCAGCGGCACCTTCAAGTACGCCCCTGGCGCCGGCGTGGACGTGGTCGGCGGCGACTGAGGCCAGGTAGGCGGGGATCGATGCCCCTGTAGGAGGGGTTGGCCAGACGTGCGTCTGTCAGAAGCCAGCCCCGAAGCCGTTACAATCCCCGGGTGCCCAAGGCGACCCGGAAAAACCGCAGCCCCTTCCAGCAGCACGATGATCTGCTGAGCGTGGATCGCACGGCGATGCGGCCGCTTGCCGAACGCATGCGGCCGCACACGCTGGACGAGATGGTCGGTCAGCGCCGCCTGCTCGCCGAAGGCAGCGCACTTCGCCGCGCGGTGGAATCAGGCCGCATCCATTCAATGATCCTGTGGGGTCCGCCCGGTTGCGGCAAGACCACCCTGGCGCTGTTGCTGGCGCAGTATGCCGAAGCCGAATTCGTCGCCATTTCCGCCGTGCTGTCCGGCTTGCCGGAAGTGCGCGCGGTGCTGGCCGAAGCGGCGCAGCGTTTCGCCGAAGGCCGCCGCACGGTTCTGTTCGTCGACGAAGTGCATCGCTTCAACAAGACCCAGCAGGATGCGTTCCTGCCGCATATCGAGCGCGGCACCATCGTGTTTGTCGGCGCCACCACGGAAAACCCTTCCTTCGAACTGAACTCGGCGCTGCTTTCACGCTGCCGCGTGCATGTGATGGAAGCCGTCTCCACCGACGACATCGTCCAGGCGCTGCAACGTGCACTCGACGACGAGGAACGTGGCCTGGGCGGGCAGGGCATCGTGGCCAGCGCCGAATCGCTGCGCGAGATTGCCGGCGCCGCCGATGGCGACGTGCGCCGTGCGCTGACCCTGCTGGAAATCGCCGCCGAACTGGCGGCCGATGAAGGCAATTCCATTACCCCGCACACGCTGGCGCAGGTGCTGGCCGATCGCACGCGCCGCTTCGACAAGGGCGGCGAACAGTTCTACGACCAGATTTCGGCGCTGCACAAGTCGGTGCGCAGTTCCAATCCCGATGGCGCAGTGTACTGGCTGGCGCGCATGCTCGATGGCGGTTGCGATCCCGTGTACCTGGCGCGTCGCCTGACCCGGATGGCGGTGGAGGACATCGGCCTGGCCGATCCGCGCGCGCTGCAGATGGCGGTGGATGCGTGGGATACCTACGAACGGCTTGGCAGCCCGGAAGGCGATCTGGCGCTGGCGCAGGTGGCGATCTATCTGGCCAGCACGGCCAAGTCCAACGCCGCTTACATGGCTTTCAACCAGGCGCGCAGCGATGTGCGCGAGTACGGTACGCAGGACGTGCCACTGCACCTGCGCAATGCACCGACCAAGCTGATGAAGCAATTGGGCTATGGCAGCGGCTACCAGTACGACCACGATGCGGCAGGCGGCATCGCCCTGGATCAAACCGCCTTCCCGGATGCCATGGGCGAACGAGTTTACTACGAACCGGTCGAGCGCGGCCTCGAGATCAAGCTCAAGGAGAAACTCGATCGCCTGCGCACACAACGGCGACAGGCGCGCGGCGAAGACTGAGCGCGCTCAGCGCAACAGGCGCACGCTGGCAATGCCCAGCGCGGTCATCAACAACGAGCCGAACACATGGCTGCCAATCACCGTGGCGGCCCAGCCGTATTGCTGGCGCAGGATCAGTTGCATGGTCTCGGCCGAGAAACTCGAGAACGTGGTCAGCCCGCCCAGCAAACCGGTGATCACGAACAGGCGCCACTCCGGCGACACCTGCGGGTGGGTGGAGAACCACGCCATCGCCATGCCGATCACATAGCCGCCAATCAGGTTCGCGGCGAGCGTGCCATAGGGGAAGGGACCGTCCGCCGGGTTGAGCCAGATACTCAGTCCCCAGCGGGCCCAGGCGCCCAGCGTTGCGCCCAGGGCAATGGCGAACAGCGACTGCAACACCGGCATTACCTCGCGTGACAACGTTGAGAACAGGTCTGGCGACCTCGACAGAAGGCCGGACGGATCGCCGATGTGCTGCCGCTTGAACGCTGGCCCGCACCGGCGCCGGCTACCGATTGTCGGTCGAAAAAAGACCTTTTTGTGCGGCAGACGAGCGGCAAACGCCTTAGCGGAATCATAACAACTGGGCCAGAGATAACTAACATTTAATGTGCAAGCGTGACGGGCGTCGTTTTTTAGCGCCTCCCCTGGGCGCCAGACGACTCAAGGAGAAAAACAATGTGCACACGTAAGACTCTCATTGCATCCGCGGTGCTTCTGGGACTCGGTCTTTCGGGACAGGCATTCGCACAGGCAACAAGCAACGAAAGTGGTGCTGGTGATGACATCGTGGTCGCGGTCGACCTGGATGCCACCGACAGCAGCACTCATGATGACAGCGACAACAGCAACCACAGCAAGGCCTGGTCGGACGGCTACGGCACGGCAGCCGCCAGCAATGGCAGCACCGCGACCTCGACCTTCTCCAACTCGTTCAACAGCAGCAAGGCGATCGCCGAAACCAAGCTGATCGGCAGCGTTTCGGGCGTGGGCGTGAGCGACATTGGCAACTCCGCCAAGAACTGGGGCAGTGCTGATGGCGGACGCGGCGGCAGCGGTGGCGACGGCTACGGCGGCAAGGCCTATGCTGGTGACGGCGATGGCGGCAAGGCGATCGGCGGCGACGGCGACAGTGGCCGGGCATCCGGTGGCGGCGGCTACAGCGGCAAGGCCTATGCCGGTGACGGCGACGGCGCCCGCGGCAGTGGCGGCGACGGCGGAGACGGTGGCAATGCCAAGGGTTACGGCGCAAGCGGCGGTGACGGCAAGGCCGGTAGCGGTCATGCCCTGGCCGGCAGCGCAGCCGGTGGTGGCGGTGCCAAGGCCGGTGGTTGGGGCGGTGGCAAGGCCAACGGCGGAGACGGCGGAGACGGCGGCTACGTGCGTGAGCGCGGTGCTGGCGATGCGTCCGGCGCAGGTGGTGCAGGCGGCGCCGGTGGCGCAGGCGGCACCAATGGCGATGGCACTGCAACCGCAACGGGCGGCGCAGGCACCTCGGGCGCAGCAACGTCCACCAGTGGCGCAGCCACCGGTACCGGCGGTGCCGGCGGCTCCGTGGCCTCCAATGGTGGTGCGGCAGGTGCAGGCGCAGCCGGCACCGGCGGTTCCGGCACGGGTGGTGCGGCAACCTCGGGTGATGGCACCGGTGGTGCCGGCACGTCCGGCGACGGCACCGGTGGCTCGGCCACGGCAGGTGCGGGCACCGGTGGTGGTGCCTGGGGTGGTGCAGGCACCGGCGCAGCAGGGGGCGCAGGTGGTGCAGGCGGCGCGGTGACCAACGATGCAGGTGCGTTCAACATGTCGAACAACATGACCAGCGTCGGCCAGTCCGCCGCGGGCATCATGGTGGCGGCACAGAACAGCGGCATGGCCTCGCTGATCCAGCAGGGCATCACCGTGCAAGCCAACCTGACCGTAGGCCCATAAGCGCTCCTGGTCTGCCTGTCTGCTCCTGCAGACAGGCAGCCTGCATGCGCGAAATCCGATCCCGCCCGCGTGGCGGGATCGGTACTGCTGTCAGTCGCGCATGGACGGAACGCATGGCAAAGGAGAATGACCATGCAGTCCCCAGTTTCCGAGCAATTGCGGTCAACCCGGTTGCGACGTCGGCTCCTCTTGTGGGCTGGCCTGGCCAGTCTCGTGCTGCCCGGCATGGCGTGGGCAGCCGATCCGGCTGCGGTGGTCGCGGATCCGGCACAGACCAGCGCCGCGGCCGCGCCTGAAACGACTCTTCCAATCCCGCTGCCCAGCCAATGGACGGCAATGAAAGAACGCAGCGTCAACCTGCTGGGCGCGCCGGTCGGCGTGGCCCGCCTGGAGACGATGCGCGGCGGCGAAGACAAGCACGAGAGCGTCATCCTGGTCGATGGCAAGGTCGACAACAACACGGCCGATCACATCATCAGCGGTAGCAACACCATTACCGATACCGCCTTTGACAGCGCCAACGGCATCAACACCATCATCCAGAACACCGGGACCAACGTCCTGATCCAGAACGCGATGGTGGTGAACGTCAACTTCGGGGGCACGCCACAGTGAAATCGCGGCGCATCGCCAGCATCCTTCTCATGCTGTCGGTGGCATGCGCACCGTTGCGTGCCGCGGAGGTCCAAGTGCGCGTGCCCACCGGCGGCGCCTACACCATGCGCGTGACCAGCCTGAAGGAAGCGCGCTTCGGCACCACCATTCCGCAGCAGTACGACTTCAGTTGCGGATCGGCGGCGATCGCCACCTTGCTGACCTACCAGTACAACTATCCGGTCAGCGAGGAAGAGGTCTTCATGCGCATGTATACGCATGGCGACCAGGCGCGCATCCGCCGCGATGGTTTTTCCCTGCTCGACATGCGCCGTTACCTGCAGTCGCTTGGCTACGAGGCCGACGGCTTCGAGCTGCCGTTGGAAAAACTGCTGGAAGAGGGCGTACCGGCGATCGTCCTGCTCAACGACCGTGGCTACCGCCATTTCGTGGTGGTCAAGGGTCTGAAGAATGGCCGCGTGCTGCTGGGCGATCCGGCACGCGGCACCCGCGCCATGCCGCGCTCGCGATTCGATGCGTTGTGGGACAACCGCGTGATGTTCGTGGTCCACAACCGGCGCGAACTGGCGCAGTTCAACAATGCACGCGATTGGCGCACGGCGCCGCCGGCGCCGCTGGATATCGGCATCCAGCGTGACGGCCTGCGCAACTCCACTACGCCACGTCGCGGGCCAGGAGACATCTGACATGGAATGGACAATGGGAAAATCAATCAGCGCCTGCGCGCTGATGCTCGGCGCCCCCTTGGCGCAACAGGCCGCCGCACAGGACGTGGACGCGGCCAACAGCTCACCGGCCAAGAATGGCTTCGGCGACGAATGGGTGCCGGTCGATCCCGCCCGGCTGGACGAGATGCGCGGCGGCTTCGAGTTGCCGTCGGGGCAGGTGCTCTCGTTCGGCATTGAGCGCGCGGTCTACGTCAACGGCGAACTGCTGGCCAGCAACACCTTGCGCATCTCTGACCTGTCCAAGGTCAGTGCCGCCGATGTCAAGGCAATGACCGAGTTCAACAAGGGCCTGGTCGTGCAGATAGGTGACAACAACACCTTCGAGCCTGCCAAGGTGCCGGGTGCGGTGGTGATCCAGAACACCCTGGACAACCAGCACATCGTCAGCATCACGCGCATGGACATCGGCAGCAACGTCTTGTCCAGCTTCCAGGAAATGAATGCCAGCAATGCATTGCATGACAGCCTGATCAACGCAGCCAGCTACTACTAACCCCCACCCACGTGAGGATTCGCAGATGAAAGGGACGTCGCCGCTGAACCTGATGCTGCTGCCAATGGCCATTGCCGCCGGCCTGTCATCGCCGAATTCCGCGCAGGCCCAGCAAGCCGCGCCTGCGACGGCGCCGCCTGCGGTGCCGGCCGCCGCGCCCGGTGCGAGTTCGCTGGAAGATTTGCAGCGGCAAATCAACGAGCAGCGCCTGCGCCTGGAGCAGACGCAGCAGCAACTACAGGTGCAGCAGCAGGAACTGATGCGGCTGCAGGGTGCGTTGAACCAGGAGATTCTCGCCAGCGCACGCGCGCGTGGAGCGACGGCGCCGGTGCTGGTGCCGTCGTTGAACCAGGGCCCGGTGATGGTGTCGCCGCCGGCGCCGGCGGCACAAGGCGCGGTGGTCGCGCAGAACGCGGCCGCGTCCGCACCGGCAACGACCGCCGTCGCCGCAGCGCAGGACCCGGCCAAACCGCCTCAAGAGAATGCGCCACAGCCGGTGGGACAGGCGCCGGAATCCGACTCACGCCCACCGGAGGTGGCGCAAATTTTCGATCAGCCCGGCGTGCTCACGCCGCGCGGGAAATTCGTGCTCGAACCCTCGGTCCAATACGGCTACTCGTCCAATGATCGCGTGTCGCTAGTGGGCTACACGGTCATTCCCGCGATCCTGATCGGCCTGATCGATGTCCGCCAGGTCAAGACCACCACGGCGGTGACCACCCTGACCGGGCGCTACGGTCTGACCCGCCGTTTCGAACTGGAAGGCAAGCTGCCTTACGTCTACATCAACGGCGACACGGTCAGCCGCGAGATCTTCACCGGCACCGCGCAGGATCGCGTCTTCAATGCCGATGGCAACGGCATGGGCGATGTCGAGATGACCGCCCGCTACCAGATCAATGAAGGCGCGGCCGACAAGCCGTTCTACATTGGCTGGCTGCGCTACAAGAGCCGCACCGGCCGGGATCTGTTCGAAGTGGTCACCGACTGCGTGACCCGCTGCGTGCAGAACACCACCGGCACCGGCTTGCCGCTGGAGCTGCCGACCGGCAGTGGCTTCGAAGCCGTGCAGCCCGGCCTGACTTGGTTGTTCCCGTCCGACCCGGTGGTGTTCTTCGGCAGCCTGAGCTACCTGTACAACTTCGAACGCCACAACGTGCAGCGCAAGCTGCTGCTCGGCCAGACCGAGGAACTCGGCAACATCAAGGCCGGCGACATCATCGGCCTGAATCTAGGCCTGGGCCTGGCCTTGAATGAAAAAGCCGCCATCAGCATCGGTTACGAAATGAACAGCATCGGCAAGACCGAACAGAATGGCCGCGACGCGCCCGGTTCGGTGCGCATCACCCTGGCCTCGCTGCTGCTCGGCGGCACCTATCGCTTCAACGATCACGTCTCGCTCAACGTGGCGCTGGGCGCGGGCGTGACCGGTGATACCCCCGATGTCTCGCTGACCGCGCGCGTTCCGATTACCTTCTGAGCGCGCCGGCTCAGTACAGGAACAGATAGTCGCGCAGGTGATCGGCCAGGCGCATGCTCAGCGCGGCGATGGTGAAGGTGGGGAAGGCCCAGCCGCCGGTGGGAAACACCGAGCTGCCGACCACGTGCAGGTTGTCCACACCGTGCACGCGACCATTGCGATCGACCACGCCGCTGCGCGGGTCATCGGACATGCGGGTGGTGCCCATATGGTGGGCAGTGCCCTGCAACGCCGGTGCGGCGCCGCTTTCCTGCAACCAGTCATCCATCTGGAAGCGGCCACCGCAGGCGCGCGCCAGCTCATCGCCGAACAGGCCGGCGGCGGTGCGGTAGGTGTGCCAATCCAGATCGGTCAGGCGCCAGTCCACGTTGACCTGGCGCAGTCCCAGCGCGTCGGTATCGGCGCCCAGGCGCACCCGGCTGTCCGGATTGGGCGCCTGCTCGAAGTAGCCGATGACATCCACGTGATCCGCCTTGACCAGTGGCTGGCGGGCGAACTTGTTCAACATCCCGCGGGCGATGTCGCCCATGCCGGGCGCCATCTGCAGCGCCAGCCGCGCCATGCCCTCCGCGGGCTCGGCGGTTTGGGATTGCTGTGGGTACAGGCTGAGCGAGGCCGACATCTGGCCTTCCAGTGACTGGCCCTCGTCCGGCTGCTCACGGCGCATGCGTGAGCGCAGCTTGCGCATGGCGCGGATGCCGGGCGGTGCTTCGCCTTCCACCGCGACTGGTCGCACGCGGCCACTGAGCAGGCCATGGCGGCGCATCGCGGCATCGGCCAGGCACAGTTCCGGAAACGCGGGCGCCGGCCCTTTGCCGCCGGTGCGATCGTAGGGACGGGTCAGGCGCGTGGTCGAATCGGCATGCAAGGTGCCCAGCCGACCGCGCGGGTGATCCATGAAGTAGCGGCCCACCAAACCATGTTCATTGCCAAGACCATGCGACTGCACCGAATCGGACAGCAGCAACAGCCGGGCGTTCTCGATGCCGCCGGCGGCCAGCACGAACTGGCGCGCACGCACGTGCCCGCGGCGTCCATCGAGCGAACCGATGCTCGCCTGCTGCACCAGATCGCCTTGCGGGCTGGCCTGCAGCTCCAGCAGGTTGGCATTCAAGACCAGTTGCACGTTGCGCGACTGTTCCAGCTCGCGTCGATAGCGGTGGCCGAAAAACACCGGGCTGAGGACGAAATTGCGGTTGACCAGGCGCTCCTGATCAAACTGCAGCGGCGCGCGCGCCGCCGGGGTATGAAAGCCATGCTCGTCGAACTCGTGCTGGCTGATGTCCAGCATGGCGCGGGCGCGCTGGTAGTAGGGGTGCAGGTCGGTGTAGTCGAGCGGCCAGCCGCTGTCCGGCACCCACTCGCGTGTGTCCAGGTCCATCCGGCTCAGCGGCATGCAGCCACCACCCCAGACATTGGTGCTGCCGCCAAAGGCACGCAGGCGGCACCGCGCGGGATCCAGTTCCGGTTCGCCCACGCTGGCCCCGGCATACAGGGCCTGCACTTCGGGATCACCGGCCAGCCCACCGCCTTCCAACAGGCAGATGCGGATGTTGGAGCCCAGGAACTGATGCGCCAGGATGATCCCTGCCGGTCCCGCCCCCACGATGCACAGGTGCGCATCAAAGTCGTCCGGCCCATTCTGGCGGTAGTCGAACAGCATCACGTCTCCCCAAGGCGCCACCGACGTGGCAGCCGCCACGTCTTCGAAGTGGAAACGGCAGGAACGGCCCGCGCAGGCCACGCACGCGCACGCTGCCGATCCGGCCGTCAACGCGAGGTGAGGGAAGCGGTGGTCCGGCTAGGGCGCGGCGGCGGTCGGGGTATCCAGCTTCCAGCTGTCATCCGGGTCGAAGGACTTCAGCGCACGCGCCACGCGTTCGCCGCCGGCGCCCAGATCCTTCTCGAAGACATCGCCTTCGTGGCTGATCATGAAGCTCATCACGCCGGTGTCGTTGTAGCGGGCCGGCCACGCCACCATCGCAAAGCCGCGGCTCATGTTGTCGCCCAGCCGGTAGCTGTAGGCGCCGCCGGGCGCGGAAGGTCCCTGCGCGTCGAGGATGCGGAAGTGGTATCCGTGCCACTCGCCATTGGGCGTTTCATCACCGAACAGCGGGCCGAGCGGACTGATTTCGCCGCTGTCGTCGTCGGCCCAGTACAAGCCGTCATGTTCGCCGTCGCTGCTGACGAACTTCTGCGCGTACTCCAGCACGCCGTCGCCATCGCGATCGTCGTGCGCGTATTCCGATTGCGCATCGTGGTAGGCGAGCATGGCCTGCAACACCGCCAGTTCGTTGTTGCCGATGCGGCGGGCGCGGATCTCGTCGGCGCCGCCCTTGAGGTCGAACGACCAGCCACCGGCGCTTTGCCGCAACGGCACCGGCAGCACCCAGGCCTCCTTGCCCACGCTCAGACGCGACTTGCCATCGCTGCCGGTTTCAATCGCGTGGCGCTCGCGGTACTTGCGCAGGAAGGCATCCACATCCTTGCGCTCGACCTGGTCGGTGGGGATGTAGTCGCGCCATTGCTTGCCCAGCACCGTGGCCAGCTTGGCCGCGTCGGCCTTGTCCGTTCCGAGTGCATCGACCAGCGCCTGGCTCGCCGCGTCGGCACTGGGGTAAGCCTGTTGCGCCAGCGCCACGCCCACCACCAGCGCAGCGGTGCAGGGCAGCAAGGTCCAGAGCAAGCGTGTCTTCATGGCGGGCCTCATGGATTCAGCGATGGCGTCCGCCGCCACCCTGGCGTTGCGGTGGATGCGAAGCGCGGTTGACCTGATGTCCACCGCCGCCGCCGCGGGCAGAGGCGGTCGAGCGGTTGCCGGCGGCGCGGCTGTTGTTGCCGCGTTGCGTGGCCGCATGCGAACCGCCGGAGCGGCTGGCGCCGGCGAAGGCGTTGTTCTGCGCCGAGCCGCCGCCACGGTTGCTACCGGCGTTGTGTTGGCGCGCGTTGTTGCGTGCGGCGTTGTTGGCCTGGCTGCTGCGCGGCCGGTTGGCGGAGGCGCTGCGGTTCTCGCCGGAGTGGGCGCGATCCCGCGCCTGGTGCGACGACGCCGTCGAGGCTGCGCGATCGCGCGCGGCGTCGCGTCCGCCGGCTTGCGGTCGCGGCTGGCGCTGGTTGAGGTTGTCGAGATCGCGACCGGCATGGCTGCGGCCGGCCTGATCGCGGGCCTGGCGCGCCGAATCCCGCGCCTGCTGGTTGTTGCGCGCGGGCGCATCCACGCCGCGTCGCTGCATGGATTCGCTGGCGCGTGCGCGCGCCTGCGCGCGCGAGGCATCGTCGCCACGGAATTCGTTGCGGCGATCGGCGCCGTCCAGTTGCCGACCATTGCGTTCGCGATTGGCGCTGTCGCGATACGGCACGCCATCGCGATGGCGCGGGTCGTGCGTCCAGCGGTTCTGGTTGACGTCCAGGCGGTTGTTGACGTTGACATTGTTGTAGCGGTTGACGTTGATGTCGACGTCGTTGTCGTTCCAGTCGAAGCCGCCCCACAACGAATCGGTGATGGCCAGGCCCACGCCGAACGCCAGGCCGCTGGCCAGCGCCGTACCCACCGGGTAGTACGCCGATGGCGGCGGGTAGTAGGCCGGTGGATACGACGGATAGGCCCATGCGCCATACACCGTGGTGGGGTTGTAGCTCGGCACGTACACCACGTCGGGGCTGGCCGGTTCGATCACGATGATCTGATCACCGCCGCCACCGCCACCACTGTCGGCAGCGACAGCGGCAGAGCTTTGCGCCGGCGCGCTGCCGCCGCCCGCGGCCGGCTGCACGGCGACCTTCTGGTATTCGTTGCTCTGCAGGTTGCCGGCTGCCTGCGCCTGCCGGCGCAGTCGCTGCACGGCGTCCATCACATCATCCGGCTGCGCCAGAAACGCATCTCCCAGTCGCTGCACCCACCCCGGATCCTGTCCCATCAACGCCAAGGCCTGCGGAAACGCGACCAGCGATTGCACGCTCGGATCCCAGGGCTGGGTGGCCACCTGCTTCACCGCCTCGTCGCCCTGCGCCTTGGGGTTGGCCTTGGACCACGTCACGGCATCAGCCACATCGCCAGGGTAGGTGGCGGCCATCAGCACCTGTGCAAGCAGCGAGTCCGGGTAGAGCGCAATCGGCGCGACCATCTGATCCAGTTCCGCCTGTTCGAATACGGCTTCCTTGGCGGCAGGAACTGGCGCGGGTGCGGGTGCTGCGCTACTGGCGGCGGGCGTGGCGGCGGGAGGCGTTGCCGCCGGCGTGGGCGCTTCCTTCTTGCAAGCGCTCAGGGCCAGGGCGGCGATCAAGGCTGAGGTCACCAGTGAATAGCGCATGGGTCGGCTCCTTGCCGGCCCGTCAGGGCGGCGCTGGCACCTTGAGCCCGAGCTTGTTAGGTGACGGTGAATGCGTAAGAAGGTGCGGAATTCCCGCCAAAAACACCCATGCTCGCCGTTAAGATGGGCGCGATAGCGGAGTGTCGATTCCATGAGCGATTGTTGCGGTTGCGGCAAGACCATCGATGTCAAAGCCATGCAGGCCGGGCAACGGCGGGTGTTGCTGATCGTCCTGGTGATCAATGCGGCCACCTTCTTGATGATGGTCGCGGCTGCGGTGTACAGCCATTCCTCGGCACTGCTGTCCGGTGCACTCGACAATCTCGGCGATGCCTTGACCTACGCGCTCAGCCTGGCGGTGATTGCGGCCAGCCCGCTGGCCAAGGCGCGCGTTGCATTGTTCAAGGGCCTGTTGATCCTCGCGGCGGCCGGTGCGGTCGCCGTGCAGATGGCATGGCGCCTGGCGCATCCGGCGCTGCCGCTGTTCGAAGGCATGGGCGTGGCCGGGCTGTTGAATCTGGGCATGAACGCGGTCTGCCTGTATCTGCTCACGCCGTTCCGCAATGGCGACATCAACCTGTCGTCGGCCTGGGAATGCGCACGCAACGATATCTACGAGGGCATGGCCGTCATCGTCGCTGCCGCGCTGGTCTGGCTATTCGGCGCGGGCTGGCCGGATCTGCTGATCGCCGCGGCGCTGCTGGTGCTGTTCCTGCGCTCGGCGCTGCGGGTGTTGCGCGGGGCGTGGCAGGAACTGCGACAGGGCGTGCACGCTGCCGGATAAGCCGCCAGGTTTGCCGCGGCGCGTTCAGTGCGTGCCGTGACCCGGATACGTTTCGCGCATCAACGCCGCGATCACCCAGGCGATGCCGATTCCCAGCAGCAGCGGCCGGGCCGCAAACTGCGCCATCGCCAGGCTTCCCGTCGCCACGCCGGCATCGGCCGCCACACTGGCCCGCATGCCGGGCCGGCTGATCATCAAGCCGCCGACGATGAACATCAGTCCGTTGACGATGGCGGCGGAGGTTCCGATCCGCGCCGGTTCCACCACATCGGCCGCCGTGCTGAAAGCCAGCATGTGCGCCGCGTTGCCGAAGCCGAACAACAGGCACAGCGCGATATCAAGCCAGGCGCCCTGTGGCGGCAGATACAACAGACT
Source organism: Pseudoxanthomonas indica (assembly GCF_900167565.1). Taxonomy (NCBI): domain Bacteria; kingdom Pseudomonadati; phylum Pseudomonadota; class Gammaproteobacteria; order Lysobacterales; family Lysobacteraceae; genus Pseudoxanthomonas; species Pseudoxanthomonas indica. Next base: position 1,601,341 of record NZ_FUZV01000002.1, read on the forward strand.
GGCCAGTGCGACCAGCTGCAGCGCGATGCCCACGAGGACCGGCCCTTTGCGTCGACGCCAGTGGTCCGAGGCCCACGGCGCCACGAAACATCCCGCCGCCAGACCGAGCCACAGCATCGATGCGCCCAGGTTGGCCATGTCCGCGGGCAGCCCGCGCACCATCAACAGCTTCGGCCCCCACACCACGCCCAGGGCGAGCATCGCGCCAAAACACAACGCGCCAAACGCCGCCGCCACCCACACATGCCCGCGGCGCGCCACGCTCGCCAACGATTGCAGCACGCCTGCCAGGAACGGTGCGTGGCCGTGGCTTGTCACCGGTGCGGGATCACGCAGCCAGAGCACGGCCGCGAGCAACAGCAGCACACCCATGCCGCAGACCCGCGCGAACAGAGGACGCCACGCCAGCGCCTCCAGCGCCACGCCCAGCAGGTTCTGATTGAAGGCCGAGAACAGCGATGCCGAGAACTGCACCAGCCCGAACATGAAACTGAACCTGGCCCAGCCAAACCAGCTGCCGCCCACATAGCCCGCGCCGACAAAGCCGGTGCAGGCGCCCAGCGCGATCACCAGCTGCGATAACAGCAACATGGCAAAGCTCTGCGCGCTGGCAAACATCCCGATGCCCAGGGTGACCAGCACGATGGCCGGCAACAACACGCGGCGCGCACCCAGCCGATCCAGCAAGGGACCGCTCAGGAACTGACAGGCGGCGAACATCCAGGTGTAGACCGCTGCGATCACCCCCACCTGGGCAATCGACAGACCCACATCCTTCTGCACGCTGGCGTTGACGATCGAGTAGCCGGTCTGGAAGCTGAAGTAGTAGACGACAAACGCCACCGCCGTGGCCCACGCCAGCCAGGCGCGCCGACGGCCGCCTGGCAAGGGGGAAAGCGCGGGAGCCTGCATGGGCGGGCAGCGGCGCGGGTGCTCAGTGGTGCGCCGGATACGTCTCGCGCATCACCAGCGCGATCAGCAGCGCCAGCACGCACGCCACCAGCGCCGGCAGCGCCGCGTACTGGGCCAGCTGCAGCGAAGCGGGCGGCACGCCGGCTTCCAGGCCCCAGCCGATGCGCACGCCGGGACGATTCATCAGGATGCCGCCGAAGATGAACATGATGCCGTTGACGATCGCGGCCGAGGTCCCGATCTGGCTTGGCTTCACGACATCGGCCGCCGTGCTGAAAGCCAGCATGTGCGCGGCATTGGCGAAGCCGAACAGGAAGCACAGGATGAAGGCGAACAACAGGCCGATGCCGCCGAGGTAGAGCAGGATCAGCAACGCCAGCAGCTGCACTACCGCGCCCACGATGATGGGCAGCTTGCGGCGCTGGATCACATCCGACCAGTGCGGGATCACCGCGCTGCCCGCGGCCAGGCCGAACCACAGCATCGACGCGCCGAAGTTGGAGGTGCCTTCGCTGAAACCATGCACCTGCAGCAGCTTCGGCATCCACACCACGCCCAGCGCCAGCATCACGCCGAAGGAGTAAGCGCCACCCAGCGCCGCGACCCACACATGGCCGATCTTGGCCACCTCGGCCATGTTGCGCAGCACCGAGCCGAAGAACGCGCCGATGCCGCCTTCATCGTGATGCTCCACCGGGGCGGGATTGCGGATGTACATCAAGGCGAGCACGAACAACACGATCCCGGAGATTGCCGTCCAGTTGAACAGCGTGCGCCAGGTGGTGGCGCTCAGCGCCAGGCCGATCAGGTTGACCGAGAACGCCGAGGTCAGCGCCGCGACCACCTGCACCAAGCCGAACATGAAGCTGAACTTGGCCATGCCGAACCACTGGCCGCCGACATAGCCGGCACCGACGAAGCCAGTGCAGGAACCGATGGCGATGATCACCTGCGACAGCAACAGCATGCCGTAGCTGTGCGCATTGGCGAACATGAAGATGCCCAGCGTCACCAGCGCGATCGAGATCGGCAACACCTTGCGCGAACCCAGCCGATCCAGCAGCGCGCCGCCAAAGAACTGGCAGATCGCGAACGCCCAGGTGTAGACGGCGGCAATCGTGCCGACCTGGGTGATGTTCAGGCCGACATCCTTCTGTACGCTGGGATTGACGATCGCGTAGCCGGTCTGGAAGCTGAAAAGATAGACCACGAAGGTGACGGCAAGTATCCATACCCACCACGCCATGGTGCCGCCCAGCGGGAACGAGCGGGTCGGAGGCGAAATGGCGCCGGGATTGGTGACGGACATGGCAGGTTCTCCGTGGGTGGTTGAGGTAATCCGGCTCAGGCGGCGCGTTGGTAACGCAATTCGCCGGCAATGTAGGTGGCCTGCACGGCGCGGTCGTCGCCCAGGGTCATCTGTACGAACAGCGCTTCATGGATGTCTTCGACAAAGCTCATGCGGTAATCGATGATCGGCGTGGATCGCATGTCCAGCACCACGATGTCCGCTTCCATGCCCGGCGCCAGGCTGCCGACCTTGTCTTCGATGTACATGGCGCGCGCGGTGCCGCGCGTGGCCAGGTAGTAGGCGTGGCCGGCGGTCAGCTTGCGGCCGTTGAGCTGGGCGGCCTTGTAGGCCTCGTTGAGCGTGGCCAGGATCGAGAACGACGTGCCCGCGCCGAGATCCGTGCCCAGCCCGACGCGCGCCGGCCGCCGTGCATCCTGCGCCTTGAACACATCCAGATAGCCGCTGCCCAGGAAGAAATTGGACGTCGGGCAGTGCGAGATTGCCGAGCCCGTGCCGTGCACGGTCTGCAGTTCGTCCTCGGTCAGATGGATGCCGTGACCAAACACCGCACGCGGGCGACACAGCGCATGGTGGTCGTAGACATCCAGGTAGCCCTTGCGATCCGGGAACAGCGACTTGACCCAGGCCACTTCGTCGACGTTTTCCGAGACGTGGGTCTGCATGTAGCAGTCGGGAAACTCGTTCCACAGTTCGCCGGCCGACTGCAGCTGGTCACCGGTACTGGTGGGCGCGAAACGCGGGGTGATGGCATACATCAGGCGGCCGCGACCATGCCACTGCCGGATCAGCGCCTTGGAGTCGTCATAGCCGCTCTGGGTGGTATCGAGCAGGTAGTCCGGCGCGTTGCGGTTCATCAGCACCTTGCCCGCGGCCATGCGCATGCCCAGGCGCTCGGCCTCCTCGAACAAGGCGTCCACCGATTGCGGAAACACCGTGCAATACACGCAGCTGGTGGTGATGCCGTTGCGCAGGCACTCTTCCAGGAACACCTTGGCCACCGACGCGGCAAAGGCCTTGTCAGCATATCTGCGCTCGGTGGGGAAGGTGTACTTGTTGAGCCAGTCCAGCAGTTGCTCGCCGAAGGCGGCGATCATCGGCGTCTGCGGGAAGTGCACGTGGCTGTCGAGGAAGCCGGCCGAGATCAGCGCATCGGCGCCGTATTCCTTCACCGCCAGGCCGGCAGGCAGCTGCGGCAACACCTGCGCGGCCGGACCGAAATGGGTGATGCGGCCATCGGCCATCGCCACGACCGCGTCGGACTCGTAGACCATCGTCGCTTCCAGCCCCTCCTGGAACGGGTCGCCGCGAAAGGTCAGCGCTGGCCCGCGGATGGCGCGGGTGGGTTGCGATGGGTTCGCTGCCATGTCGTTTGCTCCCACGATCAGAAGTGGTACTTGAACAACAGGCTGGCGGCCTGCTGGTGAGTGTCGAAGCCGGACGAGTTGGGGATCTGGTACTTGTTCCACCACAGATCGACCTCGACGCCGGCATAGAATTTCCTGGGTGCGTAGCCGGCCAGCTCGCCCAGGTCCACGGTCAGTTGCGGATTGAGGTGGTAGCTCCACTGCTCCGAGCCCAGACCCAACACCCAGTCGTAGTAGCCGTCCAACAGCCAGTCGCTGCCGCCGACGGTGAACGGATAGCTGGCCACCATCGTGATCTGCATGTCGCGGAAACCGTGCTCCGTGCCTTCGGTCAGTTCCGCGCGGCCATAGATGTTCAACTGCACGTAGTTGAACTTGCCCAGCCCACCCAGCAGGCCGGCTTCGCGCACATCCAGGTTCAGTCCCAGTCCGACCAGGGCCGCTTCGGCCACGTCCGGGTCTTCGCCGCGTTCGTACTGCAGCGCCAACAACACGTCCTTGATCTCGAACAGGCTCCGCTTGAAGAACGTGTGGCTCAAGTCCTTGCCCGAGAGTTTGCCGAAGCTCAGGCGCGGGCCGAACTCGCCATACCAGGTGTCCTTGTCGAGCCCCGCCGGTGCACCATGCATGCGGGTGAAGTCGACGAACATGAAGAGGTCACCCACCTTCGATTCATGCGCGTGCTCCAGGGTGATCGTGGACTGCTCCGAAGGGTCGACTTCAAACCCGGTGCCCCAGGGCAGCACCGACACGCTGGTGTCGGTCCACAGGAAGAACGAGTCAGCCGCCGGAGGTGTGGCCGGCGTCGCAGCCGCATCAGCCGCTGTTTCCTGCGCGAACGCGGGCGTCAGGGCGCCCGCGATCCACGCGATGGCCCAGGCCAGTGCGTGACGACCGCCGAACTTCAACGAGCAGCAGGTCAACACCCAATTCTCCCGACGGCAGCGCCGTGGCCGCGGCGCGCGAGCGTACGTCGTGGAATACCGTCTCCACACCGATCGCCACGCTAGCGCGGAACCGGCGACGGCAGAATTGGCCCTTGGCCCAATGAAATCCCGCCGCTCCCACGTGCGCGTTCACCCGGAGCGGACTGCACCGCGCAGGCCGACGAGTCGTGCGATCAGCAGGGCCAGATAGAGCTGGCCGACGATGCATTCGAACAGCGCCAGGCCACGCATGACCTTGCTGGCCGGGGTGATGTCGCCGTAACCCAGCGTGGCCAGGGTGACGAAACTGAAGTAGAGCGAATCGCCAAAGTCCAAGCCTGTAGTGGCCGGCTGACCGCCCACCATCATCGACCCCGGCCAGACAGTGGACAGCGTCGCCACGATCACGCCACCGCACATGCCGAGCAGCAGGTAGCCGCTCAGGGCCGCGTAGAAGTGTTCGACATCCACCGCCACCGCCGACAACGAGTAGCGGATGGAATGGTAGGCCGCCATGCCGCCCAGACCGCACCACAGCACGGCGCCGGCGATGGGAATCACGTTGGTGTCGACATCGCGCGCCAGCCAGCGCAGCAGCTGCACGGCCAGGACCAGCAGCACCAGCACCGCCCGCCGGATCTTCACGCCGATCGGAAACACCGCGGCGATCAGGCAGCCGAACAGCAGCGCTTCCATGGCGTCATCGCCGAAGTGCAGCGCATCCAGCAGCGGGCCTACCGAGATCGTGGCCAGCAGGCTCCAGAACAACAAGGCGTAGCGGTGGCCTTGCAGCAAGTGGGCGGGCGAGGCACGCATGGAGTGGCGCGCCACACTCACTCGGTGGCAAGCGCTGGCGGCGGACCGAAGTCGCCGCCCAGCGCCAGGTGCAGATCCAGCCGTCGACTCAGATGTTCGCGCTGCACGCCCAGCAGCGCGGACTGCGCCGCCAGTGTCGCCATTTCCTGCGCATGCACGGCGCGCATGTCCGACTTGCCGATCCGCCACGAATCACGCACCTGCAGCGTGGCCTGCCGGTTTGCCGCCAGGCTGTCGGCCAGCACGCGCTCGCGCTCGGTCAATACGCGTTCGGCCGAGAGCGAATCTTCCACTTCCGCCAGCGCCAGCAGCGCCCGCCGGGTGTAGTCGGCCACGGCCTGCTTCTGCTCGGCGCTGCGCAGTCGCACCTGACCGGTGAGGGCGCCGCCGGTGTAGAGCGGCATCACCCCGGTCGCCGCCACGCTGGACGTGGTCTGCTCCAGATCCTCGCGGGTCTCGATCACCTCGTTGCTCAGCCGGCCATAGCCTGCGGAGAGAGAGAGTGTGGGCAGCATTGCCGCACGCGCTTCGCCAACGCGATCAAACGCGGCGGCGACACGGCGTTCGGCGGCAAACAGATCCGGACGGCGGTTGAGCATGTCGGCCGGGATGCCGGCCGGTACCGGCGGCGGCACGGCGGGCAGCGTGTCGGCCGTCTGCAGGGTGGCGCCGGGATAGCGGCCCAGCAGCAGTTCCAATGCGCGCACCGCCGAAAGGTGGGCCAGCTTTGCCTGCTCACTGGCATCCAGGTAGCTGGCCGTGCTGGCGCGCGCGGTCAGCGTTTCGGTGTTGCTGCCGATGCCGGTGCGCTCGCGCTGCTCGGCCAGCGCGACCAGGCGCAGCCCGTGGTCGGCCATCTGCTCGGCCAGCTGTTGTTGTTGGCGCGCCTCGGTGGCGACGAACCACGCACGCGCCACGCTGGCGGCCAGCGACTGTTGGGCGTAGCGGTAGTCGGCATTCTCGGCATCGCTGGCGGCGATGGCGGCGTTGCGCGCGTAGCGGAGCCGGCCCCACAGATCCAGTTCCCAGCTGACCCGCAGCATGATGCCGCTGAGCAGCGGCACCAGATCGGCAATCGGCTTGGAACCGGCACGGCCAATCAGTCCCACCGCAGGCATCAGCTGTGACCGTGCGATGTCCACCTGCGCGTTCGCCTGTTCGACCCGCGCCGCGGCGATCAACAGATCCGGATTGCTCTGCAGCGCCTGATGCACCAGTTCGGTCAGGCGCGGATCCTCGAAGCTCGCCAGCCAGCCCTGGTCAACCTGCGACTGCAGCGCCTGGGCTGACCAGTTGGGCGGGATCGCCACGGTGGACAAGGCCTGGTTGCGCACCTGTTCTCCATCCGGTTCGGGCAGTACGGCGCAGGCCACCAGCAGCGTGCAGGCCAACGCGCAGGCGGCGCCGCGCAGGGCAGGTGAGGGGCGTGAGCGGTTGGGTGCCATCGCGCCGGTCTCAGTGCAGTTTCAGGACCAGCCAATCGAGCTTGGTGCCCACCCGCAGGATCACCTTGCGCACGATATGGATGAGCGCGCCTCGCTCGGTGTAGATCGCGCCCTGGCCCTGCGCGCCCATGGCAATGAACGTGTGCTCGTCCTTGCCGGTCGGGCGCAGCCGCACGGCGATCCTTCCCGGCGGCAGTGGCGTGGTGCCGCTTTGCGGAATCATCCCGCTGATCGGCAGCTGGCCGGTGGCCGAGGCCCAGACCACCGAGTCCACCTTGCACTTGATGATCCGGTTCGGATAGACCTTGAGCGCAATCTCGGCCTCGTTGCCCGGGGCCACGTTGGCCAGCTCGTTCTGCGAGTACATCGCCATCACCCACTGCTCGCGCTCGACGAAGCTCATCACCGGCGTCAATGGCAGGCTCGCCGCATAGGAGCCTTCGCGCAGCTGCAGATTGATGACGGTGCCGTCGGTCGGCGCGCGAACCGTGGTCTGGTCCAGTTGCCAGCGTGCCTGCACGACCTGCGCCTTGAGCTGCTCCAGCGAGGCATGCGCCTGCGCGACTTCCGACAGTTGTCCATCTTCGGTCTTGGCCGAGAGCTTCTGTTGCACCTGCGCCATCTGCGCGCGGGTATTGACCAGATCCGAGCGCAGGCTGGCGGCTTCGGTCTGCGCCTGTTCGTAATCGAAGCGCGAACCGGCGCCGGTCTGCGCCAGTTCGCGGGTCTGGCGTTCGCGCCGTTCGGCCAGTTGCAGGCGCGAGGCCAGCGCCTCGCTGCCGGCGCGCGCGGACCGCAACTGCTCACCCAGCTCGCGCTGATAGGCCTGCGCGCTGTCGAGTTTGGCGGTCAGCTCGGGCACCTTGGCTTCGAGCGCGGCCAGCTCCTGCCGGTACGGCACCGGATCGATCCGGAACAGGACCTGGCCCTTGCGAATCGGCCGGTTGGCTTCCACCGGCACTTCGATCACCCGGCCGGTCACCCGCGGCACGATCTGCACCACGTAGTTGACCACGCGCACGTCGGAGGAAGAGGGCGCCACCACGTTGAGGATCAGGATCAGCGCGGTCAGGCCGAAGATCGGCAGCGAGAACACGATGATCTGGGAAACGAAATTCCACGGCAGCCATTTGAACTTGAAGAAGATCAACCAGACGAAGAAGGAGTAGATCAGCAGCAGGATGATCTCCATGACTCACTCCCTGGTCGGCGTGGGGGGAGAAACGTGTGCGGGCGCGGCAATCCGGGCTTCCAGTTCGGCCAGGCGCCGGGTCAATGCCTCCACCTGCTGCTGCAGTTCGGCACGCGTGGCGGAAGCCGGCGGCGAAGGCTCGGGCGGGGATTCGGTCCTCGCATCATGCAGCGGCGTCAATGCCTCGCCGCCATGGGCGTGGTCATCCACATCGGTGCCGTACGCCATTTTGTGCAGGACGGGTTTGGTGTAGGCCCACAGCCAGGCCAGCGGCCAGAGCAGGCCACCGAACGCCAGCGACAGCAGGCACAGGGTCTTGATCGCGGCCAACTGCGGATGGCGGCGCTTCTCCGCAATCTTCTCCGGCAGGATGTGGACCATCCAGAACGCGGTGATCAAGGCGACCGGAACGATGATCAGCGCCAGCCACGCGACGATGTTGGCCGCGGTGTCCAGCGCTTCGCCACTCAAAAGCGAGGCATGCGCGACCTGCGGCAGGCACGCCAGCAGCAGGGCCACGCTGGCCAGCAGGGGGGAAGGGCGCGCATGCGCACGCGCGGCCGTCGAAGGGGAGGGCATGGCCTTCATGGAGGCGTGGTCGCAGAGGGGGAATGGGCGCCACGGCCGCGATTGCGTCCGTGCTCGATGGCCTGGATCACTGCATCAATCAGGGCGTCGGCATCCACCGGCTTGCTCAGGTAGGCTGCTGCGCCGTTGTCCATCGCCTGCTGCCTGCTGTCGCTGCTCTCGTTGCCGGTCAGCACCACCACCGGTATGTCCAGCTGCTGTTCGATCAGCTGCCGCTGCACGTCGAAGCCGCTGGAGCCGGGCATGCGCAGATCCAGCACCACGCAATCGGGATTGCTGCCGGCGGCATGACGCAGGAACTCCGACCCCGAACCATAGGCCAGAACGTCGAACCCGGCCGAACGAAGCAGTCGGCGCAATGCCTGCCGGACGTCGTCTTCGTCGTCGACCACTGCCACCAGTGGCTCTCTTTCGCTCATCGCCGCTAAAGTCGCTTGCCGGCGATGGCCACGCAATTGGCCCTTGGCCCCATGGGGTCACTCATTGCGGCGCACTGCGGGCCTGTTCAAAAAGCGACATCAATGCGCGCGCCTGCGTGCATCCGGCCGAAACAGGCGGAATTACCGGTAGTTTTACCTAGGCAGCGCCAGCAGATTCCGCAATGACAGCACGCTGCGACATGGCCACACTGTCAGCCCGGAGGTAGCCGTACACGCAGCCAGTCAGGAGACAGGAAGTCGCATCGCACGAAGTCAACGGGGGCTGTTACTTCAGGGTAATTCGATGAACTGGGTCGAGCTAGTGTGGCCAATCGTGGCGGCAGTGAGCCTGGTGTTCGGTCTGGTGCACCTGCTGGTATGGGCTGTGCGCAAGCGCGAATACGCGCATCTGTCGCTGTCGATGGCCGCCTTCAGCCTGGCGGTGCTGGCGGTGCTCGAGCGCCTTGCGTTGTTCAGCCCATCGCCCGCCACCACCGAAGTCGTCATCCGCTGGATGCATGTGCCGGTAGTGATCCTGGTGGCTTCGCTGCTGTTCGCCGTGCACACGGTGTTTGGCCATGGCTCGGTCTGGCTGGCCGGACTGGTACTGGTGACCCGCCTGGTGGCGCTGGTGCTGAACTTCACCACCGGGGCCAACCTCAACTTCCTGCACATCGACGACATCCAGTGGACCCACTGGTGGGGTGTGGCCGTGGCGCATCCGCTGGGGCCACCCAATCCTGCCATGGGCGTGGCGCTGCTGAGCAACGTGCTGTTGCTGATCTATCTGACCCAAACGCTGCTGCGCGGACTGCAGCGGCAACCCGAGCGTTACCGCGCCCTGCTGGTGATCTGCGGCTCGTGCATGCTGGTCACCAGTCTGCTGATCGCCGCTTCGATGACGTGGGCCATGCAGATCCCGCGCATCCCGATCACGCTGCCCGCGGTACTGGTGCTGCTGCTGGCGGTGGGCTGGCAGTTGAGCCGCGACCTGATTCGCTGGAACCGGCTGGAGGTTCTGCTGCAGCAAAGCGAGTCGCGCAGCGCAGGACCGGAGCGCGAAGCGGGTCAGACCGAACCGGCACCGGCACCCGGCCGCACGCGGGAGGCCGAGCGACGTCGCGGCGAGGATTCGCAATTGCGCGCGGTCCTGGATTCCTCGCCGACCGCGCTGCTGCTGATCGACAATCAGCACCACATCGCCTACGCCAACCAGCAGGCGCGCAGCATTTTTGGCTATGGCAAAGAAGACATGGCAGGCGTCGGCATCGATGCGGTGCTGCCACAGGTGCGTACGGCGGGCCGCGTACGGGCTGGCGTTGCGGGGGGACGCGAGATGACCGCCCGCCGCCGCAGTGGCGCGGAATTTCCGGTGGACGTGGCGCTCAGTCCGTTGCAGATGCAGAGCAAGGGCTACAGCGTGGCGGCGGTGAGCGATCTGAGCGCACGCCGTTCGTTGGAGCAGGAACTGGCGTTCGAGCGGGAGAACATGGCCCACATGTCACGCGTGGCTTTGATCAGCGAGCTTTCCGGTTCGCTGGCGCACGAGCTCAATCAACCCTTGGCTGCCATTCTCAGCAACGCCCAGGCGGCACAGCGCATCCTGCGGAGGGATCCCACCGAGCTGTCGGACATCCGCGAAATACTCGATGACATCGTCGACAACGATCGCCGCGCCGGCGAGGTGATCAGCCGGCTGCGCGGCCTGCTGAAGAAGGAACACCGCGAGTTCGCGCCGCTTTCCATCGCCGACCTGGTGCAGGACTCATTGCGGGTCATCCGCAGCGACCTGATCAGCCGGGGCATCGAGTACCGCATGGATCTGCCGGCCAACATCGCCCGGGTGAAGGGCGATCACGTGCAATTGCAGCAGGTCCTGCTCAACCTGATCCTCAATGCCTGCGACGCCATGGCCGCCAGCAGCCCGCGCGTGCTCACCGTGCGCACCTCCGCGACCCGCGGCCGGCAAGTGAGGGTGGAAGTACGCGACACCGGTTCGGGCATTGGCGAAGACCTGCTGGAAGTCGTCTTCGCGCCGTTCCATACCTCCAAGCCCAATGGCATGGGCATGGGGCTGGCCATCTGCCGCACCATCATCCGCGCCCACGGCGGGCGCATCTGGGCCAGCAACGTCGCCTCCGGCGGCGCCTGCGTCTGCTTCGAACTTCCGCAAATGGAGTAAGCCATGACTGCCGTAGTCCACATTGTTGACGACGATCCCGGCGTGCTCACCGCCATGGCACGCTGCCTGAAAGCCGACGGGCTGAACGTGAGCATGAGCCAGTCCACCCGCGAATTCCTCGATCGCTACGATCCCGGCGCAGGCGGATGCGTGGTGCTGGATCTGCAGATGCCGGGCATGGACGGGCTGCAACTGCAACGCCTGCTGCAGGATCTGGAGCAGCGCCCGCCGTTGATTTTCGTCAGCGGCCAGGCCGATGTCGCCAGCTGCGCGCATGCCATGCGCGCTGGTGCGCTGGACTTCCTCACTAAACCAGTGGAGTCCGACGTACTGATCGCCGCGGTGCTGCACGGCCTGCAGACCGACGCCGAGCAACGTGCGCGACGCGATGTGGAACGCAATGCCGAGCAGCGTTGGAGTTCACTGACGCCGCGCGAGAAGCAGGTGCTTCCGCACATCCTGGCCGGGCGCCTCAACAAGCAGATCGCCGTGGAACTGGGCGTGGCGCTGAAGACCATCAAGGTGCACCGCGCCCGGATCATGCAGAAGCTGGGGGTGCGCTCCGTGGCCGAGCTGGTGAGGGTGAGCGAATCCGCACACGTGCAGGTGGCCGGTTCACGGTGTTGAGGCAGCCACCTTGTCATTGCTGCCTGCGTTGTCCGCCGCCGCCAGCACCCAGGCTTCGACCGCCACGCCATCCTGGTCCCGCACCGTCGAAGGCAGGTCCAGTTCGCGCGCGCCCAGCGCCTTCCATCGGTTGACGTTGGCGCGGCACGCCTTCGATGTGCAGTGATCGTCGGCGATGACGAATACCCGTGCGTCGGCCTTCAGTCGACGGGGCTCGGATGTGCGGCCCCACAACTGTCCGGCAATGGCCTGGTCAAGGTCGCCGGAGGCATCGTCGCCGCCACCACGCAAATCGACAATGACGTAATCGGCCTTTTCCACCCGCAGGTCCTGGCGCAGTTGCGCGACCACAGCGTCGGACGCGGCAGCATCGGCGCCATCCACTTGGCCACGCGTCAGCCACAAGCCGTGATTGCCGTAGGTGCCGCGCAGCGTGTCAGCCGTCGTGGTGCTGCTGGCAGCGGGAGCGGGCTGGGAAGCCAGGGACGTAGAGACGGCCAGGCCGAGCCACAGCCAGGCGTGAGCAAAAGGAAGCAGTGAGGACATGGGAAAACCAGCGGGGGAGGGAGGGGTTTCCCTGCTTCAACGCCGCTGGAAACGGCAACCGGACAGGCGTTCCGACCGGCGGTTTGCGGCGCGTCAGCTGATCGCGGGGAGATGCCCGAGTAGTTTATCCAGCGTGATTGGATAATCGCGCACGCGGAAGCCGGTGGCGTTGTGGATCGCATTGGCCACCGCCGCGCCGACGCCGCAGATGCCCAGTTCACCCACGCCCTTGGCTTTCATCGGCGAGGAAATCGGGTCGGTCTCATCCAGGAAGATCACCTCCTGGTGCGGGATGTCGGCATGCACCGGCACTTCATAGCTGGCCAGATCGTGGTTGACGAAGAAGCCCAGCCGCTTGTCCACCACCAGTTCCTCCATCAGCGCCGCGCCCACGCCCATGGTCATGGCGCCAATCACCTGGCTGCGCGCGGACTTGGGATTGAGGATGCGGCCGGCGGCGCAGACCGCCAGCATGCGGCGCACGCGCACTTCGCCGGTATCGGCATGCACGCCCACCTCGCAGAAGTGCGCGCCGAAGGTGGACTGCTGGTACTGCTTGTCCAGATCGCCGTACTCGATGAGATCTTCCGCCACCAGTTCACCATCGCGGGCGGCCTCAGCCAGCGCCACGCGCTTGTCGCCGGCGATCACCCGGCCATCACTGAATTCTGCACTCGCCACGTCAAAGCCGAATTTCTGCGCCACGCTCTCGCGCAGCTTCATGCAGGCGGCGTACACGCCCGACGTCGAATTATTCGCACCCCACTGGCCACCGGATCCGCACGAGGCGGGGAAGCTGGAATCGCCCAGCTTCACCACCACGCTCTGCAAGGGCACACCCATCATCTCCGCCGCCGTCTGCGCGATGATCGTATAGGTACCCGTGCCGATGTCGGTCATGTCGGTTTCGACCGTGACCACACCCTGCTTGTCGAGCCGCACCCGCGCCGCCGATTTGGTCAGCAGGTTATTGCGGAAGGCACCGGCCACGCCCATGCCCACCAGCCAGCGGCCGTCGCGCACGCTGCCCGGCCTGGCCTGGCGTTTGTCCCAGCCGAAACGCTCCGCACCCGTGCGCAGGCATTCGACGAAGCGACGCTGAGAAAAAGGACGCTCCGGCTTATCCGGGTCCACCTGGGTGTCGTTGAGGATGCGGAACGCCACCGGATCCATGCCCAGCTTTTCGGCCATCTCGTCCATCGCCACTTCCAGCACCATCAAACCCGGCGCCTCGCCGGGCGCGCGCATGGCATTGCCTTCGGGCAGATCGAGCGTGGCCAGGCGCATCCGGGTGATGCGATTGGCGCCCGCGTAAAGCAGGCGGGTCTGCTGCACGGCGACTTCCGGGCCTCCGCCGGGCAGATCGCCCGACCAGCTTTCGTGGCCGATCGCGGTCAGCTTGCCGCTCTTGTCAGCGCCCAGACGCACGCGCTGCAAGGTGGCCGGCCGATGGGTGGTGTTGTTGATCATCAGCGGGCGCTGCAGCGCCACCTTGACCGGGCGCTTGGCCGCCTTGGCTCCGAGCGCCGCCAGCAGCACGTCCGAACGCAGGAACAGTTTTCCGCCAAAGCCGCCGCCGATGTAAGGCGAGACCAGGCGGATGTTTTCCTTGGGGATGCCAAGCGTTGCGGCCATGTCGCCGACGCCCCAGGCAATCATCTGGTTGGACGTCCACACGGTCAGTTGGTCGCCTTGCCATTCGGCAATCGTGGCATGCGGCTCCATCATCGCGTGCGATTCGTCGGGCGTGGAGTAGCTCTGATCCAGTTGCACCGGCGCCTGCTTGAACGCGCCGTCGAAGTCGCCCGCCGAGGTGTCGGTTTCGCCCTTGCCAGTGGGCATGGTGGCGGCATCCTTCTCCCGCGCCAGATCGTAACGCCCCTTGCTTGGAGCGTAGTCCACGCGAATGGATTGCGCAGCGGTACGCGCCTGTTCGAATGATTCTGCCACCACCAGCGCGATGGCCTGGTGATAGTGCTGGATCTCCGGACCGCCGAGCAGATGCGCGGTGTTCATCCGGCCCTTGCCGAGCTTGCCGGCATTCTGCGCGGTCACCACCGCCAGCACGCCCGGCGCCTTGCGCGCGGCGCTGTCGTCCAGCAGGACGATCCTGCCCTTGGCGATGCCGGCGCCCACCACATAGCCGTAGGCCTGATGGGCGGCCACGTCGTGGCGCTCATAGGCGTACGGCGCCGTGCCGGTGGTCTTCAGCGGGCCGTCGATGCGATCGGTCGGCTTGCCGATGACCTTGCCCTGATCGATCGGATTGGTGGTCGCGGGTCGATCGAATTTCATGCGAACCTCCCGGCATCCACCAGCACCGAGGCAATCGTGCGCTCGACCAGTGCAGGTTTGAAGGCGTTGTCGTGCGTAGTGCGTGCGCCTTCGAGCAGGCTCGCCGCCACTGCCTTGGCGCCGCGGGGCAGGGCAGCATCGGCCGCCTCCACCCGCCACGGTTTGTGCGCGATACCGCCGGCTGCTATCGCACCGCTGCCATCGCGCTGAATGATCGCGGCTATCGACACCAGCGCGAAGGCATACGAGGCGCGGTCACGGACCTTGCGATAGATCTGTTGTCCGCCTACCGGCTTGGGCAGGGTGACCGCGGTGATCAACTCGCCAGGCTGCAGCGTGGTTTCGACATGCGGCGTGGCACCGGGCAGGCGATGCAGCTCCGCCATCGGGATGACGCGGGTCTGGCCGGAGGGCGAAACGGTTTCGACGCTTGCATCCAAGACCCGCATCGCCACCGCCATGTCGCTGGGATGGGTGGCGATGCAGGCATCGCTGACGCCGACGATCGCATTGTGCCGACTGAATCCCTGCAGCGCGGCGCAGCCGCTTCCCGGATGGCGTTTGTTGCAGGCTTGATGGGTGTCGTAGAAGTAGGGACAACGCGTTCGTTGCAACAGGTTGCCTGCGGTGGTGGCGCGGTTGCGCAGCTGCCCCGAGGCGCCGGATACAAGCGCCCGCGACAGCACGGCGTAATCCTTGCGTACGCGCGCATCAGCCGCCAGGTCGGTGTTGCGCACCAGTGCGCCGATGCGCAGGCCGCCGTCATCGGTTGCGGAGATTTCATCGAGCCCCAGTGCGTTGACATCGATCAGCTGCGCGGGAGTCTCGATTTCCAGCTTCATCAAGTCGAGCAGGTTGGTGCCACCGGCGATGAACTTCGCACCGGGCGTGCGCGCCGCTGCTGCAGCCGCCTCGTTGGGCGAACGGGCGCGTTCGTAAGCAAAGGCCTTCATGCCAGGCCTCCCGCCACCTCGTCGATGGCCTCGACGATGTTCGAATACGCGCCGCAGCGACAGATGTTCCCGCTCATGCGCTCGCGGACTTCCTCGGCACTGAGCTTCGGGCGCGAGGTCAGGTCCGCGGTCACATGGCTGGGAATGCCAGCCTTGATCTCCTCCAGCACCGCCACCGCCGAGCAGATCTGGCCGGGCGTGCAGTAGCCGCATTGATAGCCGTCGTGCTTCACGAACGCCGCCTGCATGGGATGCAGATGCTCGGGCGTGCCCAGTCCTTCGATGGTGGTCACCTTGTCACCGTCGTGCATCACCGCCAGGGTCAGGCAGGAATTGATGCGCCGCCCGTCCACGATCACCGTGCAGGCGCCGCACTGCCCATGATCGCAGCCCTTCTTGGTGCCGGTCAGGTGCAGATGCTCGCGCAGGGCATCCAGCAACGTGGTGCGTGTATCGAGCTCAAGCGCATGCACCTTGCCGTTGACGTTGAGCTTGACCGAAGACAGGACCGCGGGTCGCGTCGGCGTGGGCCCGGTCAATTCGGCGGCCAGACTGCCCGCCACTGGCAATACGGTGGCGGCCGCAGGTGAGGCGCCGGCAATCAACACCTGCCGACGGGTCATCTTCAGAGGAAGCTTGTCCATGGGTTCCCGATCCTGGCGAATGGCTTGGGGGGCACGCGCAGGGATCTAGTAACACGCCGATTGTGAGTGGGCCGTGTTGAGGCGCAGCTCACGCCACCGCGGCATCAGCGCTGGGGCGCGTACCGCATCGCCACGTCGCAGCGCTGATAGCGGGCGCCGTAGCGGGCCATGATGTCTGCGTCGTGCTGGAAGCCGAGCTTCTCGTAGAGGTGGATGGCCGGGGCGCACTTGGAACTGGTGAGCAGATAGAGCGGATCGGCTTGCAGGGTTTCGGCGCGTTCGAGCACCGCCGCCAGCAGGTACTCGCCGATCTTCAGCCCACGCGCCGATTCGAGCACGCCCATCTTGGTCAGCTCGTAGCTGGCGGGACCGGTCTTCTGCAAGGCGCAGGTGCCGACGATGCCCAGGCCTTCCACCTCGGCGAACAGGATCACGCCGCCCGGGTCGATGATCCTGCTGCGCGGATGATCGAGGACTTCGCGATCGGTGTCTTCCAGGCGGAACATCGAACTGATCCACTGCGCATTGATGTCGCGGAAATACGGCGCGAGTTCATCGCGGAATTCGTGGATGGTCGGACGTGTCGGGCTCATGGGGCGTTTTATACCCGAGCCGGGGTAGGCGGTAAACCTGGCGCCGGGGCAAGCCGCTGACCTCGACGAAACCGCGCGTGCGCGACGTCTCCGGATTCAGCGGCACCTGCATCGCCTTCCACAGCGATTCGATCGTGACCCACACCGGTGGGTACTTGTGCGCGGCCACGTCGAGCACCAGTACGCTGTCCGTGCCGGCGTGATAGGCCGCGATTGGCGAAATGTGGCCTGAGGCTTCCTGCCCCAGTTCGGCGCGCTGGTAGTTGACCAGCAGATAGTCGCCTTGCGACTGCAGGTTGCGCCGGGCCAGGGTCCGGAACGCCGACGCTTCCGTCTCGCTGGCATAGGTCATGGCGACGTGCGCGCCGTGGGCACGCAGGGCATCCGCGAACTGGCGCAGTGACATGCCGCTGACGCTATGCCGGAGCGGGGCCAGCACGTGGAAGTCGGCCGTGCGGAAGAAGGTCGACTGGTCCAGTCGGGGTTGCCCCGGGTAGAGCGCATTGAGCGTGGTGACCGCACTGGCCACGCCGCAATAGCCGCGCCTGGATTGGCCGACAAAGTGGGCCGCCAGGCTCGGGTAATCGACGCGGGCGTCACTTTCGGCGAGCAGTCGTTTTCCCTGTGCTGTCTGCAACGAGACCATGTCAGCCGGCAGCAATCCCGCCTGCGCAGGCGGTGCTCGCAGATAGTGCTGCCAGAACGCGCCCGCCGCTACCAGCATGAGCACGAGCAAGCCTGCGGCCGCTGCGCGAAGCATGCGCCGATGGCTTCGTCGGGATGAGGGTTCATCGCGATGCTGATCGTTCATGCTGAGCTCCTTGCCAACGCGGCGGCGTTCGCA
Organism: Pseudoxanthomonas indica; assembly: GCF_900167565.1. Lineage (NCBI taxonomy): Bacteria > Pseudomonadati > Pseudomonadota > Gammaproteobacteria > Lysobacterales > Lysobacteraceae > Pseudoxanthomonas > Pseudoxanthomonas indica. The sequence goes on from NZ_FUZV01000002.1 coordinate 1,618,999, forward strand.
TGCAGTCCGATCCCGGAAAGGTGCGCCCGGCGCTGTGCAAAGAAAATGCGTTCCGCCATGCCCCGCAGGCGATCACGGGACCGGCGACGGGCGGCCTTTTCGCGCACACCACGCGCCCGCCGCGCCTGCACTGCATCATTGACGTGGGCAGGGTCGGCGCATCTGCGTGTTCATTGTTGCTGCGCAGCAACGACTGGCACGGCGTGCGAACGGTGCGCGAGTGCGTCGGTTGCGAGCGCACGCTTCAATACTTGATGGTTTCCGACTCGAATGCAGCAGAGAGCGCCCGATTCATGGTGCTTCGCAGCATGTAGTTTGTGACTGAAGCCTTTGCATTCCACGACGCCGCTGCTATCGTGCAATCGATTGCACAGGCGGTAAGTTCGTTCCGTGGACGGGGGCCGGTTGGTGAAAGAAACCACAGTGATCGCATCGACGCAGCCGCGTGCCGAGCACGACGTCGCGCCAGGTCATGCGAGTACGGCGACCCGCTTCACTCGACGCACTTTGTTGCGCACCACCGTGTTGGGCGGAGCAGGGCTGGCGGCATCGAGCCTGTTGCCCGCCGCTGCGGATGAAGTCGCCGCCTTGAAGGGCAATCTCAAGCATTCGGTGGCGCGTTGGACGTTCGCCAATCAGTCCGTGGCGCAACTGTGCCAGACCGTCAAAAGCCTGGGCTTTGCGGCCATCGATCTGGTCGGCCCCAATGACTGGCCGACGCTGAAGGCGCATGGCGTGTACAGCTCGATGTGCAACGGCGCCGAGTTGGGCCTGGACAAGGGCTTTGCCGGCCGACAATTCCACGACGAGCTCGTGCAGCGTTACACCCGTCATATCGATCTGGTCGCCGATGCCGGCTACCGCAATCTCATCTGTTTTTCCGGCAACCGCAACGGCATGGATCCGTTGGAAGGCCTGTCCAACGCCGAGGCCGGACTCAAACGGATTCTCGGACATGCCGAGAAGCGCGGCGTTTTGCTGGTGATGGAGCTGCTGAACTCGAAAGTCGATCACCCCGATTACCTCTGCGATCACTCCGCATGGGGTGTGGAACTGTGCAAACGGATCGGTTCGGAGCATTTCGGTTTGCTGTATGACATCTACCACATGCAGATCATGGAAGGCGATGTCATCGCCACCATCCGCCAGCATCACGCGACCTTCAAGCACTACCACACGGCCGGTGTGCCTGGCCGGCACGAGCTTGGCGATGATCAGGAATTGAACTATCCGGCCATCTGCCGCGCGATTCGCGAGACCGGCTTCCAGGGCTATCTGGCGCAAGAATTCATGCCCACGGCCGCCGATCCCGTCCGCTCCCTCCGCGAGGCGATCCGCCTCTGCGACGTCTGAAACCGATATCCACCTAGGTGACTGTATACCCATGGCAGACAATCATTACGACGCCATTGTCGTTGGCTCTGGAATCACTGGCGGTTGGGCTGCCAAGGAACTGACCGAGAAAGGCCTGAAAGTCCTGATGCTGGAACGCGGGCGCAACATCGAGCACGTCAAGGACTACGTCAATGCGATGAAGGAGCCGTGGGACTTTTCCCACCACAATCGCCCGACCCAGGCGATGAAAGCCGCTTATCCCGTGCGCATCCGCGATGGCGGCCTGGGTGAGAACACCCTGGACATGTGGGCCAACGAGAAGGACTGCCCCTACACCGAGACCAAGCGTTTCGATTGGTACCGCGGCTATCACGTCGGTGGACGTTCGCTGCTGTGGGGCAGGCAGAGCTACCGGCTTTCCGACCTGGATTTCGAGGCGAATCTGAAAGAAGGCATCGCCACCGACTGGCCGATCCGTTACGCCGACATCGCGCCCTGGTATGACCATGTCGAGCGCTTCGCCGGCATCGCTGGTACCCGCGAAGGTCTGGACGTGCTGCCGGATGGCCAGTTCCTGCCGCCGATCCCGCTCAACATCGTCGAGAAGGACGTGGCGGCGCGCATCCAGAAGGCCTTTGGCGGCACCCGCCATTTGATCCACTCGCGCACGGCCAACATCACCGAACCAAAGACGGAGCAGGGCCGGGTCAATTGCCAGTACCGCAACAAGTGCGTGCTGGGCTGCCCGTTCGGCGCCTACTTCTCGACCCAGTCGGCGACCCTGCCGGCGGCGATGAAGACGGGCAACCTGACCCTGCGGCCGTTTTCCATCGTCAAGGAAGTGCTGTACGACAAGGATCGCAAGCGCGCCCGTGGCGTGGAAATCATCGATGCCGAGAACGGCCAGACCTACCAGTACACGGCGAACGTAATCTTCCTCAATGCATCGTCGTTCAACTCCACCTGGCTGTTGATGAACTCCGCCACCGATATCTGGGACGGTGGCCTGGGCTCGTCGTCGGGCCAGCTGGGACACAACGTCATGGACCATCACTTCCGCGTCGGTGCATCGGGACGGGTCGACGGTTACGAAGACAAGTACTACTTCGGGCGCCGCCCGTGCGGCTTCTACATTCCGCGCTTCCGCAACGTCGGCGCTGACAAGCGCAGTTATCTGCGCGGCTTCGGCTACCAGGGCGGTGCCAATCGCCGCGGCTGGTCACGCGAGGTGGCCGAGCTCAACATCGGCGCCGAACTGAAGGATGCGTTGACCCAGCCGGGTGACTGGTCCATCGGGATGACCGCCTTCGGCGAGATGCTGCCGTACCACGAGAACCGGATCAGCCTGGATCCCGAACGCAAGGACAAATGGGGCCTGCCGATTCTGGCCATGGACGTGGCGATGCGCGAGAACGAACTGGCCATGCGCAAGGACATGGGCGCGGACGCCGCTGAAATGCTGGAGGCCGCAGGCGTCCTGGACGTCAAGGTGCATGACGATGACTACGCGCCCGGCATGGGCATCCACGAAATGGGCACCGCCCGCATGGGGCGCGCTCGAAAGAACTCCGTGCTCAACGGGCACAACCAGGTGTGGGATGCCCCCAACGTCTATGTCACCGACGGCGCCGCCATGACGTCCGCGTCCTGCGTGAACCCGTCGCTGACCTACATGGCGATGACCGCGCGTGCGGCCGACCATGCGGTGCGTGAACTCAAGGCGGGGAACCTGTGATGGAACGTCGCGAACTTCTGAAGATGATCGCCGCCGCCACCGGCGCGGCGATGATTGGCATGCCGGCCCTGGTACTGGCAGAAGAGCAGGGCACCGTGGCCCATGCGAACAGCGCCTTCTCGCCCGCCGAGGTGGCACTGCTGGACGACATCGCCGACACCATTCTGCCGCGCACGAAAACCCCCGGTGCGAAGGACGCGGGCGCAGGTGCGTTCATGGCGCAATTCGTCACCGATTGCTATACGGCCAAGCAACAAACGACGTTTCGCGCTGGCCTGGCCGACATCGAGCAGCGCGCCAAAGGCCGCTTCGTGACCCTGAAGCCGCAGGCGCGCACCGAACTGCTGCGCGCCCTGGATCTTGAAGCCAAGGCGCTGCTGCGCGTGCCGGACGTGGCTGGTGGCGCAAAGGGCGCGGCGGTGACGCCGCATTACTTCACGATGATCAAGCAGCTGGCGATTTTCAGCTTCTTCACTTCGCGCGCGGGCGCCACCGAAGCGCTGCAGTACGTCGCCGTCCCCGGCCGTTACGACGGCGATCTGCCGTACGTGCCAGGCACGCCCGCATGGGCGACCGACTGATGGCCACGACATACTCATCCCTGCGGCTCACCCCGGGAAACCCGATGATCAAACCCGTTCTATTGACCGCTTGCCTGCTGGCGGCGGCTCCCGTACTCGCGCAGACCAGCGGCGAGCCAGCGCGTGATCCCGCCAAGACCGAAGTGTGGAAGCCGGTTCCCGCGATCGTGGCGACGCCGCCGAATGCCGCGCCTTCCGACGCGGTCGTGCTGTTCGACGGCAAGGATCTCTCTGCATGGGAAGGCGAGCAGGGGGGCAAGGCACCGTGGCGCATCGCGAACGGCGCGTTCACCGTGGTGCCGGGCAGCAAGGGGATCCGCACGAAGCAGAGCTTCTGCGACGTCCAGTTGCACATCGAATGGCGCACACCGGCCGAGACGAAGGGCTTCGACGGCCAGGCGCGCGGCAACAGCGGCATCTTCCTGCAGGAGGTCTACGAGCTGCAGGTGCTGGACAGCTACGACAATCCCACCTACTCGAATGGCCAGGCCGCTTCGATCTACAAGCAGGCCATTCCGCTGGTGAATGCCTCACGCAAGCCGGGCGAATGGCAGGCCTACGACGTCATCTGGAAGGCGCCGCGTTTCTCCGAGGGCGGCGGGCTGCTGTCGCCGGCACGCATCACCGTGCTGCACAACGGCGTGCTGGTGCAGAACGACACCGTGGTGTCGGGCAAGACCGAGTACATCGGCGCGCCTTCGTATCCACCGCATGGCTGCGCGCCGATCTTCCTGCAGGATCACGACGCCACGGTGAGCTACCGCAACGTCTGGGTGCGCGAGCTGTAAGCCTTACTGCTTCAGGAAGGCGGTGATGTCTTCGATATCCTGCTCGGACAGTTGACTGAAAGGCGGCATCAGTCCGCCGCCTTTCTTGATCTTGTCCTTGATCTGAGGACCGTCGAGGCGCTTGCCCACATCGGTGAGCGCAGGCAACGTGCCCGGGATGCCGGCGCGGTTGGCGCCGTGGCAGGCCGAGCAGTTGGACGCATAGAGCTGGGCGCCCGCGGCGACATCGTCGGTGGAATACGCGGTGGACACGAGTGCCAGCGCGGACACGGTCAACGCGGCCAGGATGGATTTCTTCTTCACGGGTTCTCCTTCATGTCCTGGGCCTTTGCGCTGGCGGGCAGGTGTGCACGCAGGTAATCCGCGCCGGCCTTGATCACGGCTGCCGGATCCCGCGGCTGATCATGCTCGACGATGTACCACTGCACTCCCGCCGCCGACGCGGCCGGAAGAATGGCATTCCAATCCAGCACGCCCTTGCCGACGGTGGCAAAACCGCCCTCATCGGCGGCCTGGCCCTTGGGCGCGTTGTCCTTGGCGTGGATCGCGAACACCCGACCCCTGAACTTGCCCAACATCGCGGCGGGGTCGTAGCCCGCGCGTGCCACCCAGGCCACATCCAGCTCGGCCTTGAGGTCCGGACCGGCCGCGTCGAACAGCAGGTCCAGACCGGTCTTGCCTTCGAAATCCACCAGCTCGAAATCGTGGTTGTGGTACGCCAGTGTCATGCCCTTGGCCTTGGCACGCTTGGACAGATCGCCGAGTTCCCGACCCAACGCGGTCCAGCCGGCCGCATCGCGCGGACGTTGATCTTCGGCCAGGTAAGGCACCACCAGCACTGTATTGCCGATCGCCTGGTTGAAGGCGACGACGCCGTCCAGATCCTTGCGCAGGTCAGCCAGCTGCGCGTGCGTGGACACCGGGGTGATCTGATAACGACCCAGCAGTTGCTTGAGCTCGGCGGCACTGACGTTCTGGGTGCCAACCGTCTCCACGGCATGTATGCCTGCGTCATGGACCAGCTTGAGCTGCTCCTCGAGCGAGGCCACATTGCGCAGCGTGTACATCTGCACGGCGATGGGCTCGGCCCTGGCCGCGCTCTCCTGCGCGAAGCCGGGCAGGGCGGACAGCATCAGCAACACACCGGCAGCGAGCAAAGAAGGGGTCATGCGCATACGTGGGTTCTCCCGGAAACTCGATGGTGACAGGTCAGAAGTGGGCGAGAGGTGAGCGCCGTTGGCTCAACCGATGGCGGTCCATGCGCGCGCGCGCGCCGAGGTGATGACGCGATCGACGATCATTGCCGAGCGCAGGCCGTCCGCGAAAGTCGGCAGACCTTCCGGTTGTTCACCGTCGATGGCGCGATAGGTGTCGGCGACAAAGGCTTCGAAACAGTTGCCATAACCTTGTGCATGACCGGCGGGAAACACGGACAGCCGACGCTGTTCGGCCGAACCCGCAGCGGGGCCACGCACGAAGGTTTCCTCGCGCTGATCCGGCAGGCCGATCCACAGGCGCTCGCAGTCTTCCTGGTCGAAGGCCACGCTGGCGTGGGCGCCATCGATTTCGAACCAGAGCCGGTTCTTGCGTCCGGCCGAAACCTGGCTGACGGTCAGCGAGGCCAGCGTGCCGTTTCCGGTCTTGAACAGGGCCGCGGCCACATCCTCACTCGACACCGCCTGCATCGCGCCGCCTGCCGCCGGCGTGGCGAAACTCTGGCCGGTGGCGGCGGCGCGCTCGGCGATGACAGTTTCGAAGGCGGCGCTGACATCGACGAAACGTTCGCCGCTGACCCATTCCACCAGATCACACCAATGCGAGCCGATATCGGCGAATACGCGCGAAGTGCCGCCGAGTGCGGGGTCGACGCGCCAGTTGTTGCTGGCCGGATCCAGCAGCCAGTCCTGCAGGTAGCTGCCATGGATCAGGCGCAGCGGTCCCAGCTCGCCCTGGGCGATGCGTGCACGCGCTTCGCGCACGACCGGATGATAGCGGTAGACGAAGGGCACCGTGGCGATGAGGCCGGTCGATGCGGCCAACGCTGCCAGGGCTTGGGCATCGTCCAGCGTCGTGGCCAGCGGCTTCTCGCAGACTACGTGTTTGCCGGCTTCCAATGCCGCCTGCGCCAAGGGTCGGTGCAGGTGATTGGGGGTGCACACGTGCACCACGTGTACGTCCGGGTCGGCCAGCGCCTCCTCGACATCACGATAGACGCGCGGCACATTCCACGCCTGCGCCACCTCCTTCGCGCGCTCAGGCGAGGACCCGACCACACCGCGGACAGTGGCGCCCGCCAGCAGGGCGGCACGGCGATGCACCGCGCCAATCATGCCGGTGCCGACGATGACGACTCCAAGCTTGCTCATCGTTCTGGACCTCAGGTCGCGGCCGGCGCCGTGGCAGCGGCCGGCCGGTCACGGAACAGCAGCAGGAAGGCAAGCAACACCACGAACGCCACCCCCGCCGGGAACAGCCAGATCTGCTGCCAGTCCGGACCGGTCGCCGTGGTGTAGTGCTCCACCACCGCACCGGACAGGAAGGTGCCGATCAACATGCCCACGCCGTACGTGGCCAGGGTGATGAAACCCTGCGCGCTGCTGCGGGTGTCGGGACCGGCGTGCGCGTCGGTGTAAATCTGGCCGGTGACGAAGAAGAAGTCGTAGCAGATGCCGTGCAGCACGATGCCGATGACCAGCAGCGAAAAGCCCGAGCCGGCGTCGCCGTAAGCGAACATCACGTAGCGCAGCACCCACGCCGCCATGCCCACCGCCAGCATCGTCTTGACGCCCAGGCGCACGAACAGGAACGGCATGGCCAGCATCAGCAGCACTTCGGAGACCTGGCCCAGCGATTGCAGGCCCGCGGCGCCACGCACGCCCAGATCGTTGAGATAGGGATTGGTGAAGTTGTAGTAGAACGCCAGCGGGATGCAGATGGCGATCGATGCCAAAAAGAACACCAGGTACGAGCGCGACTTGAGCAGGCGCAGGGCATCCAGCCCGAGGATTTGCCCCACCCCCGCCGTGCGCTGGCGCGCCAGCGGCGGCGTGTGGGGCAGGGTGAACGCATACAGGCCCAGCAGGAGCGAAGCCGCCGCGGCCATCCGGAACGTCAGTTCCAGGCGATGCGCCTGTTCCCAGCCCAGCCAGCCAATCAACACGCCGGCAACGATCCAGCCGATGGTGCCGGCGACCCGCACGTAGGGGAACTGCTTCTCAGGCGATTGCATGTGGCGCATGGCGATGCTGTTGACCAGCGCCAGCGTCGGCATGAACAGCAGCATGTAAGCCATCACGCAGGTGGCGAAGGTGTTGAAGTCGGCGGCAGTCGATGCCACCCATAGCAGCGCGGCACCGGCCAGATGCAGCACCGCCAGAATGCGTTGCGCCGCGAAAAAGCGATCCGCGATCAGCCCCACCAGGAAAGGCGCGACGATCGCGCCGATCGACTGGCTGAGGAAGGCCGTCGCGACCTGGCTGGCGCTGGCTTTCAGCGGACCCTGCACCAGATAGGTGCCGAGCGTGACGAACCAGCCGCCCCAGATGAAGAACTGCAGAAACATCATCGCGCTCAGGCGCGACATGGTGAACGTCATGACTTCCCCTCCCAGGTCGGTATTGGTTCAAATCCCCAGCATGCCGCGCAGTGCCGCCGGATCGGCGCCGCTGTCGGCAAAATCGTCGAACGCGCGCTCGGTGACGCGGATGATGTGGTCACGGATGAAGGGCGCGCCCTCGCGCGCGCCTTGTTCCGGATGCTTCAGGCAGCACTCCCACTCCAGCACGGCCCAGCCGGGGAAGTCGTACTGGGCGAACTTGGAAAAGATGCCCTTGAAATCGATCTGGCCATCGCCCAGCGAACGGAATCGCCCCGGACGGTCCAGCCAACCCTGATAGCCGCCATACACACCGCTGCTCGCACTGGCGTGGTACTCGGCATCCTTCACATGGAAGATGCCGATGCGCTCGTGATAGCGATCGATGAAGCCCAGGTAGTCCATCTGCTGCAGCAGCAGGTGGCTGGGGTCATAGAGGATCTTGGCGCGCGGGTGGTGATCGACAAGTTCAAGGAAGCGCTCAAACGTGGCGCCGTCGTGCAGGTCTTCGCCCGGATGGATCTCGTAACACAGGTCCACGCCGCTGGCGTCGAAGACATCCAGAATCGGGCGCCAGCGGCGAGCGAGTTCGGCAAAGGCTTCTTCGACCAGACCGGGCGGACGCTGCGGCCAGGGATAGAAGTAGGGCCAGGCCAGCGCGCCGGAAAAAGTGGCATGCGCGGTCAGCCCGAGCCGTTGACTGGCCTGCGCCGCCAGCGTCAGCTGCTCGACTGCCCAGGCCTGCCGGGCAGGTGGATTGCCGCGCAGTTCCGGTGGTGCGAAACCATCGAACAAGGCGTCGTAAGCCGGATGCACCGCGACCAGTTGTCCCTGCAGATGCGTGGACAGCTCGGTGATGCGGATGCCGTGAGTGGCCAACATGCCGCTGACCTCGTCGCAATAGGTCTGACTGCGGGCGGCTTCGGCGAGATCGAAAATGTGCGGCGCACTGGTCGGTACTTGTACGCCAGAATAGCCAAGCCCGGCCGCCCATTCGGCCAGGGAATCCAGGCGATCGAAGGGAGGCTTGTCACCGATGAACTGCGCAAGGAACAGCGCCGGGCCTTTGAGCGTCCTCATGCCTATTTGCCTTCATGCAATCGATTGCACCATCCTAGCATCCACGGTTGGACACACATGTTGTGCGTCGCACCAGAGCAGGCGAGACTGAGTCATGGCCACGATCTACGACATCGCCAAACGCGCCGGCGTCTCGGCAGGCACCGTCTCGCGTGCGCTCTCGCGGCCGGAGAAAGTCCTTCCCGCCACGCGCCAGCGCATCGAACAGGCAGCCGCCACCCTGGGCTACGTGCCCAACGTGGCCGCCCGAACGCTCAAGACCCAGCGCAGCGGCAAAATCCTGGTGACGGTTCCCGACATCGCCAATCCATTCTTCGCACAAATCCTGCAGGGCGCCGAAGAAGCCGCGCAGGCCGCCGACTATGCCGTGCTGCTGGGAGACACCCAGCACATGGTGGAGCGCGAAGAACGCTACGCGCAGATGTTGCCGCGCAACGAGGCCGATGGGTTGATCGTGCTCGGGCATCGGCTGCCGCCCACCGCGCGGGAAATCGTCCGCCAACTCGGCGCAAGCGCACCGGTGGTCAATGGCTGCGAGTTCGACCCGGCACTTGGGATTCCGAGCGTGCACATCGACAACGCCGCCGCCGCGCGGACGGCGATGGAACATCTCTACGGATTGGGGCACGAGCGGATTGCCGTCATCGGTGGTCCGCCGGAAAACCCGCTGCATCAGCAACGGCTGGAAGGGGTCAAGGCTGCGGCCAAGGGGCGAGGGCGCTTGCGCCAGTTGGCTGTTGTTCCTGGCGACTTCTCGGTGGAATCCGGCTACGCGGCAGCCAGGCAGTTGCTGGGGCAGACGCCCGCGCCGACGGCGGCTTTCTGTTTCAGCGATCAGATGGCCTTGGGTGTGTTGGCGGCGTGCCGGGAGTCGGGCATCCGTGTGCCGAAAGATTTTTCGATTGTGGGCTTTGATGACCTGGCGTCATCGAGGTATCTCAGTCCGCCGCTGACGACGGTGAGTCAGCCGATGCGGGAGATTGGGGTGCGTGCGGTGAACCTGTTGCTGGCTATCCTCGGATCGGTTGAGGTGGCGCATCAGCAGACGCTGGATTTCGAGCTGATGGTGCGGGGGTCGACGGCTGGGCCTTCACAGGGCGCCTAGGAAGAGGGCCTCTGCGCACCCTCATTTCGAAGCGGGGCGTGCCTTCTTGGCGGGCTTCGGCCGGGTTGCGCCGGGTTTGCTCGATTCGGGTCCGAACCTGGCATACAGCTCGTAGCTGTCGCCTGCAAAGACCTGCTTGACGTAGGTGATTGCCTGGCTTCCCAGCCATGTCCTTCGTTCCAGGACCAGACAAGCCGTATTGGGCTCAATCTTCAGATGTTGCGCGAGCTTTTCGCTTGCATTGACTGCCGTGATCCTGTGCTCGGCCCGGCTCCATGGAATGTTGACCAGCAGCCAGCTGCCAGGGGGCTTGCCGTCGAATTCATTGGTCATGGCATCCGGCACTGCCTGCAAGGAAATCAATCTCTCCTCGAAGGCGAACGGGTTGCCGTCAGCCTCGTGCAGGCTCTGCATCGCCACCAGTTCTCCTTTATGAGCCAACTCCAGCTCGTACGGGACCGAACTCTTGGCGGCACGCTTGCGCCGGACCAGACGACGATATCCGTAGCTGTGACCGCGCTGAGCCACTTCCACGGGAATATCGGGAATCTCCATGGCGACCGATTCGATGTGAGGGTGCAGGCGAGCCACGAACGTACCCGCCTTGCGCTTCCTCTCCACCATGCCTTTTTCCGCCAACAGGCTCAGGACCTTGTTGACCGTCATCCGCGAACATCCATACTTCGCCATCAGCTCGTGCTCGGAACCAATGCGAAAGCCGGGCGGCCATTTTCCACTGACGATCTTTTCTTCGATGTCCTGGCGGATTCGATTCTTGAAAGTGTCGGTGGAGCGGGTCCTGACCACAAAACCTCCTGTGCGCTGGCGCCGGGACTGGCCCCATTCTTGCCTTGTGCCGAATGCAGCGCACAGCACAGCGAAGCACCGGGAACCGGTCGCGCCATGTATGCCGAACTGTGGCGAGAGGCTAGCAGTTTCCTCCGAAACTGGCGATGCAGCCTGCTGGCGCTCCCACCCGGCAGACTGCCCGCTAATGCGTGACGTACGTCACAGTAAGTTCGGGTTGATGCCCAAGCCCCCATTACCGGCGTTCCATCCTCCTTTTTTGAGGAATGCGAGTACGTGACCCCACACTGGCTAGACCAGGATCCCGGGAAGGTCGAGTCCCTGATCCTTGGCGCATTGCCTCGCGATCCCGTACCCGGCATCCGCATGCCGCATCACACCGGTGCCGGGATCGTTCCACAGCACCCGGGCAATGCGCTTGTCCGCTTCCCTGGTACCGTCGCAGACGATCACCACGCCACTGTGTTGGCTGAAGCCCATGCCAACACCGCCGCCGTGATGCAGTGAGACCCAGGTGGCGCCACCGGCGACGTTCAACATGGCATTGAGAAGCGGCCAATCGGAGACCGCATCCGAACCGTCCAACATTGCTTCCGTCTCGCGATTGGGCGAGGCGACACTGCCGCTGTCCAGATGATCCCGTCCGATGACGATGGGTGCCTTGAGCTCGCCATTGCGCACCATCTCATTGAAGGCCAGGCCCAGCTTGTGCCGCAGCCCCAAGCCGACCCAACAAATACGCGCCGGCAGACCCTGGAAGTCGATGCGCTCGCGCGCCATGTCCAGCCAGCGATGCAGATGCTCGTCATCAGGGATCAGTTCCTTCACTTTGGCATCGGTCTTGTAGATGTCTTCCGGATCACCGCTGAGGGCGACCCAACGGAACGGGCCGATGCCGCGGCAGAACAGTGGCCGAACATAAGCCGGCACGAAGCCGGGAATGTCGAAAGCGTTCTTCAGCCCCTGGTCGAAGGCGACCTGGCGTATGTTGTTGCCGTAGTCGAATGTGGGAACCCCCATCTGGCGGAACGCCAGCATCGCCTCGACGTGCACGCGCATCGAGTGTTTCGCGGCAACCTGCAGGCGCTCCGGGTCCGCCTTCTGGGCATACAGCCATTGCTCCACGGTCCAGCCTGCGGGCAGGTAGCCATGCACCGGATCGTGCGCGCTGGTCTGGTCGGTGACGGCGTCCGGTCGAACGCCACGCCTAACCAGTTCCGGAAGGATCTCCGCCGCGTTGCCCAACAACGCCACGGATATCGCATGGCCCTGGGCCGTGTGCTTGGCGATGCGCGCAAGCGCATCGTCCAGATCAGTGGCCTGCTCATCGACATACCGTGTCTTCAAGCGGAAATCGATGCTGCTCTGCCTGCATTCGATATTCAGCGAACACGCGCCCGCCAGCGAAGCGGCCAAGGGCTGCGCGCCGCCCATTCCCCCCAGGCCTGCGGTCAGGATCCACTTTCCGGCGAGGTTGCCGCCATGGTGCTGGCGCCCCATCTCGACAAAGGTTTCGTATGTACCCTGGACGATGCCCTGGCTGCCGATGTAGATCCATGAGCCGGCCGTCATCTGGCCGTACATCATCAATCCCTTTCTGTCGAGCTCGTTGAAGTGTTCCCACGTGGCCCAGTGCGGCACCAGATTGGAATTGGCAATCAGCACGCGCGGCGCGTCGGCGTGTGTCGGAAACACGCCCACCGGCTTGCCCGATTGAATCAACAAGGTCTCCTCATCGCCGAGGCGCTTGAGCGTCTCGACTATCTTGTCGAAGCTGGCCCAGTCGCGTGCGGCGCGTCCGATGCCACCGTATACGACCAGGTCCTCCGGACGCTCGGCCACATCGGGGTGCAGATTGTTCATCAACATCCGGAGTGGTGCTTCTGTCTGCCAGCTCCTTGCATTCAGGCGTGTGCCGACGGGACTGCGGATGCTGCGAAACTGCGATAGATCAGTGCTCTGTAGACGGTTCATTTGGGGCCTTTTGAAAGTTCACGCATGACGATCTGGATGGGTAGTGACGGACTCACGCATCTGTCGTCATTGCACCCGGAAGCGGGAAGTCGATACTGCGGATAAGCTCTCCCGACCGGATCAGCGATGCAGCGGCCTCCAGATCGGGATGGAAGAATCTGTCCTCCAGCAGGGCGGGTACCGCGCGACGTACGGTCGAGCGAACAGACTCCAAGGCGGCGCTGCTGTGCAGGGGAGCGTGGAAGTCGCAGCCCTGCACGCTCGCGAGCAACTCGATGGCCAACACATGTTCCAGGTTCTGCGCCATGAGCAGGAGCCTCCTGGCGCCATGCGCCGCCATCGAGACATGATCTTCCTGGTTGGCCGACGTCGGGATCGAATCAACCGACGCGGGATACGCCATCTGCTTGTTCTCGGAAACCAGTGCCGCCGCGGTGACCTGGGGAATCATGAAGCCGGAGTGCAGACCGGGATTCCGGGTCAGGAAAGCGGGCAACCTCGACAGCGCAGGATCGACCAACATCGCGATTCGCCGTTCGCTGATCGAGCCGATCTCGCATGCTGCCATCGCCAACATGTCCGCCGCGAACGCGACCGGCTCGGCATGGAAATTTCCACCTGAGATGGCTTCCAGCGGTTCATCGAACACCAGAGGATTGTCGGACACGCCATTGGCTTCGATCTGCAACGTGCGAGCCGCGGCCTGTAGCACATCCAACACGGCGCCCATGACTTGCGGTTGGCACCTCAGGCAGTAGGGATCCTGGACCCGCTGGTCGTTGTCGAGATGGGAAGCTCGGATCGCCGAACCCTGCATCAACCTGAGCAGCACCTCGGCCACGGCGATCTGGCCGGGTTGACCGCGGAGCGCATGGATGCGTGCATCAAACGGAGCATCCGAGCCCTTCGCTGCCTCAGTCGACAGGGCGCCCGTAAGGAGGGCGGTGCGGAAGGCGTTCTCGATCCGGAACAGGCCCGCCAACGCATTGGCCGTGGAGAACTGGGTGCCATTCAGGAGAGCGAGGCCTTCCTTCGCGCCCAGCGTGATCGGCTCCAGACCCGCGTGCCTCAAGGCGTCCCGGGCGGGCATGCGGGTGCCGTCGAACCATGCTTCACCGACGCCGATCATGGTGGCCGCCATGTGCGACAGCGGGGCCAGGTCGCCACTTGCGCCAACGGATCCTTGAGACGGCACCAGTGGAATGACGCCTCGCTCCAGCATCGCCTCAAGCAGCCTGATCGTTCCCGTCTGGATGCCGGAAGCACCGCGCGCCAGACTTGCCACTTTCAGCGCCATCATCAACCTGGTCACCGACGTCGACATCGGTTCTCCGACGCCTGCTGCATGCGACAGGACGATGTTCTGCTGCAGTTGGGCAAGGTCTTCGTCGCCAATGCGGACGCTGGCCAGCTTGCCGAAGCCCGTGTTGATGCCGTAGACCGGCCTTCCCTGTCGAATGATGGCCTGCACTGAAGAGGCGTTGCGAGCCACCCGCTCCAGGCATTCTGGAGAGAGCCTGAGCCCGGCCCCCTCGGAAATCATGCGCCACTCGGAAAGACTGACCGTACCAGGATTGAGCACCAGCGTTTTCATTCATTCTCCAGATGTGAGCCACGCACGACGCGTGCATGGAGTGGGTTCATACCCATCCGATAGACAAGCTCACCAGGTGAGGAGATGTCCCAGATGGAAAGGTCGCAATCGAGTCCCGTGCGCAGGCGACCCGTGCGTTCCTGCAGGCCGAGCGCGCGCGCCGCTTCGCGTGTGAAGCCGGCAATGCATTCCGCGACCGTCAGGCGAAACAGGGTGGCTCCCATGTTCATGGCGAGCAGGGGGCTGGTCAGTGGAGACGTACCGGGATTGCAATCCGTGGCCAAGGCAATGGGTACGCCGTGCGCGCGCAGCGCTTCCACGGGGGGAAGAACCGTCTCGCGGGTGAAATAGAACGCGCCGGGCAGCAGCACCGCCACCGTTCCGGACGCCGCCATTGCCTTGATGCCCGCCTCATCGAGGTGCTCGAGATGATCGGCAGAAAGCGCGCCGAAGCGTGCTGCCATTTCGGCACCGCCTTGATGGCTCAACTGCTCGGCGTGGACTTTGACGGGAAGATTGTGCTGCCGGGCTGCTTCGAAGACCTGCGATACCTGCCGCGACGAGAACCCGATCGCATCGCAGTAGGCGTCCACTGCATCCGCCAGCCTGCTGCCGGCGACTTCCGGAATCCTGCGCGCACATACGTCGTCGATATGCGCTTGCTTGTCCTGGTTCGAAGGAACCGCATGCGCCGCCAGGAAGGTCGTCACGACACGCACTGAGCGAATGCGCCCCATCTGGCGCGCCGCACGAAGCTGACGAAGTTCGGCATCCAGACTCGTCCCATAGCCGGACTTGATCTCGACCGTGGTGATTCCTTCCGCGAGAAGTGCATCCAGGCGGGGCAGGGAAGCTGCCAGGAGTTGTGCTTCGCTGACCGAGCTTGTCGCTTGCATCGTCGACGCAATTCCGCCACCAGCACGGGCGATTTCCTCGTATGAAACACCCTCGAGGCGCATCTCGAACTCGTCTTCCCTGCTGCCTGCGTAGACCAGGTGCGTATGGCAGTCGATCAAGCCCGGAGCAATCCAACGCCCGCCGCAGTTCACGGATTCGCCCGCGCAGAGGTGCATCGGCATGGCTGCGGATGCGCCGACGTGGGAGATCTTTCCGTTGGTGCAGGCAATGAAACCATCGCGTATCACACCAAGGCCACCACCTGCCTCGTCCAGGGTAAGCAGGTTGGCGTTGAACCAAAGCGTATCGCAACGTTCGGGCAGGTCGGTGATCTTCATATGTATAGACAATATGGTTGATCGAACTAATTGTCCAGCGGCCCGCACGCATGTTTCGCGCAGACTTCGCAAGTCTGGCGTTGCCAGCACCAATTTCGTTCGCGGCCGCAGACCCTCTGGCCTGTGCAGAGTGCCTTTACCTATTGACAACTCATATGTATAGACATAAAAGGTGGTTCAGGGAGCGGCATCCAACACCGGAAATATTGTATACACATGAAACTAATGGGCCACTTGCGGCCCAACGGCAGACTGTTCTGAACAATCACGGGAGCATGAGATGGGGGGTAACGCCATGAGCTGGAGCGTGAAAGGGCATTTCCGAGCGAACAAGCTGTTCATAGCAATGAGCTTGCTGCTTTCGGCTCCATATGTATCCGCGCAGACCGCAAGTGTTGCAGAGGGAGTGGAAGGTAAGCAGGCCACCCGGCAAGCAGTGGACCTGGATGGTGTGACTGTCTCGGCGCAGAGACTGGAGGAAAGCACACCCATCGAGCTGGCGAAGTACGGCAACCGACTGCAAGTCATCGAAGGCGAGGAGATTGCACGCCGCAGCTTCGTGGACCTTGCGCAGACGCTTCAACAAATGGCGCCCGCGCTGTTCCTGATGCCGAAGTCGGGGGCATTCGACTACGTCTATCCGTCTCTGGAGGGTTCGCGATCCGGCGAGATCCTTTGGCTTGTTGATGGCGTCAGAATCAACAACCGCCTGTACTCGACCACGACGCCACTCGACACCATTCCTGCCTCCATGATCGAGCGGGTGGAGATTCTTGAAGGCGGTCAGGGCCTGTTCTACGGAACGCAAGCCGTTGCCGGCGTGGTGAACGTGATCACGAAAGCCACGTTGTCGACCGGTACGGACGGCCAACTCTCGATTGGCGCCGACAGCAACGAAGGTCGCCATCTCTCGGGAAATGTGCGGACGGCCATTGGTCCGCACCAGTTTGTGGCCTACGCGTCGAGTGACCAGGCCGACGGCTACCAGGCATTTCACAAGGACGACTACCAGCCGAGCGGCACTGATCGCGAGCGTGGATACGACGTGACCACGGCTGGCCTGAAATATGCGATCAACTCGGAACGCGTGCGGGTCAGCGCCGGCTACCAGAAGACCGACGCAACCCTGGACTACGCGGCACCCAACCTGGAGCGGGTGTACTACAACAAGAGAACGGAAGACCTGGCGAACGTGAAGCTGGATTGGGAATCCAGTGAATCCTTCGGCTTCTATGTAAAGGGCTACTACCACTCCTGGCATTCCTACATCAACCGGCTTCGCAACGTCATTGGAAGCCCGGGAGCGGTGGTGGTCTACCGGGACAACGTATTCTGGGGATACGAAGACTATGGCTTGAATGCAATGGCCAAGCTGGCGCCTGGCAATGGCTTTGAGTACTACCTGGGCTACGACTACCAGAATTACTCGGGCAAGGACGAGTCGCTCCTGATTGCCGAACAGGAGGAGGAAGTCCATGCCCTCTTCGGCCAGGTGAGGATGACGCCGGACGTCGTGGAAGGCTTGGCGCTGAGCGCCGGCGTTCGCCACAACGCACCGAAGCACGGTGAAAATGCCACCATCTGGAACGTCAGCGGTCAGTATGACGTCAACGAAAACCTCTTCTTCCGCGCTACCGGCGGTACGGCCTATCGACTCCCGGATGCCGAAGAACTGTTCGGTATCGACCCATGCTGTACACAAGGCAATCCCGGATTGCAGGCGGAGGAGAGCCGCAACCTCAATGCATCGGTTGGGGGCTACTTCGACATCGGGCAACGCTCCGCGTCCTGGGAGCTGGTCGGATTCGCACGCAAGGTCGACAACCTGATTGCCGGCGTGGTGGACCCGGTCACCGAGGTGGAAACGTACCAGAACACTTCGGATTCCACGAAGGTCAATGGATTTCTCGCGACAACCACCTTGCCGATTGCCGAGAGTCTGACGGTGACCGCCAGCTATACGAAGACAGACGCCAAAGCGAATGGTCGACAGATTGACCGCATTCCCGAATCGTCGGCCAAGTTGATGCTGGATTTCGCTCCACCCGAGAGCAACTTTGGTGGGTCACTCATCGCCACCTACGCAGGTGAGACCACCCAGACAACCTCACTGGGCGCCAAGACGTATGGCCAGTACTGGTTGCTGGATCTCTCCGGATACCTCCTGTTCGGCGATGACGGAAAGCATCGTCTCTCCGGTCGCGTCGAGAACCTGACGGACAAGCTCTACATCACGAACGTGCTTAGGACCGTCCCGGACTCTGGGGGGGCGCCGTACCTGGCGAGGAACATCGGTTCGCCACGGACGTTCTATCTCACCTACAGCTATGCGTTCTGACCACCATGCCTGCCGGGGCCGGCCGCGATATCAGCGTTCGGCCCTGGCAGGGAATCGCCATCAGCTTGGGCGAGTAGAGGGCACGGGAAGATGATCAATCTGCGGATTTTCGACACATGCATCGCGAGCCCTGTTCCCTCCGTTTCGGAGGTGGCCGGGGAGGGCGCTCGTTCGAACGGCAAGTCTCGCAGCTTCGGAGAAGCGTTTGAACGAGCGATCCTGCTGATTCACCGATGGATTGGCATATTCGCCTGCGTACTTTTCGTCACCTGGTTCATCTCCGGTGTCATCCTGGCTTACGTACGTTGGCCAGCGATGGATCGAACCGAACGTGTCAATGTGCTCAAGCCCATTGAATGGTCGAGCGTGGGCGCCAGCCCGACGGCGGCGCTGCAAGCCCTGCAGCTGCAAGACTTTCCGAAAGACTTCCGCCTGGAGATGTCCGGTGGAAAGCCGGTCTATCGGGCGATTGGTTGGGACAAGCGTGAACGTGTCGCGACCGAGGCACAGACGGGAACTGCCGCGATCGAGCAGCCGCCCGTTTCGGGCGAAGCGGGGCTCGCCATCGTGCGGGAGCAGCTCAGTGCACCGGCCGCCACCCTCGAGACGGCCGATCTCGAGCGCGATCAATGGACCGTGACCGGCTACTTCAACAAGCATCGGCCATTCCATCTCGTGTCATTGAACGACGAGGCGGGATCAAAGTACTACGTATCCGTGGCGACAGGCGAGATTGTCCTGGACACGAAGCGGAAGGAACGATTCTGGAACTGGCTGGGCGCGATTCCACACTGGATCTACTTTCCGATCATCCGCAAGCATGAAGGCAAGTGGACCTGGATGATCTATGGCCTATCCGCGGCCGGCATCTTTGTTGCCATCAGCGGAGTCTGGATAGGCATAAAGCGGGTTCGACTTTCGCGGCGTTACTCCAATGGCAAGCGAGTTCCCTTTTCCGGGTGGCTACGGTGGCATCACATCCTGGGCCTGATTGGCGGCTTCTTCCTTTGCATGTGGGTCATCAGCGGCCTGTTGACCATGTACCCGGGTGGGTTTCTGGAAGGCCGTAGCCTGACCAAGACGGATTTCGAGCGTTTCAGGGGCGTGAGTGCACCCAGATTCCCCCGCGTGGACTTCAACGCGCTGGGCAGCGTCGCCGGAGACGCCAGGCGCATCACGTTCAACTACATGGCGGGTGTTCCCATCCTGGTGCTCGAGTATCCAGGCGCCTCATCACGTGTGTTGGACGCACGCTCCCTGAAGCCCATCACCTACCAATCCCCTCTCTATCGCCAGGCAACGGAAGCCCTGGTTCCCGAAGCAAAACTCCTGTCGATGAGCTGGATCCAGGATGGAGACGAGTACTGGCACACGGGGTTTGCCAGCAAGAAGTTGCCGGTCGTGCGCGCCATCTTCGATGACCAGGTCTGGTTCCACATTGATCCCGAGGCGGGCGCAGTCATCGATGTCATGGACCGCACCGCGCGCGTGGACCGCTGGACCGCAGTGGGTATTCACGACCTCGATTGGTATTGGCTGCTGAAGAAGCGGCCGCTCTGGGATTTCGTCCTGCTTGTCACCATCATTCCGGGCCTGGCCATCAGCGTCACTGCGCTGGTCATCGGATTCAAGCGGCTGAGAAAATCGGTGGAGCCGGACTTGGCATTCGAGCCGGAGAGTTTCGAGGATAGCGGCGCCGAGGAGAGCGGTGCGAACCTCGTCCACACATCAACCGCGCGCAAGGCGATGGTGGTCTTCTCTTCCCAGACAGGAACTGCAGAAGAGCTTGCCGAACAGTTGCGTACGGGATTGGTACACGCCCGGATGGAGGTACAGAAGCGCGATCTGGCGGAATTGTCTCCAGATGACATCGCCCAATGCGAACTCGCGCTCTTTGTCATTTCCACCACCGGCGAAGGTGAGCCGCCCGACAAGGCGATGGCATTTGTCAGAAGGCACATGAAGCAGCCAGCAAATCTCGTCGCTACCGCCTACGCAGTGATTGCTCTGGGTGACTCGGAGTATCCGAAGTACTGCCAGTTCGGTCGCCAGGTCGATGCATGGCTGATGCAGTCCAAGGCTCGACGCTTGTTCCGCACTGCGCTGGTGGACAAGGGCGAAGACGCTGCCATCAAGACATGGGTGCAGAACCTGGAAGCCAGCCTGGAGCGGACGATTCATGTCGAAAGGAATGAACTCTTCTCACGCTGGAATCTGATTGACAGGACTTGCATCAACGAGGGAAGTGCAGGGGAACCCATTCTCCGGATAAACCTGGCATCACCGGAGGCAGGTCACCACTGGCTGCCGGGTGACATCGCGCGCCTTCAAGCTGGTATCACCTGGGATGAATACGCGCTTGGCCAACGAAGCATCGTGCGCGACTACTCCATCGCCTCGGTCGAGACTGAAGGCTGCATCTCCCTGCTGGTGCGGCTTGCAAGAAAGCCCGACGGTTCGATTGGAACAGGCTCCGGTTGGCTTGCGAATGCACCGATCGGAACTTCAATGGTCCTGCGCATCCGCTCCAACCCGGGCTTCCACCCGGCACCAGGCGGAAGCCCCGCCATATTCATCGGCAACGGTACCGGCTACGCCGGACTCCGTGCACACCTGATGGAACGGGTCGCCCATGGCAGTGGCAGGAATTGGCTGGTGTTCGGCGAGCGCAATCGAACGACTGACTTCGTCTGCTCCGAGGACATCAAGGCGTTCAGTGACGCCGGCCGGCTGGAGGCGTGCGACCTGGTGTTCTCACGTGATCAGCCAGTGAGGCGTTATGTCCAGGATGCACTTCGCGAACGGAGCGACAACATTCGCCACTGGGTTGAACAGGGGGCCTATATCTTCGTCTGCGGTAGCCAGCAAGGGATGGCCCCGGGTGTGCATTCGGCCCTGCAGCGTGCGCTGGGAGAAGAGTTCCTGCAGGAACTTGCGGAAACAGGTCGATACCGACGTGATGTCTACTAAGGAGCGGAAACAGCAATGATGAACGCGAAGAGTGGTGTGATGTGTTTCCTGGTCATGATGGCGACAGTCTGGAGTGCCCAGGCTGCCTCCCAGGAACAGAAGAAGCCCGAGATCAGGACCTCCAAACTTGCCAATCTCCTGATCGAAAGGCCGTATGCCGAGTCGTACGCAACGGAAGAGCAGACGTTCGAGCTGGCGCCAGCCAATACGCCAGGTTGGCGTCTCGAGTACATGGTGACCATGAAGGCGGGCGATGCCTTGCTGTACTCGCTCACCGCAACCGAACCTGTCGTGACCGAGTTCCATGGCGAGTTCAATGATGCGCTCGTCTTCTATCGCGAGGAGCCGGACACACGCCAGGCCCATGGACAGCTGATTGCGCCCGCTGATGGAAAGCAAGGCTGGTACATCGCCAACACGACCAGCAAGCCAGTCACCGTGAAGCTCCGTTTGAGCGGACGCTACGACAAGATTCCCGGACTGACGCGCATCGGCAAGTAGCCGAGCGGCGTGGCTCGTCCCGACGAGCCACCCCAATTCCTGCCAACCAAATCCTGTGAACGGGAACGGCTTCGGCCTTCCCGAAGGGGAAGTCATGTTTAAGAACATCTCGGCCGCAGGCCTGATGCTGGGCTTGCTTGTCCCGGGCATTCTGCTTGCACGTACGACGGTTGATGATTCGTCGATTGAAATGAAGCTCGCGAGCCAGGTGCGGACGAGTGAGATCGGTTACGCGCGGAACGGCGAGTGGGCTGCTTTCAGCACCCGCGAGCCGGGTGACAAGCTGCCTCTCAAAAGCCGAATCTGGGTCTACAGGAAGGGAACCCATCAGGCCGTGCCCCTGAGCAATCTCGAGAGCGATCAGTCTGTACCGCGCATCTCGCCAGAGGGAACCCGCATTGCCTACATCGATAGAACCGACGCCAAGAAGGAACGCGTTGGTATCGCACAGCTCGGCGAGCCAGGCAAGGTGGTGGCGTTCGAAACAAAGGGGGCCATCGATATCGCGTGGCTCGGCGATGGGTCAGGCATCGCCATCCTGGCCGAAGAGGACGAAGACCCCGGCCTCGAGAAGGGCATGGTCGTCGGCAGTCAGTACTACAAACGCAAGCAGATTCGAGTTCTCGACGCGCGCACGGGCGCAGTAAGGACGCTGACCGCGTCAGCGTGGAATGTGGGCATGTTTGCTCCCATTCCTGGGAGCAGGGATGTCGTCATTACTGCGGAAGATGAGCTGAAGCCTGAGCAGGTTGTTCGACGTCTGTTCGTTGTCGAAGGAAACACGGGCGCCATGCGCGAATTCGGGGCGATTGAAGGCGTCGAGTACGACAAGCTGAGAGTCTCGCCAGACGGACGCCGTCTTGCGTTCATTGGCTCCGTCGACGGACCCACGGGCTTCGACCTGTTCGTGCAGGACATTGCCGGCGAGGGCAAGGCGGTCAATCTGACGGGACCCAGCGGTTCGTCGATTGATCGGATGGTGTCCGACTATGACTGGGTCGCCAACGACTCGCTCGTGGTCTCGGTGCAGGAAGGATTCGGCGACCGGGTGTATCGGGTGGGCATGGAGCGGTCGAAGCAGATCCTGAAGAGCTTCGACGATGCGACCCTCCTTGCCTTGGGTATCGACGGCGAGGCGTCGCTTGTCTACGCAAAGGGAAGCGATACGGCGCCACCGGAAGTCTGGATCAGCGACGAGGCTGGTGACCGGCAGATTTCGCGACTCAACAACGCCATCCCCGGATTGGTGGAAGGCGAAGTCGTTGCCTACAAGAGCTGGGATGGCCGCAGCATCCAGGCAAAGCTGTTCAAGCCCAGCAAGGGCGTGGCGCCCTATCCCACGGTGATGCTGATCCATGGCGGGCCAGCAGGACGCTGGAGCAACAAAATCATCGAATGGGCACAGGTACTGGTCGCCGACGGCTTCGCAGTGATGGCGCCCAACATTCGCGGCTCGTCAGGACACTCGCAGGCGTTCATGACCAGCAATCGCGCTGATTGGGGAGGCGGAGACTTCAAGGACGTCATGTCGGGCGTGGATTGGCTGGTGGAGAACAACCTCTCCGACCCCGATCACCTCGGCATCGCGGGCTGGTCGTACGGCGGTTACATGGCGGCGTGGGCGGTCACACAGACCGATCGCTTCAAGGCCTCGGTGGCGGGCGCCGGAATGATCGAATTGAACCTGCAGTGGGGTGCGGGCCTGCCCGAAGTGGTGCCTTACGACAGCTGGTTCCTCGGCACGCCATGGTCCCAACCTGAAAATTTCTCGCGCATGTCTCCACTGACGCATGTGAAGTCGGTGAAGACGCCGACGATGCTCATTGCCGGTGAGGCGGACCGCGTCGATCCCGCGCTTCAGAACTGGCCGTTCCATCGCGCGCTTCGAATGAACGGCATCGACACGGAGCTTTTGATCTACCCCCGGCAAGGTCATTCATTGCTGGAACGGAAGCATGCAGCGGATGCGGCAAGAAGGACAGCCGACTGGATGAAGAAATACGTCTCCAAGCCGACGGCCACCAACTGAGACGCGGCCACCTTGTCAATTCATTGGTCAACGCAACGATGAGCAGTACGGATACAGATCAGGACCTGCTGAAGCAGGCCGCCCTCGAGTATCACCGTCTCTCCCCACCGGGCAAGATAAAGGTCACTCCGACCAAGCCCATGCTGACCCAGCGCGACCTGGCGCT
>NZ_FUZV01000003.1 GCF_900167565.1 Pseudoxanthomonas indica
AAGCAGGCCGCCCTCGAGTATCACCGTCTCTCCCCACCGGGCAAGATAAAGGTCACTCCGACCAAGCCCATGCTGACCCAGCGCGACCTGGCGCTGGCGTACTCGCCGGGCGTGGCCTACGCCTGCGAGGCGATTGTGGAGGACCCCAAGGCGGCCAGCGAGCTCACCGCGCGCGGCAACCTGGTGGCGGTGGTCACCAACGGCACCGCGGTGCTGGGGCTGGGCAACATCGGCGCGCTGGCCGGCAAGCCGGTGATGGAAGGCAAGGGCGTGCTGTTCCAGAAGTTCGCCGGCATCGATGTGTTCGACATCGAGATTGACGAGACCGACCCGGACAAGCTGGTGGACATCATCGCCAGCCTGGAGCCGACTTTTGGCGGCATCAACCTGGAAGACATCAAGGCGCCGGAGTGCTTCATCGTCGAGCGCAAGCTGCGCGAGCGCATGCGCATTCCGGTCTTCCACGATGACCAGCATGGCACCGCCATCATTGTCGGTGCGGCGGTGGTCAACGCGCTGGAAGTGGTGGGCAAGCGCATTGAAGACGTCAAGCTGGCCACCAGCGGCGCCGGCGCGGCCGGCATCGCCTGCCTGGACATGCTGGTGGCCTTGGGCCTGAAGCCGGAGAACATCCTGGCCTTTGACCGCGAGGGCGTCATCTACAGCGGCCGTGCCCATCTGGACCCGGACAAGGCGCGTTATGCGCGCGAGACCGACAAGCGCACGCTGGCCGAGATTGTGGCCGGGGCGGACATCTTCCTGGGCCTGTCGGCCGGCGGCATCCTGAAGCCGGAGATGGTGGCCACGATGGCGGCCAAGCCCATCATCCTGGCCCTGGCCAACCCGAACCCGGAGATTCTGCCGGCCGACGCCAAGGCGGTGCGCCCGGACGCCATCATCGGCACCGGCCGCAGCGACTACCCCAACCAGGTCAACAACGCGCTGTGCTTCCCCTACATCTTCCGCGGGGCACTGGACGTGGGCGCCACGGTCATCAACGAGGCGATGAAGGTGGCCTGCGTGCACGCCATCGCCCACCTGGCCCGGCGCGAGGCCTCGGACCTGGGCACGGCCTACGGCGATGATGTGCCGTGCTTCGGTCCGGAGTACCTCATCCCGCGTCCGTTCGACCCGCGCCTGCTGGTGGAAGTGGCCGCGGCGGTGGCGCAGGCGGCGATGGACTCGGGCGTGGCGCTGCGGCCCATCCAGGACATGCGTGGCTACCGCGAGAAGCTGGGCCAGTTCGTCTACCGCACCAGTTTGATGATGAAGCCGGTCTACGACCGCGCCAAGGCCGACAAGAAGCGCGTGGTCTATGCCGAGGGCGAGGAAGAGACGGTGCTGCGCGCGGTGCAGACGGTGATTGACGAAGGCCTGGCCCATCCCATCCTGATTGGCCGGCCCGATGTCATTGCCGCGCGCATCGAGCGGCTGAGCCTGCGCATGCGCGCCGGCGTGGACTTCGAGCTGACCAACCAGGACGATGACCCGCGCTTCAACGACTACTGGCAGCACTACCATGCGCTGACCTCGCGTCGCGGCGTGACCCCGGCGGCGGCCAAGAACCTGATGCGCTCGCGGCCCACGCTGATTGCCGCGGTGATGGTGGCGCGTGGCGAAGCCGATGCGATGGTCAGCGGCATCGTCGGTCGCTTCCACAAGAAGCTGGGCTATGTGCGCAGCGTCATTCCGCTGGAGCCGGGCGTGCAGTCCACCTCGGCCATGACCGGGGTCATCAATAACCAGGGCGCGTACTTCTTCCTGGACACCCATGTGCAGGATGACCCGACCGCCGAGCAGATTGCCGAGGCCACGCTGCAGGCGGCTTATCGGCTCAAGCTGTTCGGCATCGAACCGCGGGTGGCGCTGCTCTCGCACTCCAACTTCGGCAGCCACGAGACTCCCGGCGCGCTGAAGATGCGCAAGGTGCGCGAGCTGCTGCTCAAGCGCATGCCCAAGCTCAATGTCGATGGCGAGATGCAGGGCGACACCGCCTGGGACGAGGTGCTGCGCAACCGCATCATGCCCGGCAGCACGCTCACCGGCCGCGCCAACCTGTTCGTGCTGCCCAACCTAGATGCAGCCAACATCGCCTACAACATGGTGCGCGTGGTCACCGACGGCGTGGCCATCGGTCCCATCCTGATGGGCATCTCCAAGCCGGTGCACATCCTGACCACCAGCGCCACCCCGCGACGGGTGGTCAACATGACCGCCATCGCGGCGGTGGATGCGCAGATACGCG